>NZ_JAMZIK010000016.1 GCF_024178315.1 Siccirubricoccus soli | reverse complement strand
GGACCAACGGTCAGGTCGAGCGAATGAACCGAACCATCAAAGAGGCCACCGTCAAGCGGTTCCACTACGAGAGCCACCAGCAGCTCCGACAGCACCTGGCCAACGTCATCATCGCCTGCAACTTCGCCCGCCGGCTGAAGACCCTACCCGGCCTCACACCCCCCGAAGCTATCTGCAAAGCCTGGACAGAGGAGCCGTCCAGGTTCATCCATGACCCGCACCACCAAATCCCGAAACCAAACAGCTAGCATTCAGGATCGCCTCGACAATGTCCGGGGCCAGCAGGGTCACCCGGCACAAGGGCCGCGGCATCGAGACCGAGCATCCGGCGGTCTTCCCGGTCGCGCTGCCCGAGTTCCTGATCCAGGCCTACACCGACGAGGGCGAGGTGGTGTTCGAGCCGTTTGCCGGCTCCGGCACCACCATCCTGGCTGGCCAGCGAACCGGCCGGCGGGTGCGGGCCATCGAACTCGCGCCGGCCTATGTCGACCTGGCCATCGCCCGCTGGCGCCCGCTGCACCCGGACCTGTCGGTCACCCTGGCCGAGGATGGGCGGGACTACGACGCCGTCGCTGCGGCGCGCGTGGAGGCCATCGCCGATGCTGCCTGACCTTTGCGTCGAGATGATGCCGGTGGCCTCGCTCGCGCCCTATGCGGCGAATGCCCGGACGCACCCGGAGGCGCAGGTGGCGCAACTCGCCGCCTCGATCGCCGAGTTCGGCTTCAACGTCCCGGTGCTGGTGGACGATGCTGGCGTGCTGGTCGCCGGCCACGGCCGCGTCCTGGCCGCCAAGGCGCTGGGCCTTGACACCGTGCCGGCGATCCGGCTCTCCGCGACGCCGGCCATGTCGTCGAGCGTCGCGGTCATGCCCACCACCTGGAACCCGTCGCGAGGAGATCCAGGCGGCGCGGCCGCCTTGCCGAGACGCGCATTTGGTCGGCGCGATTCCACTTCGCCGGCTCGATGCCGAGCGCCTGCAGCAGCACCCCGAGCTCGAGCAGGCGCGTGAAGGCCGCCGCCTCGTCGGGTCCATGCTGCCGGCCAAGCATGATGGCCGGTTCTCCGAAGGACCGGGTAACGGGCTGCCTCTACGTGGTGAAGAGCCTATCGGCGCTCCCGGAGGTCAAGAAACTCGACGGCAGCTTGTTCAAAATCGGGTTCACGGCAGGGCGCTTCGAGGAGCGCATTGCTCGCGCTCAGGATGACCCGACCTTCCTGCTGGCCCCGGTCCATCCGGTGCGGACGTATGACACCGTGAACCTGAACGCGAACAAGGTTGAGAACCTGCTGCACCGGTTCTTCGATGTCGCCCGCCTGGACATCGAAATCATGGACCGCTTCGGCAAGCCTTTCCGCCCCCGTGAGTGGTTCCTCCTGCCCCTCCCGGTCATCGAGCAGGCGATCCAGATGCTCCTGGACGGCAGCATTGTCAGACATCGCTACGACATAGCCTAGGGGAAGATCGTACCGAAGAGGGCCGCCTAATAACGGCTCGGGATACGATCTCAGGCGCGTCCGTGTCCCACTAGCTCGGGGCCGAAGCGAGATTCTCCGTTCTCCGATTCTTTGCTCAGGCAATGGAAATGCTGAATCCGAGCAGGGGAGGCGCGCCATAGATGGCGCAAAAACAAGGCGTTGGACCTTGTTGGGTAAATCGGCCAACCCTCAAGGTCTGGAGAGACTCCGGCATTTCGGAGAGAAAATTCGGCCTCGTTCCGCCCTTGCACCATCAAGGCCGCGGCGGAAAACCGCAGGAAACCTGCGCCTCAGCGCGGTGACCTAGAAAGGAGAGACAGGTTGTGAGGAGACCGACTGGAGCAACGGTGGGAACCGGGGAACGAAACTCTCTGGGCGCCGGCACTCCGGAATTAGTCGCTCGACGCATCAACTTTCGGCTTGAGCACGATCACCGTTGCACGTCCGCTTGCCACCAGCTGATTTTTCACGTCGTACACGTACCCCTCCGCCGTACACAGGCTGCGCCCCTGCCGAATGAGACGGCCCTTCACTACCAAAGGCGCAGAAGCCGGAATCGCATGGTAATCAACCCGAAGGTCGACCGTGGCCGCGAGGCTGTCCGCCGCGGCCATGACGGCGAAGACAGCGCCACTATCCACCAGACCGGCCAGCACGCCGCCATGCACAGCACGCCGTTCGGGGGCGGAGATGAACTCCTCCCGCCAGGCGACACGGATCTCCACGCCGTCCGCACCCGCAGCCACGACCTGCATACCAAGCCAGGAATTATGCGGGCTACGGTCCACCAACCGCTGTAGCCGCGCGACGGAATCCGCCGTCATGGCAGGACACCGGCGCCGCGCAGCGCTTCGACGCGCTCGTGAGCGAGCCAGCCATCGAGCGCCTCAACGGCGTCCTGCGCTTCAGCGGGCTTCGGCGGAGCGGGCGTTTTCGGCACGCTGCGGCTGAAGCGCGGTGCAGGCGCAGGCTGCACGACCCCATCGATCTCTACATAGGTCTGCCGCGCCCGCATGTGCGGATGGCGCGCGGCTTCCTCCATCGTCAGCACGGGCGCGAAGCACGCGTCGCTGCCCTCCAGCACCGCGCACCATTCGTCGCGTGTGCGTGTGGCGAAAGTCTCCGCCAGCCGGCGACGCAATTCCGGCCAGCGCGATCGGTCGGATTGCGGCGGCACCTCCCCGGCTTCGATGCCGAGGCGTCGCAGCAGCTCCGCGAAGAACCGTCCCTCGATCGGGGCCACCGATATGAAGCGGCCATCGGCACAGGCATAGCAATCATAGAAGGGCGCGCCGGAATCCATCAGGTTGACGCCACGTTCCTCGCGGATGAGGCCGGCCGCCAGCAGCCCATGGAAGGTAGCCATCAGATGCGCGGTGCCATCCACTACGGCAGCGTCGATCACCTGGCCTTTGCCAGAGGTTCGCGCCTCGATCACTGCCGCCAGCATACCGACAGCCAAGTATAGCGACCCGCCTGCATAGTCGCCGAGGACATTGAGCGGCGGCGATGGCGGCTGACCCTCACGCCCAATTGCATGCAGCGCACCGGTCAGCGCGATGTAGTTCAAGTCATGCCCAGCTGCCTGTGCGAGCGGCCCCTGTTGCCCCCAGCCGGTAATCCGGCCATACACCAGCCGCGGATTGCGAGCGAAGCAGTCCTCGGGCCCAAGGCCCAGCCTTTCCGTCACGCCGGGCCGGAAACCCTCGATCAGCCCATCGGCTTTGCCGACGAGTTCCAGCACCAGGTCACGCGCCGCCGATTGCTTCAGGTCGAGTGCGATGGTTTGACGACCGCGCAATAGTAGGTTGAAGCGAAGTGGCCGTTTGAAGCCGAGTTCGGGCGGATCCGGCCGGTCGATGCGTAGCACCGAGGCGCCGAGATCCGCGAGCAGCATGGCGCACATCGGCGCGGGACCAATGCCCGCGAGTTCGATGATCCTAACGCCGGCGAGGGGTCCCATCCTGTTCTCCTTGTTCATCCGGCGGACCGCAGGGGCACCGGCGGCCCGCCTGCCCAGTCCGTGCCAGGGGCCGGCGACGGTGGATCACGCCGCAGCCAAGGTTCACATTCATCGCGCATCGTTCTGGCCAATGCGGACACGCGCCCTTCCAGCCCGGTGGCGGGCACGCTGAGGAGGAGGACAAGGTCCGGAGCGCCCCGCGCCATCAACCGCATGGCGATATGCCCTAGACGGCTGTCGCGCGGATCCCGAAGCGCGATCCAGCCACGGCGACGCGCCAACCCCACGCCGCGCAAAAAGCTCGCGACATCCGCGGGCGAAGCATGACGTGACGCGGCCTCGGCATTCAACCGATGCAGCAGACGACGGATGACGGTGTCGTCTTCCGCGGCGAGCAGGCAGCGCCCGGACGCGCCTTCGGAGAGGCAATCACGTCGGCCTGCCAGGGAGCCGCCGCGCCCAACACTCGCTACGATGGCCTCGGCAACATCCCTGTTGCGCGCCATCACCGCCACGTCTCCACCGCTGCGTTGCGCGAGGCCATCCACCAGAGCGCGCAAGGGCGGCATGCCGCATAGCTCCGGCACGATCCAGCCGCCGCCGAGGAGGGCCACGCGCAGCGTGGGCGAGTAGTGCCGGCACCTCGCGTCCCAGGCCAGGTAGCCCTGCGCCGCGAGACTCCGAAGCAGGGCCTGGGTGCTCGATGTGGGATAGCCCAGCGCCTCCGCGACCTCCTGCGCCCCGACCGGTCGACGGATCGTGTCGAAGAACTCCAGGATCTCCAGCACGCGGGCTGCGGATTTCACTAGCGGATTGCGGCGCGCCGCTGCGCCCCGCATCGCTGCATGCGGTTGCGTCATCAGCGCTGCGCTCATCCGATCCTCCCCGATGCGTCCGGGCTAGCCCGTCGATTTTGGGGCTAGCCTGGTTACTGAACGATGTTCTATATTACGAACACACGGCCATGCCGCCGTCAAGGTGACGCGGCAGGATGGCGGGGTCCGCCCTGCCGGACGGGGGAGAAACGATGTGCGCGGTTTGACTGGACGACGGGTCGTTCTGACGGGGGGCGCCAGCGGCATCGGCCGCGCCACGGCGTTGCGGTTGGCCGAGGAGGGCTGCATCGTCGCCAGCCTTGACCTGAATGCGGACGGCAATTCCGAGACGGTGCGCCTCGCCGGAGGCTTGCCAGGCAGGATCATCGCCTATGCCACCGATATCGCCGACCAAGATGCCGTAACGGGCGCGGTCGACGCCTTCGAGGCATCGGAAGGCCCGGTGGAGGGGCTCGCCAACGTGGCGGGTTGGGACCTGCCGATCCCTTTCCTCGAGACCGACCGTCCCTTCTGGGACAAGGTCATCCGCATCAATCTCTATGGCCCGCTGGTGATGCACCATGTCGTGCTGCGCCGCATGGCCGAGCGGGGCTTCGGGCGCGTGGTGAACGTCTCCTCTGACGCCGGTCGCGTCGGGTCGTCGGGAGAGTCCGTGTACTCAGCCTGCAAGGGTGGCGTCATCGCGTTCACCAAGACCATGGCACGGGAAATGGCGCGAAAGGGCGTCATCCTCAACGTGCTGTGCCCCGGCCCTACGGAGACGCCGCTCTTCGACAATTTCCGCAACGCTTCGCCCTCCGGCAGCAAGATCGCAGAGGGGCTGGCGCGCGCCATACCACTGCGCCGGCTCGGCCAGCCGGAGGACTATCCCGGCATCATCGCTTTCCTGCTTTCCGACGACGCGGCCTACATGACCGGACAGACAATCAGTGTCTCCGGCGGTCTGACGATGAGCTGACGCCATGAGCTTCGCCCTGGGACAGGATCAGATCGAGGTCCGCGACCTGGTGCGTCGCGTCGCGCAAGAGCGCGTCGCCGCACGAGCCGCCGAGATCGACCGCACCGCCGAATACCCGCAGGACATGTTCGACCTGCTGAAGGAGCTCGGTCTCTTCACGCTCCCGTTCCCGCCGGAGCATGGCGGGTCAGGAAGCCTGCTGTCCGCGGTCGTCGCAATCGAGGAACTCGGCCGTGTCTGTTACAATACCGCCTATCTGCTGCTGGTGCAGTGGGCGCCGCTCGGCGCCATACTCGCCGGTGGCACGCCGGAGCAGAAGGCGCGGCTGCTGCCTGGCCTCGCCGATGGATCACTGCGCGCCGCCTTTTCGCTAACCGAGCCGCAATCGGGATCGGACGTCGCGGGCATCCGCACGCGGGCGCGACGCGACGGTGGGGACTACATCGTCAACGGCGGCAAGATCTGGTGCACCAACGCCGGCGTGTCGGATTTCGTCCTCGTCGCCTGCAAGGTGGATGATGGCGACGAAGTATCCTTCTTTATCATTGAGAAGGGCATGCCGGGCTTCACCGTCGGCAGCAAGGAAGACAAGATGGGCGCGCGTGGCGTGCCCTCTTACGCCATCTTTCTCGACAATGTGCGCCTGCCGGCTGCGAACCGTCTAGGCGGCGAGGGCGGCAAGTTCAAGGACGTGATGGAGGCGCTGAACCAGTCGCGGCCACTGATCGCCGCGCGCGCGCTCGGTTGTGCGCAGGGCGCGATGGACCACGCCGTCGCCTTCATTAAGGATCGCCGCGCGTTCGGCCAGTCGGTCGCGGACTTCCAGGGCGTGCGCTGGATCGTCGCCGACATGGCGATCCAGATCGAGGCGGCGCGGCAGCTCGTCTATGCCGCAGCCGCGGCCGTCGATGATGGGCTGCGGGGCGGCGAGATGGCGCGGCTCGCTGCCTCGGCCAAATGCTTCGCCACCGACACCGCGATGAAGGTGGCTACCGACGCGGTACAACTCTTCGGCGCGGCCGGGATCTCGAACGAGTTCCCCATTAACCGCTACTTCCGCGACGCCAAGGTGCTCCAGATCATCGAGGGCACCAACCAGATCCAGCGCAACATCGTCGCGCGCAACATCATCGGCCCAGGGAAACGTTGACCATGACCGCCAGCAGCGACCTGCCCGTGCTCGGGCTCGGCCAGTTCTTCGAGGACATGCCGGTGGGGCGGAAGTTCCGCACCATCGGCCGCACGATCACGGAGCCCGACATCGTCGCCTTCATCAACTGCACCGGCATGACCGAGGTGCTGTTCACCAACATGGAGTTCCTCAAGCACGAGAGCGACATCAAGGGTCGGCTCTCGCCGGGGTCACTGGTTTATTGCTTTGCCGAAGGCCTGCTGGTTCACGCGACCATGCAGCATACCGGCTACGCCTTCCTTGGGATGGAACTGAAGATCGAGAACCCGGTCTTCGCCGGGGATACCATCCATGTCGAGGTGGAGGTGACGGAAAGCCGACGCTCCAAGTCGCGGCCGGATCGCGGCATCGTCACCACCTTCAACCGCGTGGTGAAGCAGGATGGCAGCACAGCGCTGACCTACACGCCGACCCGCATGATCAAAGCGCGGAGCAGCGGCGGATGAGCGGACCGCTCGCGGGCGTGAAGGTCATCGATCTCACGGTCAACATCCTCGGCCCGGTGGCAACCCAGGTGCTGGGCGACATGGGGGCTGACATAATCAAGGTCGAGCCGCCCACGGGCGACCCGATCCGCGTCATGGGGCCAAGCCGTAGCCCGGCCATGAGCGTCTTCTTCCTCAACACCAACCGCAACAAGCGCAGCGTGGTGCTGGATCTGAAGCAGCCCGAGGCGCTGCAGGCGCTGTTGACGCTCATTGACGGTGCCGATGTCTTCGTCCACAACATGCGCATCGGTGCAGCGGAACGGCTGGGCCTGGACCACGCCACACTTACTGCGCGCAATCCGCGGCTGATCTACGCGGCGGCGACCGGCTTCCGTAAGGATAGCGCCTGGCGCGACAAGCCCGCCTTCGACGACGTGATCCAGGGCATGAGTGGCATTGCCGACCTCCATGCCCGGCGCGACGGCAAGCCTGGCTTTGTGCCCATGGTGATCGCCGACAAGTTCTGCGGCTTCGCCCTCGCCTCGGCCATCGGCATGGCGCTCTACCGGCGCGAACGCAGCGGCGTCGGCCAGGAAGTTCACGTCCCGATGCTGGAGACCATGCTGAGCTTCAACATGGTCGAGCATCTCTGGGGCGCGACGTTGGACGACACCTCGCTCGGCCTTGGCTATGTGCGCATGCTGACGCCGTTCCGGCGTCCGCATGCGACCGCCGACGGGCACATCTGCCTGCTGGCGAACACGGACGAGCAATGGGCGCGGCTCTTCGTTGCCATGGAGCGGCCGGATCTCGCGAACGACGCGCGGTTCGCGAAGCTGGCGCAGCGCACGCTCAACGTCGCCGCACTCTATGAGATCGTGACCGCAGTGATGGCGACGCGCACCACGGCGGAATGGCAGCGGCGCCTGGATGCCGCCGATATTCCAAACGGGGCGGTGCTGACCCTCGATGGCATGTTCGACGATCCTTACCTCGTCGAGACTGGCTACTTTCAGCATGTCCAACACCCCAGCGAAGGGGCGATGATCACTACCGCCGTACCGACATCCTTCTCGGAATCGCCGGGCAGCATCCGCCGGCTGGCGCCGCGGCTCGGTGAACATACGGAGGAGGTCCTGCGCGAGGCCGGTGTGCCGGAGGCTGCGGCAGCGCGCCTCGCCTCGTGACGCGCGTCACCCGAAGACGGGCTTGCGCCGCCCCTCGAAGGCGGCGAGACCTTCTTCCACATCCGGCGTAAGCAGGGCAGGTACCACCGCAGAGGCCTCCTGCGCCAACCCCTCGGCTAGGCTGTCCTCCAGGCCGCCCCGTGCCAACTGCTTCATCAACGCCAGGCCCGGCGCGCTGCGCTCCGCGATGGCACGGCAATACTCGATCGCTGCGTCCTGCAGCGCCTCGTCCGCGACCACCTGATTGACCAGCCCCCACCGTTCGGCCTCCGTCGCCTCGATCCAGCGGGCGCTGAACATGAGGTCGAGCGCGCGGCGCAGGCCCACCAGGCGCGGCAGGCGCTGCGTGCCGCCCCAGCCGGGTACTAGCCCAAATTGGGCATGCTGATCGCCGAAGCGCGCCGAGGCCGCGGCCAGGACGACGTCGCAGGCCATGGCGAGTTCCAGCCCCCCTGCCAGGCACAGCCCATGCACCGCGGCGACGACCGGCAGCGGGCTCGCTTCCAGCGCGCAGAGGACGGCATGGCCATGCGCGATGAAATGGCGCAGCGCCGTGTCCTCCGCGCGCATCCGCTTCACTTCGCCGAGTTCAGCGCCCGTACAGAAATGCTTACCCTGCGCACGAATCAGCACGACGCGGATGGCGGGATCTCCTTCGAAGTCGCGCAGGGCGGCAAGGATCTCGTCGTAACTCTGCACCGACAGGCAGTTGAATACCGTCGGCCGCGCCAGTTCGATGACACCAATCCGTCCGTCCCGTGACGCTGCGGTCCGCGCTTCCCGATCCATGCCGTTCCACTCCTTCGCCCGGTGCCCCCGAGGCTGCCAGCCCGACACGCAAAAATCAAGAACGCTGTTCATCATGATGAACATACGCTACGAACGCTTATCGCGGGCAGCGACCCTGCAAGACGGGAGGAACGACAATGAAGCGACGTACCGTGCTGCGCGGCCTCGCGGGTTCGGCTGGCAGCATCATGACGATCCCAGCACTCGCCCAGGATCGCTATCCCGAAAGGCCGATCCGCCTAGTGGTCGCCTTTTCAGCCGGCGGCCCGACGGACCTCATGGCCCGTCGTCTCGCCGAGCGTCTTGGTGCACATCTTGGGCAGTCCGTGGTCGTGGAGAACAAGACCGGTGCGGCTGGCACGATCGGCGCGACGGAGGTCGCGCGGGCGAGGCCGGATGGCTACACGCTGATCGTCGCCGTTTCCTCGAGCCACGCGATCGCCGCGACGCTGATGCGGCGTCCGACCTTCGATCCGGTAAAGGACTACGCGGGCGTCGCCGTGCTTGGCACGGTGCCGATGGCGCTCGCCGTGCATCCCTCCTTCCCGGCGCGGACGCTGCAGGATTTCCTGCGGGTCGCGCAGGACGCACCAGAAGGTCTCAGCTACGGCACCTCGGGCGCCGGCGGCATCGCACATCTGTCGGGCGAACTATTTCAGCGCGAGGCGCGCGGCATCAAACTCACCCCAGTGCATTACCGCGGGGCGAGCACGGCGCTTCAGGATCTGCTCGCCAACAACATCCCGATCGTGATGGACACCATGGCCTCGATCGCCGAGCCTTATCGCGGCGGGCAGGTCCGCATCCTCGCCACCTTCGCCGAACAGCGCTCCCCCTATCTGCCCGACCTGCCCACGGCAAGGGAGCAGGGACTGCCCGGCGTCGTCTCCAACACCTACAATGCGGTGCTCGCCCCCGCCGGCACGCCGGCGTCCGTACTGGCGACGTTGAACGGCGCCGTGCGCACCGCACTCGCCGATCCGACCATGCAGGCCTTCATGGCATCGAACCTGGTCGACCCCTTCCCCGATCCGACACCGGAGCGGACCATGGTCTTCATCCGCAGCGAGCTTGAGAAGTGGCGTCCGGTCGTTCAGGCGACCGGCCTGTCGATGGAGTAGGGCCCGATGGACCGCAGACACCTTCTGTTCGCGGCCGCACTCGGCACGCTCGCCCTGCATGGTCGCGGCGCAGTCTTGGCCCAGGGCACCTTTCCGGACCGGCCGATCCGGCTCGTCCTCGGCTTCGCGGCCGGCGGGCCGACCGACATCGTGGCGCGGCGCCTGGCGGACCGGCTCGGCAGCGTCGTCAGGCAATCGATAGTCGTCGAAAACCGCACCGGGGCCAGCGGCACCATCGCCAGCGCCGAGGTCGCTCGGGCCCGCCCGGACGGCTACACGCTGATGCTCGCCACTTCCTCCAGCCACGCCATTGCAGCGACGCTGATGCGGCGACCGACCTTCGACCCCATTGCGGACTTCGCTCCCATCGCCCTGGTCGGCGAGGTGCCGATGGTCATGGCGGTACACCCTTCCTTCGAGGCACAATCCCTACCCGCCCTGCTGGAACTGGTACGCCGTGCTCCGCGGGGCAGCATCAACTATGCCTCCTCCGGGGCCGGCGGCATCGCGCACTTCACGGCCGAGCTCCTGATGCGGCAAGCCGGCGGGGTGCTGATGACCCAAGTGCCTTATCGTGGCGCAGGGCTGGCGCTGCAAGACCTCCTTGCCGGGCATGTCCCGATCTATATCGACACCTTCGCGACGACGCTGAACCATCACCGGGAAGGGCGGCTGCGAATCATCGCCAACTTCTCCCGCATCCGCTCACCCGCGGCGCCGGAGGTGCCGACCGCGATCGAACTCGGCGTGCCGGACATGGTCGCCAACACCTACAACGCATTGCTCGCGCCCGCCGGCACGCCGCAGCCCATCATCGACATCCTGCAGGATGCCGTACGGCGCGTGGTCGCGGAGCCGGACTTCCAGGCTTTCCTGAGCTCGGTCTCGGTGGAGCCGGTGCCGGATTCGACACCGGTCAGCACCGCCGCTTATATGTGGCAAGAGTTGGAAAAGTGGCGTCCGATCATCCAGGCGACGGGGATGACGATGGAATAGCCGCGCGCCTTGGGTTCGGCGCATTCCGATGCTAGGAAAAGAAGCAGGGCCGCGATGACTGCGGCCAGGGAATTAATGCATGACGACGCTGGATGGCACCCCCCGCTCCCTGCTCCGCGTCCTCGGACTCTTCGAAGCCGTGGCGGGCAGCAAGGATGGCTTGGCGCTCGCCGACCTAAGCCGTGCGCTGGGCAGCCCCAAAAGCAGCCTGCTGCTGCTGCTTCGCCCGCTGGTCGCGCAGGGCCATCTGACGCATATCGACGGCCGCTACCGGCTTGGCCCAGCGGCCTTTCGCCTTGCTAACACCATCCTCGCTGCGCGCGACCAGTCGGCCCAGCTCCGGAACGCCATGGAATGGCTAGCACGCAAGAGCGGCGAGACGGTGCATCTGACCACTATTGAGCGTGAACTTGGCCTTGTCGCCTACGTCGAGATCATCCCGAGCGAGCAGCCGGTGCGCTACGTGCCGCAGCTTGGATCTATGCGGCCGCTGCATTCGTCATCGGCCGGGCGCGTGCTGCTTGCGTTCCAGGACGAGGCCTGGCGCGAGGACTACCTGAAGCGCACCCAGATCAAGCGGCTAACGCCGCACACGACGACGAGCCTGGCGGCCTTGCGTCGCATCCTCGATGATGTGCGGCGCGAGGGCGTATGCGTGACCATCGAGGAGACCATACTCGGCGCCGCCGGCTGCGCGGCGCCGGTCTTCGATGCCGACGGCGGCGTCTCGACGGCACTGTTGATCGGCGCGCCGGCCGATCGCTTTCGTCGCGATGTGGAGCGCCACAAAGCTCTGGTACGGGAAGCGGCGGCGCGGGTTTCCGCAGCGCCGCCACCCGCGGCCATCAGAGCGGGCAGTGGGCCGGAAAGGCCGGCTTCCGCTTCTCGCGGAACGCGGCGACGCCTTCCCGCACCTCAGGCCCCGTAAAGCCAAGGAACTCAAGCGCGAGCGAGGCGTCGAAAGTCGGTCCGGCCTGCCGCAGCCAGTTGTTCAGGGCGTATTTCGTCCAGCGGATGGCTGATGGCGGACCCTCCGCGAGACGTGTCGCAACATCGAGCCCCTTGGCGTCCAGTTCGGCATCATCGACGGCGAGGCTGACCACGCCGATGCGCTCCGCTTCCTCGCCGCTAAGGACATCGCACAGCAACAGGTAGTATTTCGCCTTCGCCATGCCGCAGAGCAGCGGCCAGATGATAGCGCAATGGTCGCCGGCGGCGACGCCGAGCTTGGTATGCCCGTCGATGATACGGGCATCCTTCGCCGCGATGGACACGTCGGCCAGGAGCCCCGCCACCAGCCCCGCGCCCACGGCCGGACCCCGGATGGTGCTGACGATTGGTTTCGAGCAGTTGATGACATTGTAGACGATGTCCCGCGCTTCCTTCCAGTTGCGTGCGCGGGTCTCGGAATCGTCAGCGATGGCCTCGACCAGTGCCATGTCGCCACCGGCCGAGAAAACCTTCGGTCCGCCAGTGAGGAGCACAGCGGAGACGGAGGGATCGGTGTCGATGTCGCGCCACACCTCGCCCAGTTCGGCATGCATCTGCTGGTCGGCGGTGTTCATCCGACCGTTGTTCATGGTGATGCGCAGCACGCGCGGATGCGGGCGATCGAAGAGCAGGCGCTGGTAGCGCGCATAGCGGTCCGTCATGCGGGATCTCCTGGTGAGCTCAGTTCTGCATTGTCAAGGCGACGCGCCCGATAGCCTGGCGCGAGGCAAGCAGGTCGAGCGCCTCGGCAAAGCGCGCCATAGGCAGGCTGTGAGAGATGTGCGGACGCAGCCGGCCTTGTGCGGCATGACCGTACATCCAGCGTTCATAAGCCTCGCCGACGGCGGGATCGCGCTCGGCATGGGTCAGGGCTTGGACACCAACCACGCTGATGCATTTCAGGAGCGGCTGGTTGCCAGGGATCTGTTGGATCCTGCCGCCAGCGAAGCCGACGATGAGGATGCGCCCTCCGAAAGCCATGCAGCGCAACGAGGTATCAAAGGTATTGCCACCGACGGGGTCGAAAACGACATCCGCGCCGCGACCCTCGGTGATCTCACGCACCCGCTCGCGGAAATCCTCCCGGCTATGGTCGATCGCATGGTCGGCGCCATGGGCTGTCGCGACGGCGAGCTTCTCCGCCCCACCGGCGACGGCGATGACAGTTGCGCCCAGCAGCTTGCCCACCTCCACAGCGGCTAAGCCAACGCCACCGCCGGCGCCATGAACGAGAAGCATTTCGCCAGGCGCAAGTTGTCCGCGCTGCAGCAGCGCATTGGTCGCTGTAGCCGTGGCGACGTGGAAGCAGGCTGCCTCGGCGAAGGTGAAGGGGGCGGGTATCAGTCGCACCGTGTGCTCAGGCGCAACGATCTCCTCGGCAAAGGCGCCGTGGCTGAGATTGAGCAGGACACGGTCGCCGGTTCGGCACCGCGTCACGCCACTTCCAACCGCATCCACCACACCCGCGGCTTCCCGCCCGAGCGCGAACGGCAAAGGTGGTTTGAACTGGTAGCGGCCGGCAGCCATGAGGAGATCCGGGAAGTTCAACCCGGCGGCATGGATCCGCACGCGGACTTCGCTCGGCCCGGGCGGGCCAGCCGGCGGCACCTCCTCAAGGCGCAGCGCGGCTGGTCCTTCTAGGACGCGACACAGGACAGCTTTGGGCATGGCGTCACTCCAACCGGATACTGGCGGCACGGATTACGGCCTGCCATTTCTCGGCTTCGCTTTCCAGGAAGGCGCGATACTCGGCGGTCGGCATCGCCATCGGGATGGTGCTGCTCTGAGCAAGACGCTCGATCACGGCAGGCTCTGTCAGGAGGTTAAGCATCTCTGACGAGAAGCGGCGGATGATCGCCTCCGGTGTCCCGGTGGGCGCCATCACGCCTTGCCATGATTCGGCGGTGAATCCGGGCGCTATCGCCTCGGCAATAGTCGGCACGTCGGGCAGGCTCGCCACACGCTGAGCCGACGCGATGCCGAGGGCGCGGACGGTTCCATTCCGCACGAAGGGAACCGCCGTGTTCGTGGTGTCCATGTAGAACTGCACGACACCGCGGACGATGTCTGTCAAGGCAGGTGCCCCGCCCGAATAGGGTACGTGCGTGGCGTTCCCCTGCAGTTCCAACAGCAGCCGCGCCGCAGCGAGATGCGTGGTGTTGCCGATCCCAGCTGAGGCATAGGAGAGATCTGAATTCGGGCGGCGGACCAAGGCCGCGAATTCAGCCAGGCTTTGTGCTGGCAGAGACGGATGCACGAGCAGGATCAACGGCACGCTCGCCACGCCGACGACCGGCGTAAGATCGCGCTGCCAGTCATAGGCTATGTTGGGTGTCAGCGCGGGCGAAGTGACGACGAAGGATGTATTGTAGAGTAACGTATAGCCATCGGGCGCAGCGCGAACGACGGCGAGCGCACCGATGTTCCCCTGACCCCCGATCCTGTTCTCGATCACCACGCTGACGCCAAGCTTCTCCGTCAGCCGCTGAGCGAGGAACCGCGCGGTAATGTCGGTTCCTCCGCCCGCCGCAAAGGGCATGACGATGCGGATCGGCCGTGTCGGCCAAGGCGCATCCTGGGCTCGCGACCTGGCGAAGGGAGCCATCAGCAGGGCAAGAAGCACCAGGATGGTGCAGGCAGAGCGACGCATGAGTGATCCTCCCGGACACTTTGGCTACCACCACTGCGTCGCCGCGGAACGGATGCCGACTGCGAAAAGCACATACGTGGCGGAGAATATGGCCGTCAGCCGGCCATCCGGCTCACGGCACCCGCCGCTTCGTCACCGCTACCGATAGCGTAGCCGGACCCAGATCGAAGGTAGCGGACGGTGAGATGTTGCGCGCCATCACCCGGACCGTGTTGTTGGTCCAGGCCGCGGCGTCGAGTTCGATGAAGCGGGTCGAGGAGACCAGGGCCGCGTCGGCCAGATCGCCCTGCCGGCAGCCGGTGACGGCCACATCGAGCAGGCTGGTGGCACCCGGGACCAGGTTCGGCAGGTCCCAGGCGATCTCCGCGGCGAACTCGCGCGGGCCCACCGGCAGGGTGGGCGTGCCGCAGAGCAGCGCCGGGGCGTGCTCCGGCAGGCCGTAGAGCCGCAGCGCCTCGAGCTCGATCTGCCCATCGAAGCCGACAATCCCGATCTGGGCAAAGGCCACCACCTCGGCCAGGCGGTGCTGCGCAATGCCGACACCCATAGCTCCGACATCGTGCGCCGCGTGTCGGCGGCGGAGATCGAGGCCGCGGTGGTGGACCAAGTCCGCGCCCTGCTGCGCCAGCCGGAGGTGGTGGCCGGCACTTGGCTCGCGGCGCGCGCCGAGGTACCGGACCTGAAGGAGGGCGAAGTCCGGGAGGCCCTGGCCCGTCTCGACCCGCTATGGGGCGATCTCTTTCCGGCGGAACAGGCGCGAATCGTCCGGGCTCTGGTAGAGCGGGTGGTGGTCGGGCCTGCCGGAGCGGATATCCGCCTCCGCGTGGAGGGACTGGCCGGCCTCGTCCGAGACCTGACCGCCGTCGCGCCCGAGGCGCTCAGGGTGGCGGCATGACGGTGGCGACCAGCATCACTGTCCGGGTCCCGCTGACGATCCGGCGCCGGCCGGGGCGGCAGACGGTGGTGACAGCGGCAGGGGATGGCGGCGAGACGGCCCTATCAACGCGGGCCGACCCGGCCCTGGTAAAGGCGCTGGCGCGGGCGTTCCGTTACCAGCGCCTCCTGGACGAGGGGCGGTATGCCTCGATCAGCGAGATGGCGGCGGCTGAGCGAATCGAGCGTGGATACCTCGGGTCGCTGCTGCGGCTGACGCTGCTGGCACCGCAGATCGTGGAGGCGATCCTGAACGGTGAGCAGGTATCTATGGCTGCTTGGAGACACTCTTCGGATGGGTTGCCAGCAGAATGGGATGATCAGCGAAGGATTATGTGTCGTGGTTCGGGTTTGAATATCACCTCGTCTTCGTAAATTTACCCCCGGTTCAGCGTGCCAAAGCAAAGTAATTGATCGTGATATATTGTCGCCAGTTCCTGATGTGCTTTAGGTTTGGTGGTTAAATTTCCTCGAATTCTATGTCGCCAAAAGCCCCTCAATGCGCCATAGTGCAGTTATGCGAATCGCAGCGGCGACAGACCTCTTTGCGGCAGACTCGGGCGAGGCCCCCTGGAGCGATATCCGGAGGGCGATCGCGGACGAGTACGCGGCGTCCCATGCTCTCCCTTGGATCGTGGGCTTTTCCGGCGGGAAGGACAGCACCCTCGTCGCCCACCTTGTGTTCGAGCACCTCTTGTCGCTTCCGCGCAGCGCGCGACGTCGGCCGGTGCATATCGTCGCGAACGACACACTGGTCGAGAGCCCCTTGGTCATCGCGCACATCCGGGCGGTCCAGGACGAGATGCGGAACGCGGCCTCCGCCTTCGACCTGCCGGTTACCGTAGCGACCACCGCTCCCGATCCGGAACACACCTTTTGGGTGAACATGATCGGCCGCGGCTATCCCTCGCCGAACCGCACCTTCCGGTGGTGCACAGATCGGATGAAGATCCAGCCTACTAGCCGGTACGTGCGCCAGCAGGTGGACGCCTCCGGCGAGGTTGTCCTCCTCCTGGGAGTCCGCCGTGACGAAAGCGCAACGCGCGCCGGGACGGTCGCGCGCTACGACAACGGCGAACGACTCAACCGGCACAACGACCTCCAGGGCTGCTGGGTGTTCCGCCCCATCGTTGAGCTCTCGACCGAAGACGTCTGGGAGTTCCTCGGGACCGAGAACCCGCCCTGGGGAGGCAGCCACGCTCGCCTGATTAAGCTGTATCGTGACGCTGGGGGCGGCGAGTGCCCAGTGGTTACAGCCAAGTCCGATGCCCCCTCCTGCGGCACGACGTCGTCCCGGTTCGGGTGCTGGACCTGCACGGTGGTGGACAAGGATCGTAGCCTCGCGGGCTTCGTTGAGGCCGGGTTCGGCGAGTTCACGCCCCTCCTGGACTTCCGAGATTGGCTTGTTTCGATTCGGAACGACCCGGAGCGGCGGCTTGCCCGGCGGCGGGACGGCCGCGTGCTGATCGCGCCGAATGGGGTCCACGTGCCTGGCCCCTTTACGCTCGCAACGAGGGCGGAAATACTTACTAGGTTGCTCGCTTTGCAGGAGCGGGTCGGGCGGCAGTTGATCATGCCGTCGGAGGTGGATCGTATCCGCGCTCTTTGGGCAAAGGACGCCCTGGACGGGGCCGAGCGTTCTGCTGCGGGCTAGAGTAAGGGTCTGAGACGGCATTGGGGGGCAGAGTGCCGCGGAACATCGTAGTGCTGCTGAACAGCGAAGAGGGCCGGGCGCTGGTCAGGAAGAAGTGCCGCGCCGCCGGGATCCGGATCGGAGTGCTCGAGGAGCTAATCGAGGCCGAACTCGACCAGCAGGGGAAGAGGCGCAAGGCAGGGCTCTGGGAGGAGTTTGACCGCATCCTCGACGAGGCGGCACCCGAGGAACAGGGCTAATGCACCTCCGAGCGGTCGAGCTTAGGGACTGGCGGTCCTACCGCCATGCGCGATTCGAGTTCCCAATCCCGAAGGGCCGACGCAATGTCATCCTCGTCCGCGGGCCGAATGAGCACGGAAAGACCTCGTTCTTTGAGGCGGTGACGCTTGGCCTGTTCGGTCGGGAGGGTCTGTTCCTGGTGCCGAGGGCACGCGTTGCAACCAACGGCGATCTGTCCGACCGCCAGGCGGTGACCTACAGCCAGTTCCTGGCCGGCGTGCTGCACCGGCGTGCGATCGCGCAGGGGCGCCAGAGCTGCTCCGTGACTCTGGAGTTCGACGACCCCGAGGGTGACCCGATAACTCTCACTCGGAAGTGGCATTTCTCCGCCAACGGGCAGCACAAGCTCTATGATGATGAGCTGCTGATCTTCGAGGGCCAGGGGCGCCGCCCTGTTGCGCCCCCCGCGGCGGTGACCGACCGCGACGGCTGGTACCGGGACTTCATCGCGCAGACCTGCCTTCCCGCGCCTTTAGCGGAGTTCTTTCTGTTCGATGGAGAGCAGGTACAGCGGTACGCAAGCCGCGGCATGTCCGGTCAGGTGCGGCTCGGCGTCGAAGGTCTCCTCGGGCTACCGGTGCTGAAGAGCCTGAGGGAGTCGCTGCAGAAGTACGCTCAGGCAAAGAGGGCCAGTGCCGCGGCGCCATCGGACGAGAAGGTCCGATCCGTGGAGGCCGATATCGCCCGCCTCGAAGCCGAAATTGTGGAGGAGCGCCGGAAGCTTTCCGAGGCAACCGCCCTGCTGCCCGCCCTTGAGGCGGAAAGCGACGAGCTGGTGCAGCGGCTTGGTGGCGGCGGAGAAGGCACCATGGCGATGGTCGCCGATCTTATCCGGGAGGAGGAGCGGTTCCGGGCGGAGGCTGACCGCGCCACTGACAGCCTTATGAAGCTGCTGGCCGAGGACGTGGCCCTGGCCCTCGCTGGGCCGACGCTGCGGAACGAGACGGTCGCGCGGCTGCGTGCGGAGGAGACCCGCGAGGCTTGGGAGGCGGGTCGCAACCAGGGTAACGCCAATCTCGACCGGTATGTCGCCGATCTCTCGCGGCGCCTGGATGCTCTCAAGCCCCCAATCGAAGCGAAGCAGCGCGACACCGTCGTTGCCGAGGTGCGAGAGGCTTGGCACGCGCTATGGCACCCCGCACCGGAAGGGTGTGCCGAAGGCTATCTCCACGCGGGCCTGATGGGTGCTGCGCGGATGCAGGCGGTCGAGCGGCTCATCGCCGTCGGCGGACGATCGGTCGCGGAGCTCAGCGCAATCGTGGCAACCATCCGATCGTCGGCTGACACTGCGGATGCTAAGAAGCGGGAGCGGCTCTCGCTGGAGCAAAGCGCCCCAGAGGCGGAGCGCCTCAGCGCTCGGCTAAAGGAGGTGAGCGAGGAAATCGGGCGGCTCAGGCTGCAGCGAGACACCGCTGAGCGGGCAGCGGCGGCCCTCGAAGGCCAACTCGGATCGAAGCGGCAGGAGTTCGGCCGCTACACAGACAGCATCGGGCGCGGTGCACCTGTGCTCCGAAAGGCCACACAGGCAGAGGCGGTGGCTCGCCTTATCGATGACATTCTGGAGGACGCGATACCGACGCAGGTCGGGGCGGTCGCCGAGGCCATGACGAAGGCTTGGAAGTCTATGGCCCACATGTCCGACCGCGTGGATCGAATCGAGATCACGCCAGACTGCGACGTCAAGATGCTCAACCGGAAGGGCGAAAACCTGCACGAGATCGAGAAGTCCGCCGGGGCGAGCCAAGTCTTCACCCAAGCCCTTATCTGGGCGGTGACGCACGTCAGCGGACAGGATTTTCCCTTTGTTGTGGATACGCCTCTCGCACGCCTCAGCAGGGACCAGCGACTCGGTGTCCTGAAAACCTTCACTGACCGGCCTGGGCAGGTGATCCTCCTGTCCACCGACGAGGAAGTAGTGGGCGACAAGCTCGATGCCATCAGCGACCGGATCCTAGCAGCCTACCAGCTGCGTGTGCGCAGCGACGACGGGGTCGCCGTCACCTCCGTCGAACGCGATACTGTCTGAGGCTTCAGGCCATGCCCCTCGGCGTCATGGACATCACCAACGCGCAGTACCGGACCACGCGGGCGGCGGACGCCCAGTGTTCGGAGCTGCTCAAGAGACTCGGCTACAAGGTGCGGTACCTTGCGGCTAGGCTGGCCATCGCCCGCTCCCTCTCCCAGACCGAACCTCCTGATCCTCCCCTCCCCGACGACGAGGACGAAGCGGCCGGCGCCATCCGGGGCCAGCAGCTCTTCGGCGACGGTAGCGACCCGGCGGCGTGGCTCGCCTTGATCACCCAGCGATCCGGGCGGACCAATCTTAGCCGCAAGGATTTTCAGGGACTCGTCTCCGCGCATTGGCGGCGCGGCGCCGACCTGCTGACCAAGGATTGGGAAGAGGCGAACGGTAGCCTTGCCGCCTTTGTTACCCGCCTCGCCGATCTCGCGAGCCTCGCCGCCGGCGACCCCGACCGCCCTCACCGCCAGGGGGACCCCGACGAGGCGGCCACGCTCGCCGCCGCCGTCGTGCTCCCCGTCGGCCCGGTCGCAGAGGACGCCCAGACCGGCGAGCCCGTCACATTTCCGCTCAACACGCCTGGCGGCAGCCCGCATATGGCGATCATGGGCGGAACGAACTCAGGTAAGACCTACACAGCTTTGACGATGCTGAAGCGGCTCAGGTCCTTCGGCTCGGTTCCGATCCTTGCTTTCGATTTCAAGGGAGACCTGTCGGATAAGCTTGCGCCCGACATCGGCGCCGAGGTGGTGTCTCCGCCGCGGACGCCTGTCCCCCTGCACGTGCTGTCGGTCCAGGTTGCGGACGAGATGGGCCTTCGCGAGGCGGCGGGGCGCATCCGCGAGTCCATCGGGCGGGTGAAGAGCTCGAAACTCAGCGGCGTGCAGTCGGACGCGTTGCGTGAGGCGGTGCTCCAAACGCTCCGAGCGCGGCCCGGCAGCGGGCCCGCCACCCTCGCCGACGTCTCGCGCGCGCTCGCCTTGGAGTATCAGCGGCGGAACCGAAAGCCAGACGAGCTGACAGCCACGCTGAACGAGCTGACGCAGTTTACCCTGTTCACCCCTCAGATGTCCCCGGCCGAGTTCTTCGGACGGAGCTGGGTCATCAGGCTACCGCAGGATGGAACGGCCGAGGTCCGTAGGCTGGTTATCAATCTGACACTCGATGCACTGGACCGTTGGCTGAACTCGCAGCCGGACTCCCCGACGGTCGAAGGGCGGCGGGCGCTTCGGCACGTGTGCATGCTGGACGAGGCGCACGTGATTCTGGCAACCCGGCTCCCGGCGCTGAGCAATCTGATCCGGATGAGCCGCTCGAAGGGCGGCGTCATCATGCTGGTCTCCCAGTCACCGGACGACTTCGAAGGCGAAGAGGATGGGTTCTTGGACAACATGGGTCTGACGCTCGCGTTCAACACGCAGGCCAAGGCTGGGCCCACGAGGACCATCTTCGGCGCCGGTGCCTCGCTTGCTGAATTGGCGGTCGGGGAGGCGCTTTGCCGGATCAGGACGGAGGCGCGTACGCGTCGTCTCATCGCCTGGCGGCCATGAGTTGCGTGCGTCCAGCGCCCCTCGTTATCGGCCGCAGTGCCATGCCCCTGCTAAGGGGTAATCGAGATCTGCGCGCGTAGGTGCTCCGCTTAGGCCGGTCCGCGGGAGGCATGCATGGTCAAGAAACCGGAGGATAGGGCCACAGAGTTCCTCGAGCAGCTAGGTAAGCTCCGGCAGTTCTCGGCGATGGGGCGTCGGGCGCCGCACAAGCCGCTGCTCCTCCTCTACGCGCTCGCGCAGCTGAAGCACCACGGCCGGGACCGGGTAAAATACCGGGATGCAGAGCGCGTCCTCACTCCTCTCCCGCAGACGTACGGCCCCACCGGTACCCGCGCTCGTGTGGCTGACCCCTTCGCGCGACTCGAGGGAGACGGCATCTGGCGGATCGAGTCGGAGAATCGCGACGCGTTATTCGACAGCGGAGGAAACGCGCGCCCCGGCGCACTCAGCAAGCACGATGCCGAGGCGGGCTTCGACGATCGGACGTTGTCCCTGCTGAGGGACAGGCCGCGCACGATTGATGAGGCGGCCCGGGTCCTCCTCGAACGGAACCTGCCGCCGCAGACCCATGCGGAGGTGTTGGAGAGAGTAGGCCTTCGGCTGGACGACCCCGCATGATGTGGCGGCATAACTTGGGGCGCTAGCCAAACCGGTCTGCGAGCCAGCGCAACGGACGCACCTGCGGCACCCGCCGCCCGCTCGGGCCCGGCAGCATCGTCACCAGCGCTCGCTTCTCCTCAGGGCCGATGCTGATGTGGAGGGGCCGATCCGCACCATAAAAGTACATCCTGTCGAAGGTTCGCCGATTGACGATCCAATGTGCAATTTGCCCGGAACAGATGCCCTCGATGCGGAAGTCGGCGGCTTGGCCGAGGCGCGAACAGATCGGTGTTCCGTCTTCCTTGAGCTCGTGTCCAGCGTGCTGGTCGCGCGTCGGGTCTATGCGGCCCGGCACCATGCGCGCCAGCGCGCGCGACGAGAAGCCGTAGGTCACTTCCAGCGGCCCGAACTCGGCGATCACCGGGTCCAGGATCTCCTCCGCAAGCTTGTGCATCGACAAAATCGTTTCAGGCCTCTCCGGGAGATTGGGCACGCGGGTCCGCTGCCATGTTTCCCCTGCCTCGACCAGGTCACGCAGCCGCAGGAAGCGCCCGCACGGGGCATCCAAGTCGACGCTCAGCACCGATCCGCCTCCGGCTCGCCGGACGTCCGATCACGCCTGACAATGCCTGCGGCCGCAAGACGGCGTGCTAGCGCATGGGTGCCCGGCCCCAGACCTTCTTGGACCAGCACGCCCCGGCTGCGGAGGACCCTATCGAAGCGCTCCTGTCGGTCGCGCCCTGGCGCGTCGGACGGCATAAGCCGCGCCTTACCGAGCAGGACGCGTCGGCCTTCGGGGCCATCAACTGGCACGTCCTCGGCGCGTCGGCGCCGGAGATCCACCACGAGCCGCCAGGCAAGGACCGGGAGCGGGCGCCCGGCGAAATCGTCGAAGCGGAGATAGCTCACGCGGTGGCCCGAGCCGTGAACCTTTAGCAGGTCGACGTTGGAGGAAATGGGCTCTAGCCGCTCGGCGCAACCTAGGAGGATGCGAAGCGGCGCGGGCTGCTGCTGCAGGAGCGAGGCATGGAAGGTGTAGTCGCCGTCCTTGGCGGCTAAAACACCCAACCCTTCGGTCGCTGCCTGCGCGGCTGCCGCCGCCGTGTGCTCGGCGGAACCGCTCTCGAACAATGCGCTCCGCGCCCGCTCAACCGCGGCCTTTTGGCTGCCGAAGAAGCACCGGATGTCCCGCTGGACGGACGCGGGCAGCGTCTGCGCCGACCCCCGCTGCTCGAAGAGATTCAACGCTAGGTAGACGAGGAGATCTTCAGCACGACGGGCCGCCACCCGCGCCAGCTCAGCCTCTCTGTCGGAGAACGGAAGCGCCGCGAAGGCGCGACGTGAACCGCCGAACGCCTCTGCAATGTCGCTCCACCGCTCAAACTCCCCGGCTCCGGCAGACGACCGAGCTCAAGTGCATCGCTCCAGAAGGCATCGAGGAGCTCTCGGTGCTTCTCGTAGAGCGATGGACGCGTCCGCTTGGCCCGCTCGCGTGCATGCATTTCCGTGCTCAGAGCGTCGCCGGGTCGCAGGACACTCCGTTGCCGCTGCGCCAGGAACGCTTGCTCCTCCTCGTCAGCGCGAAAGACAAAGACCATCCCTGGCCCGACCGTCACCGGGTCGCGGCACAGGACACCGGCCACGTAGTCGCACAGCTCGGCTTGCCCGAAGTACCGCTGGAAGGTGCCGCGCCGCGTCAGGACGCCGTCCGCGTACTCGCGCCCGCCGCCCCCGCGTCCGTCGCCAGGCTGCATGACCGCAACCGAGAGGACGCGTCGGGCTAAGGCAAAGGCTCGGCTGAGGGTCTGTGCCCGCTCCACTGAATCCTCGATGACATTGAGCACAAAGCCGAGGTTAACCACATCTGCGGGTTCCAACGGCTCCTCGGGCGCGAAATGCGGATCCCAGCCGGTTGCCGCCACCCCGGCGGCCCTGAGAGCGCGCACATCGTCACCGCGGCCGCAGCCGTAGTCCAGGACAGCCGTCGAGCCATCAATGAAGCCCCAGCGGGTCAGCGCTTGCATGGGAGCGGAGAGGCGACCGCGGGCAATTGCCGTCCTGTGGCGTTTCACCGCACCAAGGCTGGAGCCGCGTCCGTGCGCGGTTCCGCCGCCGTCTCTCACCGTAACCGCATGGTCCTCGACACGCAGCCCGAGCTCTGCGAGGGACTGCTCCCAGAATAGGCGTCGTCCGATACGGTTCGCTGACCGGTCGAAGGCGCCCATATCCTCCAGTTCGGCTGTGAGGCGGGCAAACCTCGCTCGGTCCGGATGACGGTCATCCAACATCAGCTCCTTGCGATGCAGGATCGGCGGGTTGCCCTGGTTCGGGAAGTCGCGACGCGAGACGCGGCCGGCACCAAGCTCCACGAGCCAAGAGGTGTGCAGCGCCGGGAACGGGACCTCAAGAAAGTCTGGGTAGTCCAGCAGCGCCACCTCCGGTCGGTCGTGACAGATGCGCACGACGGTGAAGCGGCCACTGTCCACGCCAGCGATTCGCGCCGCATCCTCGACCAGATGACGCACCACCTGAACCTGCGCTCCGAGGAGCGAAACATGCATGTAGGTGGCGTTCCCTATGCGCTTGCCGCCGTCGAGCTCGCGCACAGCCCTAGCATGTACACGCTGGACATCTCGCTGATCGCAATTCATGTGCCTGTCCATGGCGCTCTCCACCGGAGACCTTCGGCGCCGGCCTGACGTAGTTCGGCGCCTCGAGAACACAGCCTGGCCATACTGGGACAGCACGTTCCACGCGCGGCTCAAATGCCCCCTAGCTAGGTCACTAGCGGGGAACCTAATCTATCTCCAGGCTAGGGGCTTAACGAGATACATCATCCATGGTGCACGATTTCGTCCAGAAGGTAGACCAGATAGCTGTGGACCGCCGTGACTTTTACGTTAGTCCCTCGCGCTGGAATACATCACGCGTTTCAGTAAGTCTGAATTGGATGAGCATACAGTTCTCTGCCGCCAATCAGGCGTCCGTGCCACGCGCGCCGGGGGTTTATTCTTTCGTTGTTCGGCGCGAGAACGGTCACTTTCCTCCACACGGCTTCATTATGTACGTCGGAATCACGACCCGCACACTGAGAAAGCGTTACGGTGAGTATTTGGACGAAATGAGACGTGGGAAGAGACCTCGCGTCTATTACATGCTGAACAAGTATCCGGATGATTTGTATTTTAATTATGTCTCCCTGCAGCCTGAAACCGCAGATTTGGAGCAGCTTGAGTTGGATTTGAACGATGCGATATTGCCCCCGGTTGTGACTAAGGATTTTACTGCTGAGATCAGAGATCTGGTAAGTGCTCTGAGGTGATGAGGGAGCCCGTAATGAGTAGGCTTGATAGCCCGGCTGACGTGCCGAGTCTCGGTGAGGGTAGGCATCTCCTTCCGGCTTTAAGGGGCCGCTTCGGCGATTGGGCATACTACTCCGCCCTAATGACGCTGGAGGTTGTGAATGAGCGCGTGCGAATGGCTCACGAGCTGCACAGCGTGAATCGTTCACGCGAGCTTTCCAGACTGATCCAGCGAGAACTTCAGGGCGGGCGCGAGAAGGAGATTGCGAACTACCTCAGGAGCAACTCCGACAGGTTCTTTAATTCCCTTGTGATTGCCGTATACGGAGGCGAACCCGAATGGCTACCGTTTGAAATAAAGGCACGAATCGGCGGCATCGACATAGAAAACCTGGATTCTACATCACGGCATAGCGTTGGCTTTTTTGCACTAGGACGTTCTGAGGAGCTGTATGCCCTTGATGGGCAGCATCGCCTTGCTGGCATCCGAGCAGCCATCAAGACGAATCCAGAACTCGCCCGCGACGAAGTTTCTGTACTGATTGTGGCGCACCATAACGATGAGGCTGGGATGCGCCGGACTCGGAAACTCTTCACCACGCTGAATAAGACCGCGAAACCTGTGCATAAAAGCGAGATTATCGCTCTTGATGAAGCAGACATCTCGGCCATTGTGACGCGACATTTGGTAGAAAATCATAGATTTTTTGCAGATAGTCGAACGGAAGTGCTCCGAAGAACACCAAACCTGCCTAGCACAGATGCAGAACATATTACGACGATTGTTAACCTTTACGATACGGTCGATACGCTATTCTCTTCGGTAGTTGACAAAGTAAGTCCCAAGGATTGGGCTAACGTGAAAAGCCTCAGGCCGGACGATATAGAGGTTCAGAGATACATCAAGATTGCCTCATCGTATTTCGAAAAACTAGCGAGCATTTTCCCGGAGCTTGAAGAATATTTTCTTTCCAAGAACCCTGGCGCTGTTCTGCGAAAGTATCGAGGGCGTAGCGGGGGGCATATTCTGTTTCGCCCTGTCGGGCAAACTGTGTTCGTGCAGTTCTTGGGACATCTTCGGCGCTCTGGTATGTCGATGGATGAGTCCTTTTCCGTATTGTCCCGACTGCCAACAAATTTGGCTAAGCCTCCCTACGCAGGCGTGTTATGGGACAAGCAAAATGGCACTGTAATCAACAAAGGATCTTCTCTAACGCGTGATCTTCTATTGCACATGGTCGGGAAGTTCGGGGGATCGCTAACGACTTTGCGCAAGCGCTATGCATCGGCTTTAGGAGTCGAGCCGACTGATGTGTCACTTCCTGGTCAAGTTTCTGCCTCACGGCGTTGACCGTAGGTGAAGTGTGGTGTGCGAGGATTGTGGGGCGTGATCTCAGTGCCTGATTCGCGACACAGCACATCGTCCGCTGGGTCGCCGCCCTGCCATTCGTCTCGATACCCTACACCTTGCCGCCGGGGGTGTGGAGCTCGCAACCCGGTGTAAGCGACTCAGGTTACTGGCCCCGAGCCGTCTCTCGCAGGCGTCCTGATCGGCTCGATCGAGCAATGTGGCCGCCGGCTTGGAAGTGAAGCGGTATTCTCGGCCCTCCGCGTCTTTGGTCGGGCAATCGACTTGCTGAATCCGAGCGAGATGGCCCGCCCAAAACGCTCGGTAGAACAATACGTTAGGCCTTGTTGGCCAAATTGCCTAACCCTCAAGGTCCGGAGAGTCTCCGCCGTCCGGAGAGCGAACTGCGCCCTCGTTCCGGTTTGGCACCATCAAGGTGCGCGCCGAAAACGGCGGGCAAACCGCGGCGCAGCGCGACGCCGGTGCTATGGAGAATGTTCTGGTAGGGACCGACTGGAGCAGCGGTGGGAACCGGGAACTGAAATTCTCTGGGCTGCACCTTCTTCAATACCAGAAGCCCGATCGATGAAAGCGAGGTGCCTGCGGGCGGGGCACTTCGAGCCCGAACTCCCTGTGAGGCGGAATGGCGAGATCCCCACCCCGCGGACCCAGCAGTGATCGCAGCTTCCTGATCCGCTCCTCGGTTGGCGGGTGCGTGCGCAGGAGTGACGGTTCGGGGATCCGGCGCCCCGGCAGGAACATCTCCTCCCAGAAACGCCCGACCCGACGCTCAAGCTTGGCCAGAGCCGAGGCGAGGCCCTCGGGGTCGCCCGTCAGCCGCACCGCCCCGAGATCGGCATCGAACTCGCGCCTTCGCGACAGCGCGAGTTGCAGCAGGGCCATCACGGTCGGCGAGAAAGCAAGGGCCAGCGGCGCGATCCAGGGAAGCGTCACCGCTCGCGCGACAATCAGGGGCAGGTTCGCGAAAAGCAGGATCTGTCCGAGCCAGCTCGCCAGCGAAACCGCCCGCGACATGGTGTCCGCGAGGCCCATGAGCCACAGGTCGCGGTGCGCGATATGCGCGATCTCATGCGCCAGAACGCCCGCCATCTCGCGAGGGGACAGGAGACGAAAGAGACCGTCCGAAACGCAGACGACGCTATCCTCCGGATTTCCCATCGCGAACGCGTTCGGCAGCTGGCTAGGGACGTACCAGAGTTCCGGGCAGCGCGGCAGTCCGGCGCGTGCGGACAGGGTCTCGAGCAACGCGAAGCCCTCGGGCCAGTCGCGTGCGCCGAGTTGCCGCGCGCGGTAGCCGGGCAGCAGAAGCTCGCGCGACAGCGTGGGCGCGAAGAGGAGCCCTCCGGTCATCACCGCAACGATGACGAAGGTCGTCTCGGGGCCCGCGATCATGCCGACGACGAGCCAGGCGATCGCAGCCATGCCGCCGAGCAGCAGGACCGTCTGCGCGAGGTTGTTCAGCCGGTGGGCCAGCGTGGGGGCGATGACGAAATGGAACATATCGTAATCAGAATCTCCCGGGCGGAACGCCAAGCATATTCAGCACGACGCGCGCCAGAACCCGGCCTGCGAACGTGATGCCTGACGCCCACCTTCACTTCCGCCCCGCATCCAGCCATCGCACCGCACGACGACATCCGGCGTCCCCCTGCGCCGGTGCCGCCGATCTTGCAGATCGCGATCCGCGGATCGGCCGGCAGCCTGTCGAGCGCGCCCTAGGTCAGTGCCTCGTGGGAGCCGCCGCCCTGCGGGGTCGAGATCCACCGGCCTCACGGGCACGCCGTCGGCAATGCCGGACATCGGTGCCCCGCGGTCCGGCGGCCTGCATCGCGGCCGGGCACGGTCGTGACCGGACCCTTTTGATCCCGAGGCGGAGCGGAGGGCGGGGCATGTGCCTTGCCACGCCCCGCCGCGGCGCATCTCAGCCCGCCTTCACCTCGATCCGCTTGACCTTGGCCTGCGCCTCCGGCGTCTGCGGCAGCCGGATGGTCAGCACCCCGTTCTTGAAGCTGGCCTCCGCCTTGCTGCCATCGACGCCGGGAGGCAGCGGGATCGCGCGATAGATCGCACCATAGCTGCGCTCGGAGAGGTAGTAGCCCTTCTTCTCCTCCTGCCGCTCGATGCGCTTCTCGCCCTTCACGGTCAGGACGTCGTCCCCGACCGTCACCTCGATATCCTTCATCTCCATGCCCGGAAGTTCGATCGAGATCTCCACGGCGTTGTCGGTCTGCACCACGTCCGACTTCGCCTCGCTCTGCCCCCAAGGCCATTCGAACCCCGCGAGCGGCTTGCCGAAGCGGTTCATGAAGTTCTCAAACACCTGGTTCATCTCCCGCTGCAGCGAGGCGATCGGGCTTTGCTCGGCGGCCTTCTGCTCGGGCTGGTCATCCTTCCGGGCCCACGGGATGAGATCCTTGATCTGCATGATATCCTCTCCTTTGCCGCTCAGGCGGCCTTGACCTGGATCTTGCTGGGCTGAGCCTCGGCCGCGCGAGGCAACCTCAACGTCAGCACACCGTCCTTCAGCACGGCCTCGATGCGCGCGGCATCGAAGTCTTCCGACAGGACGAAGCTGCGCTCGTAGTCCCCCGGCTCGAACTCGAGGTGGACGAGGCGGAGGCGATCGGGCTGCGGGCTGCTCCCGCGGCCGCGCACGGTGAGCACTCGCCGCTCCAGCGTGATGTCGACGTCGTCGGCGACCACCCCCGGCATCTCCATCATCAGCACGATGCCCTCTGCCGTCTCCACGACATCGGTGAGCGGGCGCCAGATGCGCACGTTGCGGGTCGGCTCGGCCCCCGCGGCCGCCGGGGAGACAGCGCCGGCTTCGGTTTCGGCATTCATCGGTGTCGCTCCTCTCAGCCGGCCTTGATCTCGATCCGGCGTGGACGTTGGTCCTCGGGACGCTGCAGGGCGATGGTGAGCACGCCGTTCGCGAAGCGGGCCTCGACCTGGGACGGATCGACTGCGAAGGGCAGGCGGACGATGCGGGTGAAGCGGCCGAAGGCGCGCTCGCGCCGGTGCCAGACGGCGCCCTCGGGCATCTCGGGCGGCCGCCGCTGACCAGTGATCGTCAGGACATCATCCTTGGCCGTGATCTCGATGTCCTCCGGGGCCACACCCGGGACTTCGGCAACGATCGCCACCGCCGCCTCGTTCTGCCAGAGGTTCAGGGGCGGAAAGGCCGGGGCGGAGGTCCCGAACGGCATGCGATCGAGCGTCTCTCCGAAGCGTCGCAGCAAGGCGAAGGGATCGGCACGGTAGAGCGTCAGTGGATGCAACATCGGCTCCTCCTGGTTGCGGGACGCGGCGCGTCCCCTGGTGAACGGCCCCCCGGGCGAAGATCCGCGAGCGGCCGAAGGCAGGCGTGGAGATCGCGCGGTGCCGCCGGCCGGAGCAGCCAGCTCCGCCCCGGCCCTCGCGTGCCATCGAAAGCCGCGGCTGCTGCTCGAGGCCGGCGCCGCCATGCCGGCCGGCGGCATCACCGTCGCCTCCCGGCTTGGCGTCGGCAGGATCAGACGGCGTCGGGATGTGGGGCGTGCCGGTCATGCGAGCCTCACCCCTGTCCAGGCAGGCGGATCGCTGGCCGGGAAGGACTCGAGGCTCGCCTCCTCGACCGGATCGGGTCGGGACTCGATGTTGTCCGCCCCGACCCAAGGCAATACGCGCCCGATGGCATCACCAATGTCGTATCGGAGCTGGTCGGCATAGCTCCTGTAACGGATGCGCCTCGGCGGCGGTTCGTCCACTTCGTAGAGCCAGCCGTGCCGCTCTGCGAAGGCGATCGCGCTCATCCGATCAGGAAACTCGATCCGCAGATGCGCGAGGGGATCGCTGGCCGGAGCCCGGCGCACCGGGAAGTTCCGGCCTGGCACCTCCGCAGGCAGGAACTCCAGCACCCATCGGCTCCGTCCTGGTGCGGATTGGGTGACCGACCGGCCCGGCTGGTGGATCCGGACCTTTGGCGGGCCGCTATATGGCACAGCCATCCCTCCGCCCGGCATCACGGGGACGGGGCGCCGCATGCCCGCGTCCGGCGCGACGGCCAGCGGCGTTCCGGACGCCCCGGTCACCGCGGCGGAGTCGCTCGCATCGGCCGGGGGCGTCCCGCTCGTCATGATGCCGCCTGCTGGGCCGCTTCGGCGGCCTTGGCGTCATCCCCGCCGGGCTTCGCCGCCGCCTCGATCACGACCTGCTCGGCCGTCGCATCCCAGCGCAGCCGGATCGTGTCGCCCTTCGCCACTTCCCCGCCCAGCATGGCGCGCGCGAGCCGGGTCTCGACCAGGCTGCGGATCTGGCGCTTGAGTTCCCGGGCCCCGTATTCGGGGCGGTAGCCTTCGGCGGCGAGCATCTCGACCAGGCTGTCGTCGAGCTCGACCGTCACTCCCTGGCTTGCCGCAGTGCGCTTCACCCGCTCGAGCTGCAGCAGCACGATCTGGCGGATCTCCGCCTTCGAGAGCGCGTGGAAGACGATGATCTCGTCGATGCGATTGAGGAACTCAGGCCGGAAGTGCCCGCGCAGGACCTCCATCAGCTCCTCCTTGAGCTTCTCCGGCTGCTCGGCCACCGTGCCGCGCAGGTGGAGCCGCTTCTGGATGCGATCCGAGCCCAGGTTCGAGGTGGCGATGATGATGGTGTTGGTGAAGTCCACCACCCGCCCCTTGCCGTCGGTGAGCCGCCCATCGTCGAAGACCTGGAGCAGCACGTTGTAGACATCCGGGTGCGCCTTCTCGATCTCGTCGAGCAGGATCACCGAATAGGGCTTGCGGCGCACCTTTTCGGTGAGCTGCCCGCCCTCGTCATAGCCGACATAGCCCGGCGGCGCCCCGATCAGGCGGGCGACCGTGTGCTTCTCCATGTACTCCGACATGTCGATGCGCAGCAGCGCGCCCTCGTCGCCATAGACCACCTCGGCCAGCGCCTTGGCGAGCTCGGTCTTGCCCACCCCCGTGGGCCCGAGGAAGAGGAAGGTGGCGACCGGCTTCGAGCCCTCCCGCAGCCCGGCGCGCGCGAGCCGCACCGCGTCCGAGACGGCCTTGATCGCCTGCTCCTGCCCGATCACGCGCTGGTGCAGCCGTTCCTCCATCTTCAGCAGCTTCTCGCGCTCGGCCTCGGTCAGCTCGCTGACCGGGATGCCCGTGAGCTTGGAGACGATCTGCGCGACATGGCTCGCGCGCACCTCGGCCGAGCCGGTGGCGCGGTCCTTCTCCCAGGCCTCGGTCAGTTCCTTGAGCCTCGCCTCCTTCGCCGCGATCTCCTTGCCGAGCTCGGCCGCCTTCTCGAAGTTCTTGCGCGAAGCGGCGTAGTCCTGCTCGCGCTTGAGCTGGTGCAGCTCCGCCTCGATCTCCTGCACCTCGACCGGGCGCGCGGTGGCCGAGAGCTTCACCCGCGCCGCCGCCTGGTCGATCAGGTCGATCGCCTTGTCGGGCAGGAAGCGGCCCTGGATGAAGCGGTCGGAGAGCTCGGCGGCGGCCAGGATCGCCTCGTCGGTGATCGTCACCTTGTGGTGCGCCTCGAAGGTGTCTCGCAGGCCGCGCAGGATCATGATCGCCTGCGCGACGGTCGGCTCCGCCACCATCACCGGCTGGAAGCGCCGCTCCAGCGCGGCGTCCTTCTCGATGTGCTTCTGGTACTCGTTGAGCGTGGTGGCGCCGATCAGGTTCAGCTCGCCGCGCGCGAGCATCGGCTTGAACACGTTGGCGATGTCGAGCCCGCCCTCGCCGCCGCCCTGGCCGGCGCCGACGATGGTGTGGATCTCGTCGATGAAGAGGATCATCTCGCCCTGGTGCTCGGTCACCTCCTTGAGGATCTTCTGCACCCGTTCCTCGAACTCGCCGCGGTACTTCGAGCCAGCGACCATCGAGTTGATGTTGAGCTCCACCAGCCGCTTGCCGCGCAGCGCCTCGGGCACCTCGCCATCCACGATCCGTTGCGCGAGGCCTTCCACGATCGCGGTCTTGCCGACGCCCGGCTCGCCGATCAGCACGGGGTTGTTCTTCTTGCGCCGGGCGAGGATCTCGATCGTCGTCTCGATCTCCTGCGCGCGGCCGATCACGGGGTCGAGCTTGCCGTCGCGCGCCATCTTCGTCAGGTCGCGCGAATACTTGTCGAGCTCGGGCGTGTTGGTGGGCGCTTCGGCGCGGCCCTCCTCCGCGCCCTCCTTGCCGACCACGCGCGCCACCTGCTGGCGCAGCGCCTGCGGCGTGAGGCCGAGCTTGCGCAGGATGTTGGCCGCCAGGCCCTCGCCCTCCTCGGCGAGGCCGATCAGCAGATGCTCCGGCCCGACATAGGAGTGGCCCATGTCGGTCGAGGCGGTGAAGGCGCGGCTGAGTGCATCCTTGACGCGGGGCGCGACACCGATCTCGCCCTCATGCGGCTTTTCGCCGCGCTTGGCCTCCTGCTCGATCTGCGTGCGCAGCTGGTCGGCCGAGATCTTGAACTGGCCGAGGACCGTCTTGACGACTTCCGAGCCGAGCAGCGCCAGCAGCAGGTGTTCCGTGTCCACCTCCGGCCTGCCCCGTTCGGCCGCATGGCGGGCCGCCTCCTGCAGCAGCCGTTCGGCCTGGTCGCTGATGCGCGCGGCAAGGCCGCCGCCCGGCCGGCGTGCCGAACCGCGCCGCTGGCTGCGACGCGGCAAATCCGAGGCGGCGGCGTCGCCGAAGGTGGCATCCACCACCTGCTCATCCTCCTCCGCGGCGGGCAGGTCGCGCCCGAAGCCACCGATCAGGCTGCCGAAGGGGCGGTCGCCGAAGAACTCCTCGAACAGGCTGCCATGGCTGCCGAACAGGGCCTCAAGAGGCGAGGCGGTCCGCCCCTGGCGGCGGAGCGTGTCGCGGTAGTGCTCGTCGCAGAGCTCAAGATCCTGCCGCCGCCCATTCACCGAAGCGCGGACGCGCACCGTCGCCGCCCGTCCACAGACATCGCATTTGCCGTCCATCAGATCCGCTCCCTCTCCGGATCCGCTGCCAAGGTCGCGGATCCTGTCATGGCGTGTCTGCCGTCCTCATACCGCATCCCGCTGCCGCAGCGGCGGGAAATCTTCCGGCGTGATCGTCTCGCGCTCCAGCAGCAGCCGGGTGCCGGCCTCGAGGTCGGCGCGGCGTTCGGCCAGCAAAGCCTTGGCGCGCGCATAGGCCGCATCGATCAGTTCGCGCACCGCGACATCCACCTCGCGCGCCGTGGCCTCGGAATAGTCGCGCGGCGTGAGGCCCGGCACGCCGTCGCCGAGGAAGCTCTGCCGCTCGGGCTCCAGCACCGCCTGGCCGAGGGAGGGATGCATCCCGAAGCGGGTGACGATCTGGCGCGCGATGTCGGTCACGCGCGCGAGGTCGTCCGCCGCGCCGGTCGAGATCTCGCCGAGCACGAGGTCCTCCGCCGCGCGGCCGGCCAGCAGCACGACCATGCGGTTCTCGAGGTCGCGGCGGGTGATCAGGAAGCGGTCCTCGGTCGGCCGCGTCATGGTGTAGCCGAGCGCGCCGATGGAGCGCGGGATGATCGAGACCTTGTGCACGGGATCCGCCCCGGGCAGGGAGGCGGCGGCGAGCGCATGGCCCATCTCGTGCCAGGCCACCGCCTCGCGCTCCTTCGGGTTCAGCACGCGCCCCTTGCGTTCGAGACCGGCGACGATGCGCTCGATCGCGGCGGTGACATCGGCCATGGTCACGGCCTCGGCGCCGCGGCGGGTCGCCTGGATGGCCGCCTCGTTCACCAGGTTGGCGAGTTCCGCGCCCGAGAAGCCCGGCGTCAGCGCGGCGATCTGCTCGACGTCCAGCCCCTCGTGCTTCACCTTCTTGAGGTGCACGCGCAGGATGGCGGCGCGGCCGGACTTGTCCGGGCGGTCCACCACCACCTGGCGGTCGAAGCGGCCCGCGCGCAGCAGCGCGGGGTCGAGGATCTCGGGCCGGTTGGTGGCGGCGAGCAGCACGATCCCCTCGCGCGGGTCGAAGCCGTCGAGTTCGGTCAGCAGCTGGTTGAGCGTCTGCTCCTTCTCGTCATGGCCGCCGCCGAAGGCGCCGGCGCCGCGGCGGCGGCCGAGCGCATCCAGTTCGTCGATGAAGATGATGCAGGGCGCGGCCTTGCGCGCCTGCTCGAAGAGGTCGCGCACGCGCGCCGCGCCCACGCCCACGAACATCTCGACGAATTCGGAGCCGGAGATGGAGAAGAAGGGCACCCCCGCCTCGCCGGCAACCGCGCGCGCGACCAGCGTCTTGCCCGTGCCCGGCGGGCCGACCAGCAGGATGCCCTTCGGGATGCGCGCGCCGAGCCGGCCGTATTTCTCGGGCTGCTTCAGGAAATCGACGATCTCGCGCAGCTCGGCCTTGGCCTCGTCCACGCCGGCGACGTCGTCGAAGGTGACGCCGGTGTCCTTCTCGACATAGACCTTGGCCTTCGACTTGCCGACCGACATCAGCCCGCCGAAGCCCTGCTTTTCCGCCACGCGGCGGAAGACGAACATCCACAGCCCGAAGAAGACGACCGCCGGCACCACCCAGGAGAGCAGGTTCGTCAGGAAGGTGTTCTGGATGGTGCCGTCGTAGCGCGCGCTCGACTGCTCGAGCCGGCGGGTGAGGTCCTCGGGCACGATGGTGGTCAGGAAATGCGTCCGCCCCTCGATCGGCTCGCGGTAGCGGCCGACGATGCTCTCGGGGCGCACCTGCACCTCGGCGATGCGGTCCTGCTGCAGCAGTTCGAGGAAGCGCGAATAGGGGATGCGCTCGGTGACCGATGCGCCCTGCCACCAGCCCTGGAAGAGCAGCAGCAGCAGGAACGCCCCGATCCAGTACCAGATGTTGATCTGCTGCTGCTTGTTCACTGACGGCTCCGGTCGCTGGCGCGGAGCGGAGTGAAGCGCGAACGGCCCTCCGGCCGCAAGGGAGGGAAGCGGGTGATCAGGGCGGCCTCGTCTCGGCGCTTTCGAGGGCCGCGGCCTCGGCCTCGCGCCGGTCCTGGTCGCGCACCAGCCAATAGACGATGCCGAGCGCCAGTATCGCCGCGCCGAGTGCGAGCAGCTTCATCGCCTCGGTCTGGCTGAGGTCGAGGATGATGAACTTCCGCACCACCGCGAGGATGGCGATCATCACCACCGCGCGCACCTGGACGATGCCGAATCGCCGTTCCACTACGACCAGCAGGGACCGCTTGAACTCCAGCGCGATGACGACGGTGAAGATCGCGCCGAAGACGGTCTGGAACACCGCCGGATCCGTGGGGTCGAAGATGTCCACCAGAAGCAGCGAGGTGGCGACCAGCTTGAGCAGGTTCCACAGCGCGGCCAGCACGATCAGCGCGATCAGGATCGTCAGCACGAAGACGACGGACTGCTCGAACTTCTCGTAGAAGGTCAGCGACCGCCACAGCGCGAGGCTGCCACGCGACGGTTTCGGTTCGCTCATCTGCCCGCATCCAGTGTGACCGCGATCCCGAGGCGCGCGCCGTCGCGCAGGATCGTCAGCGTGAGGGTATCACCCGGCGCGTGCCGGTCGAGCGCGGCAAGCAGGTCCGCCACGCGCCGCAGCGGGCGGCCCTCCACTTCCAGGATGACGTCCCCGGTCTGGAAGCCGCTGTCGCGCCCAAGGCGGGCCGAGCGGATGCCGGCGCGCTCCGCGGCCGAGCCGGGCTCGACCTCGAGCACGAAGACGCCCTCGATGCCGAGGCGCGCCGAGAGCGCCGCATTGAGCTGTTCCTCCACCCGGATGCCGAGCGAGGGGCGGATGTAGCGCCCCTGCGCGATCAGCCGCGGCACCACGCGGTTGACCGTGTCCACCGGCACCGCGAAGCCGATGCCGGCCGAGGCGCCGGAGGGGCTGTAGATCGCGGTGTTCACGCCGATCAGCCGGCCGGCGGAATCGAGCAGCGGGCCGCCGGAATTGCCGGGGTTGATCGCGGCGTCGGTCTGGATCAGCCGCTCGATCACCGCCCCCGTCTCGCTGGGCAGTTCGCGGTTCAGGGCCGAGATGATGCCGGTCGTCAGCGTCCAGTCCAGGCCGAAGGGATTGCCGATGGCGAAGACCTTCTGGCCGACGCGCAGGTCGTGGCTGGTGCCGATCGGCAGCGGCTCGGGCCGCCCGGTGCCGACGCCGATGCGCAGCACCGCGAGGTCATGGGCCGGGCTCGTGCCCACCAGCACGGCGTTGTAGGCGCGGCCATCGGCCAGGCGGACCACGGCCCCGGAGGCGCCGGCGATGACGTGGTCGTTGGTGACGACATGGCCGAGCCGGTCCCACAGGAAGCCCGAACCGGTCCCCCGCGGCACCTGCAGCGCGTTGCGCGTCCAGGGGTTGAGCACGCGCTCGGTGGTGGCGATGAACACCACCGATCCCCGCGCCTGCTCGAACAGCGTGATGGTCGAACGCTCATCCTCCGCGAGGTCCCCCCGCGGCGTCACCACCCGCGGTTCCGCCCGGCCGGCGAGGAACTCGGCCTGCAGCAGCGGGATGCTCTGCCAGGCGGCCATCAGCACGAGACCTGCCAGCATCAGCAGCAGGGTCCGGAACATGAATCGCGCGTTGTCCAACGCCGCACTCTCCTGCCAGCCGAGTTCCCGGGATGCAGGGTGCCCCTGCCGCCCGATCATGCCAAGCCCCGTTCGCCCGCCGCGCGGTTTCGTTGACCCGGCCGGGCGGGGGCGGGCATCCGCCCATCAACCGCTGCCGATCAGGATGCCGGCGGCCAGCACCAGGCTGCCGCCGAGCACCACCTGGAACACCGCCCGCCGGATCGGCGTTTCCATGTAGCGGTTCTGGATCCAGGCGATCGCCCACAACTCGATGAAGACCACCGCGATGGCGATCGCGGTCGCCGTCCAGAAATGCGGGATGAGGTAGGGCAGCGCGTGCCCCAGGCCGCCAAGCGCGGTCATCACCCCCGAGGCGAGGCCCCGCTTCCAGGGCGCGCCGCGGCCGGAGAGCCTGCCATCGTCATGTGCGGCCTCGGTGAAGCCCATCGAGATCCCCGCCCCCACCGACGCCGAAAGCCCGACCAGGAAGGTGGTCCACGGGTCCTGGGTGGCGAAGGCGGTGGCGAAGATGGGCGCGAGGGTGGAGACCGAGCCGTCCATCAGCCCGGCCAGCCCCGGCTGCACCCAGGTCAGCACGAACTGCCGGCGGGCGGCGAGGCTTTCCTCGCTGGCCGCCCCGCCGCGCGCGAGCTCGGCCGCCATCGCCTCGACGTCGCTCTCGTGCCGCGCCTCCTCGGCGGCGAGGTCGCCGAGCAGCCGGCGGGCCTCGGCATCCGTCGTGCGCTCGGCGGCGGCGCGGTAGAAGGCCTCGGCCTCCCGCTCCATGGCCATCGCCTCGGCGCGAATGCGGTCGAGGCCGAGATTCTCGACCAGCCACAAAGGCCGGCGGGCGTAGAAATCGGCGACATGCTCGCGACGGATGGGCAGGATGAGGTCGCCGTAGCGGGCGCGGTAGAGATCAATGAGCCGGCGCCGGTGCTCGTCCTCCTTGGCGGCCATGGCATCGAAGATGCGGGCGGTCGCGGGATAGGAGTCGCGCAGCCGCTTGGCATAGAGCGCGTAGATGCGCGCGTCCTCCTCCTCGGAGGCGATGGCGAGGGCCAGGATCTCCTGCGCCGAGAGGCTGGCGAAGCGGCGGCGGCCGAAGCTCGGCAGGGGAAGAAGGCGCATGCGGCTCCGGGAGAAGCTGGGGGCGGGACCGTTCGGACAATACCCGCCTCGGCCAGGTTCCGCGACCGCGCCGGCCGACCTCGGTAGATCGGTAGGGGTCGGAGCAACGCGACGATGTGCCATGATGCGGACCGGCGTTCGGCGGGACGGGCGCGGCGCCAGCCGGGGCATTCCGCTGAGGCTCGGCCGATGCCATGATCGCGACGCGCGCCACACGCCCTGGCCTCCAGGCGGCGGGCGGTTCTTCCTCGTGCCGGATCCTTCGATGCTGCCCTTGCAGGACACAGTTGCACTCCGGTTCCCGCCCTTCGTCGTGTGGTCCCTGATCGGGGCCTGCGTCTTCGGGTTCCTCCATCAGATGTCACTGCCGCCGCGCGAACTGGAGGCCTTTCTCTACCGCCACGCCCTGGTGCCGGCGCGCTTCTCCGGCGCCTTGCCCGCGGCGTCGCCAGGGGGGTGGAGCGCATTCCTGACCAACATGTTCCTGCATGGCGGCTGGCTCCATCTCATCCTGAACATGTGGACGCTCTGGATATTCGGGCCCGCCGTGGAGGACCGGCTGGGCGCGGCCCGGTTCCTGGCCTTCTACCTGATCTGCGGCATCGCGGCCAGCCTCGCGCATGTGCTGGCCAATTCGGCCTCGACCGTGCCCGCCCTCGGCGCCTCGGGCGCGATCGCCGGCGTGATCGGATGCTATGCGAGGCTGTTTCCGGCGGCACGGCTCGTTATGATGGTGCCGATCCTGTTCATTCCGTTCTTCTTCGAGGTGCGGGCGATCGGCTTCGCGCTGATCTGGTTCCTCATGCAGATCGTGCCGGGGCTTCTGACGCTGGGCCAAGAGGGGGATTCCGGCGGAATCGCCTGGTGGGCGCATATCGGCGGCTTCCTGGCCGGATGGCTCCTCGCCCCCTTCGTCCGGCGGGCGCGGCGCGTGTATCGGCCCTACTATCGCGACGAGGGGATGTACGGGTTCCTGCCGGATGGCCGGCGCAGCGGAGGGCGCGGACCGTGGGCGTGATGGATCTTCTCTGGCTGTTCTTCATGCTGTCGGCCCTGCAGCCCCTGCTGCAGCGGCGCTACCTGGATGCCATGCGGGCGCGCAAGATCGCGCAGATCCAAAAGGCCCGCGGCAGCCGCGTCATCCTGCTGGTGCACAGGCAGGAGACGATGAGCCTGCTCGGCTTCCCGCTCCTGCGCTACATCGACGTCAATGACAGCGAGGAGGTGTTGCGCGCGATCCAGCTCACGGATGACGAGGTGCCGCTCGACATCGTGCTGCACACGCCGGGCGGCCTGGTGCTGGCAGCCACGCAGATCGCACGGGCGATCCAGGGGCACAAGGGGAAGGTGACGGTCTTCGTGCCGCATTATGCCATGTCCGGCGGCACGCTTATCGCACTGGCTGCCGACCAGATCGTCATGTGCCGCCATTCCGTGCTCGGCCCGATCGATCCGCAGCTGAACGGCATGCCGGCCGCCTCGATCATCAAAGTCGCCGAGGAAAAGCCGATCGCCGAGGTGGACGACCAGACGCTCGTGCTGGCCGATGTCGGCCGCAAGGCGATCGCGCAGGTCGAGGCAGCCGCGACCCGGCTTCTCGCCGCGAAGATGGAGGAGGCGGCGGCCCGGACGCTGGCCGCCCGCCTCGCGACCGGGACCTGGACGCATGACTATCCGATCGCGGCCGAGGAGGCGCGGGAGATGGGACTGCCCGTCACCGTGGAGATGCCACCGGAAGTGCTCGAACTGATGACGCTGTATCCACAACCTGTGCGGCGGCAGGGCGGCGGCGTCGAGTATCTTCCGCAGCCACGCCAGCGTGAGGCACGGGGAGGGTGACGGCGGACAACCGCTTGGGCGGATTCGTCGTGATGGTCACGGCGCGGTTTCCGCCTCGGCCCTGCACGACGTCAATTCCGACATCGTCCATGAAGAACGACACATCCGAGCGGAGGATCAACCCGTGCCAACCGTTGCCTGCCCCGATTGTGCGACCACAAACCGGGTTCCGGAGACGCGCCTCAACGACAATCCGCGCTGCGGTCGCTGTGGCACGGCCCTGTTCCAGGGCGCGCCGGTCGTCCTGACGGCGAACAACTTCGAGCGGCATGCGACGGCGGAACTGCCCTTGCTGGTCGATTTCTGGGCTGCCTGGTGCGGACCCTGCAAGGTCATGGCACCACAATTCGATGCCGCGTCGCGCATGCTGGAACCCCGGTTCCGTCTCGGCAAGATGGACACGGAAGCCGAGGCCGACATTGCCAGCCGCTTCGGCATCCGAGGGATCCCAACGATGATCCTGTTCAAGGCAGGCAAGGAGATCGCGCGCACCAGCGGCGTCATGTCCGCCGCTGATATCGTTCGCTGGGCCTCCGCACAGGCCGGGCGAGCCGGAAAGTTGCCCTATCGTGGGACGTCTCGTGCAGCATTCGCCGCCCGGATTGCCGCAAGATTTCGGGCCAACGGTGCGCGGCAATGTGGCGAAAGTCGCGGTCGATGATTGTCTCGGATCACGGCAGCCGCCGCTTCGTCACCTGCACCGCCAGTGGCGCTGCCGCGAGGTCCACCGTCGAGGCGCTGACGTTGCGCGCGGTCACGCGCACGCTGTTGTTCGACCACACATGGCAGTCGAGCACGAAGGCAATGCTGCTGGTGTCGAGCGAGGCGTCGGCGAAGTCGCCCCGCCGTGCCCCAGGCACCGTGACGTCGAGGTTCGCCGTCGCGCCGGGGCCGAGGCTCGGCAGGTCCCAGCTGGTCTCCAGCGTCAGCGTCCGCGTCCCGGCAGGTAGCGACGGGCAGCCGTAGAGGATGGCCGGCGCATCCTCCGGCAGGCCGTAGAGCCGCAGCGCCTCGAGCTCGATCTGCCCGTCGAAGCCGATGATCCCGATCTGTGCGAAGGCGACGCCTGCGCCGAGCCGCACCGTCTGCCGCCGGTTGAGCGAACTGTCCTGCATCACCGCGCCGGCCTGCCAGCTCTTCGAGGCGGTGTCCCACTGCATCGTGGTGCCGGAGGCCAGCACGTCCTGCGGCTGGTTCTCCCGCACCGTGCCCGCGCCGTCGAAGCAGCGGACGCAGAGCCGCCCGCCATCGGCGCCGCCGACCAGCCATTGCGCCAGGGCGAACTCCTTCGCGTGTGTAGTCTGGACCACGAAGGCGACGCCGCGGTTGGCGTTCAGCAGCAGCCCCCGCCCGGTCGCCGCGATGCCATCCAGCCCGTTCCAGGACAGCGCGGCCATGGTGGTCTCGGTGGTCGTCGAGGTCGCGATGATGCACGCCCCCTCCACGCCGATCTCGGTGTTGCTGTGCCGGAAGGCGGCGGCGCGGAGGTTCGGGATGTTGGCCAGCAGGCGGGTCAGCCGCGAGGCCGGTGCGCGGTGCCGGTTGTAGACGGCGTTGCCGGCGCGGGTCGCCGTCGCGGTGTAGTCGATGCCGATGCCGTAGGTCTGCGCCCAGGCCACCTCGTACTCGCAGTCGGTCGCTGCCCCGGTGTGCCGCGCCGCGATCGGCGAGCACGCCTCCATGCGCATCCCCCGCGCGATGATGGCGGTGCCGCTGGTCTCGTTCAGGAAGGGGATGGCGACGTTCGGATCGAGCTGGCGCAGCTCGAAATTCGGCGCGTCGAAGACGTGGCGGTTGTGGTTGCTGTAGGCGCCGTCGGCCCTGGACAGCCGGATCCCGAAGCGGTCGATCGAGGGATTGATCCCCGTCGCCACCGCGAAGTGGCCGCCATAGTAGCGGATCGAGGTGTTCCAGGCGGTCGCGGTGGCGCAGTGGATGTCGAGGCCGATGCGGTTGTTGAGGATGCGGCCGAGATGGAAGGTGCTGTCCTCGACGCCGCGGCCGTCGCCCAGCGTCCGCATGCCGATGGTGAAGCCCGAGACCAGCCGGAGTTCGACCACCGAGGCGTCGATGTTGCGCACCAGGATTCCGATGTCGGCCTCGTCGAGCCAGCCGGACTGGCTCTGCCGGACGACCTGCAGCCCGGCATAGTGCTTCTCGCCGTTGCGCGTGGTGCCGCCATCACCAAGAGTCAGCACGGTGGCGGCGGCGGTGCCGGTGTATCGGATGACGCCATGCATGATCAGCCCACGGGCCCCGCCACCGAGGGTGATGCCGGCGGAGACGTTCCAGGTGCCAGGCGGGATGACCGCGAACTTCTGGTCCGCCGCCGCGCGGTCGAAGGCCGCCTGGATGGCAGCGCGGTCATCGGCGACGCCATCACCCAATCCACCAAAGTCGGAGGGCAGCACCGTCTCCCGGTCGCGCAGGTACTTGGCGAGATCGGTCTTGCTGACCGCGGTGTCGAGCACCAGCAGGTCGTCGATGCGGGCGGGCATGGTGGGTTTCCCTACAGCGCGGTCGCTGTCACCGGCCCGGCCAGGGCCGAGACGTTGCCCTCGGCCGAGACGGCGCGCAGCCAGTACCAACGGGTGTCGCCGGCGGTCAGGCCAGTGCGGTCCCAGAAGAGGCTGGTCGGCTCGTCCGCCAGCTTGGCCGCGGCGGCGAGGCTGTTGGTGGTGGCCTCGAACACCTGCAGGCGGATGGCATCGGGCGGGAACCCGCCGGAGAGGCGGATGCCGCTGGCGATCCCCGTCGCCGTGGGCGCCGACACGGCCACCGGGACCAACGCCTGCCGCCAGCCCGACACGGCGCCACTGCGGGTCACCGCGCGCACCCGAAAGCCGGTCGGCTCGGCGGTGGGGATGGCGGCCGCGGTGGCGCCCAGCGAGCCGCCATAGCCCTGCCAGGCCGCGACCGAGGCCGGCTGGAACTCGACCTGGTAGCCGGCGAGGTGAGAGGAACCGACCGCGGCCCAGGCCAGGGAGAGCACGGCAAAGGCGGTCGCCTGCGGCGTCTCCACCGCGAGGCTGGCCGGCGCGGCGATGACGCCCGGGTTGGGCAGCACCACGGCGGGGTTCGCGCCGGTGGCGCGCTCATCGACCGCCGGGTTCCAGTCCCACACCGCGGCGTCCTCCTCCTCCAGGGTGAGATCCACACCGCCCTCGGCGGCGAGCGACCAGGCGGTCACCCGCGCTGGGAAGGGGGTGAGGCGGTCGAGGGCGACGGTTGCCGCCTCCCAGGGTCGCAGGCGCAGGGCGGAGAGGTTGGCGGGAAAGGCGACGGTGCGCTGGCGGCGGTTGCGCTCCAGTTCGACCTTCATCAGCCGCTGCACGGTGCTGACCGAGGTGGTCAGCGGGAATTCGAGGTCGCGGTAGATCATCTCGCCGCCATCCTGGGCGACGTAGTTGGAGGCCAGCAGCGGCGGGGCATCGGTCGGCTGCCAGTTGGCCGCCGGCTCGACATAGACGGCACGCACCCCGTTGAAGAGATCCCGCCGCGGCCGGGCGCCTTGGATGGTGACATCGCCGCGGAGGTCGTCCGAGGTCAGCGTCGCCGCTGGCAGGGCCGGCGCCCCCGCATGAATGAAGAACCGTCCGCCGCTCACTACTAGCGCGCCGGCCATGGCGGCGGCGAGCTTGCGGGTGATGGCGATCTTGCCCTCGGCGAGCGACAGCACGCCGTTGGCGGTGTAGCGGCGCTCGTAGACCCCGGCCCTGGTGCCAACCAGCTCGTCGCAGACGTTGGCGGCGGCCATCAACGCCGGGATGTCGATGTCGAACCAGGACGCCCGCCAGCCGAAGGGCGCGGTGAGGTACCAGGCGAGCAGCAGGGCGGGATTGTCGGTCCAGCCCACCATGCCGGTGCGCGGGTCGAGGATGGTGTCGGCGCCCTCGACGATCGCAGCGATGTTGGGCGGGCCGGCGGGGAAGGCCTCGGCGGTGAGCTTGAGGCGGACGGCGACATAGGCCCGGCCGCGGCCGCGGTGCTCGCTGGTCCACTGGCCGCCGGTCTCGGCGATCAGGTTGGCGTCAGCGGCCTGGTCGGGATCGCCGAGATGGCGGTCGATGCGCACGAGGCCAGAAAACGACCCATCGCTCTCGACCTTGTCGCCGAGATAGACCTCGCCGATCGCCCGCACGCGGTGCGCGGCCAGCACCACCACCGAGTAGAAATAGCCATCGGCGCGGCCCTCATCGTCGGTCGCCGAGTGCAGGAAGACGATCGGGCCCGAGACCTTGCAGCGGCCGAGGACAATCTGATGCTCGGTGACTGGCTGGCGGAAGGCCTGGGTGCGGCCGGCGCCGGGCTGGCCGGCGTCGAAGCCGGCGATCGCCGCCGCCTGCGGGCTGAGGCTGGCCTGTTTTTTCTGCTTTTGCGGAAAGACCGACTGGCCGATGGCGGAGACGATGAAGGCGGCCCCGGCGCCGACCACGGCGCCGATGATGCCGCCACCAACCGCTGCGGAGGCGACGCCGGCCGCGGCGACGGCGATGAGCGGCACCGCAGCCGGCATCAGGCGATCCTCCAGGCGATGGGGCAGGTGGTGAGCGGGACGCGGACCAGGCCGCGCGGCCCGACGAAGGCGGCGCGGCCGCCGTCCACCACCACGCCGAGGCGCGGCGGATCGACGGCGAGGACGACATCCCCCGTCCGCGCGAAGGCGGGCGGGATGCGCGGGAAGCCCGCGCTGTCGGCGGTCGCCTCCAACGAAGATAGGCTGCGCCAAGCCGGCCGGCGGCCGGTGGTGGCCAGCACCGCGGCGAGGGCAAATCGCCCGCAGTTCCAGCGATGGGCATCGAAGGGACGCGTTTCCGCCGCGGCGAGCAGTGCTGCCAGCCGGTCGTGCCAATCCGGCAGCCGGGGCATCAGCTGGCCGGCAGCCGGATCTCCGCCTCCTGCAGGGCGGGGACGAACTCGAAGAAGCGATCCCCCGGATACTCGGCCTGCTGGTCAGCATCGGTGTAGCGCCGCACCTCGGCGCGCTCGAGGTCGACCAGCCGGCTTTCGCAGGTGAGCGAGATGCGCGGCTCGGCCCCGTCCACCACCTGCATGGTGTCCATCAGCCCGGCCCAGAGCGGGAATGGATCGGCGACGAAGGCGCCCTCGGCATCGAGCAGCGCGCCCCACAGCCGCGCCGGGCGCAACCGGAAGGACTGCTCGGCCAATGCGATGTCGACCACCTCCTGCGGCACCGGCGACAGCGTCAGCGTGATGCGCACCGCGCGCAGCTCGGCCGTCTCCTCGATGTCGGAGACCGCACCGATGGTGCCCATGCCCTCGAACACCACGCCGGCCCAATGCAGCGACCCAAGTCCGGTCCAGGCGCGGATCGGGCCCGAGGCGAAGTCGAGCTCGACCAGGACCACGGGCGTGGCGACCGGCGCGGTCGCGGCGGCCGCAGCCTGGGGCGAGAGCCGCGGCGTGGCGGTGATGCCCTCGCTCATGGGAGTGCCTCCTCGAGGCGGATGGTGATGGCGGTGAAGCGCCCGGGCCGGGTGGGGTTGGCGCCCTCGTCGTCGGAGGCGAGACGCATGGCGACGGTCGGCGTCGTCAGTACCAGCGGCTCGGCGAGCGACGCCGCGGCGCGCAGCGGCGGGGCGATCGGAATGGTGGCGGTGCCGGTGCCGGAGGCGACGACACCCTCCGTGGCCATGTAGAGCCGGCCGGCGAGGCCGATATGGTCCCCCGCGCCGACCGCCACCGCATTCGGCCACCAGCCCTGGGTTTGCAGGGCGAGGGCGCCGCGCGCGGCACCGGCCGCCAGCGACGGCGTGCCCGATCCGACCACCAGCCCCGTCCCATCGGTGAAGATGGTGGCGTCCGAGAAGGAATACGGCCCCGCGGGCACCTCGCCCTGGCTGCGGGGATCGCCGGTGCGGTACTCGCGCCGCCAATCCCAGATGCGGACGGTGTTGGCCGAACCGGCGAGCGCCGCCAGCAGCCCCTCCAGCACGCCGGCCTGGATGCGGTTGAGCGGATCGAAGCTGGCCTCGGCGATCCACCGCGCACCGTCGCGGCGCAGCACCTGGGTGGCGCGGCTGACCGGGGAGACGAAGCGCAGCGTGTTGTGCTGCAGGTAGAAGCTCAGCCGCGACGGCCGCAGCGAAGCGGGCCAGGCGTATTCGGTCATGCCGACCCCTTCCCGCTATCCGCGCACGGTGTCGTAGGCCGCGCCGCCGCGGCGGATGGCGTCGAGCGTCATCGCTGAGGCCTGGCGGGCGATCTGGCCGGCGAGCAGCCGCAGCCGCGCCTCGACGCCGGCGTCCGCGCCGCGGGCGTCGATGCTGATGCTGGTGTGGATGGTCGGGCCGCCCCCGCCTGGGGCGACACCGTTCGGCAGCACCGTCCCGGCCTGGCGCGGCACGAACCATTCGGGGCCGCGCTCACCGACGACATAGGGCTGGCCGGCAGCGACCGGCCCACCCTCGGCGCGGAACAGCCCGCCCAACCAGGAGCCGACATCGGTGAACAGGCTGTCGAAGGAGATCCCCGACAGTCCCGCGGTGACCGCATTGCCGAGCGGCTCGGTGATGACCTTACGGGCGAGGATGCGGGTGATGTCCTGCAGCAGCCCCTCCAGGACGGAGGAGAACTTCTCGCCCTTGACGATCGCGTCCTCGAAAGCACTGGAGAAAGTCAGGCCCAACTCGCGGACGGTGTCAGAGGTGCGCGATGCCCCCTCCTCGACACGGCGCTCGGCGCGTTCCAGCTCCTCCATCGCTGCGACCGCCTCGCGCTGGATGGTCTCGTCGGGCACCGCCCGGCCCGCCCGTTCGGCGCGCTCCACCAGGCCGGAGAGATTGGCGAGGCGGCGCTGGTAGCGCTCATAGGCGGTCTCGTTCTGCTGGATCAGCCGCTCGCGCTCGCGCAAAAGCTCGTTGAGCTCCCGCTCCGCCTCGCGGGCCTCTCGCGCCCCCTCGGTGCTGGCGCGGCGGACGGCGGCGACGCGGGGCTCGAGGCGCCGCAGCGCCTCGTCGCGCTCCTGCAGCGCCAGCGTCTCGAGGCGGGTGCGCTCGGCGGTGGTGACGCCGCCGGCGGCTTCGGCCTCGCGCAGCCGGCGGACGCGCTCGTCGTACTCCCGGTTGATCCGGAAGCGGTCGTCGAGGTCGCGGGTGAGGTCTTGGACGTCTTGCGTCGCCCGGCGGCGGCGGGCCTCGGCGGCCTGGGCAGCGGCGCTCTCCTGCTCACTGCGCTGGCGCTCGCCGGCCGCCTGCTCGCCACGGGTGATCTCGGCCTGGAGGTCCGTGTATTGCCGGCGCAGCTCCTCCAGCCGGGCGGCGCGATCGACCCCGGCCTGCTGCTCGGCGGTGCCGACCAGGCCGGGACGGATGCTGCCGCGGCGGACCGGGGCGCTGAGGCTGGCGCGGCCGTCCTGCTGGCTTTCCAGCCGGGCGATCTGCGCCGCCAGCGCCTCGGCCTGGCGGCGCATGCCGGCGAAGCGTTCCTCCTCGCTGAGCATGCCGGCACCCTGGCGGACACCGTCCACCGCCCGCGCCGCGGCGGAGAGGGCGCGGGCCAGCGCGTTGGACAGGCCGATGGCGCGGTCGAGCTGGCCAAGAAAATTCTCGGTCGCCGCCGTGAGCTGCCCGAAAGCGCGGCCGAGCGAGAGCGGCGCGCGGTCGAGTTCGGCGCCGAGGCGTTCGGTGGCGCGCAGCAGCGCCGGGAAGACCCGCTCGGCGGTGAGCTTGCCCTCGGAGCCGAGCTTACGCAGCTCGCCGATGGAGACGCCGAGTTCCTTGGCCAGCCCCTCGGCCAGCAGCGGCATGGCCTCGAGGATGGAGCGCAGCTCGTCGCCCTGCAGCACGCCGGAGGCCAGCGCCTGGGCGAGCTGCAGCGTGGCCGAGGAGATTTCCTGCGTGGAGGCGCCGGAAACGATGGCGACGCGCTGCAGGCCGCCGACCAGGCGGACCACCTGGTCGGAGGTGGCGCCGATTTCGCGCGCGGCGATCGAGAAGCGCTGGAAGGCGTCGACGCTCTCGGAGACGGCGACACCCGTGGAGAGCGCATTGCGATACAGCGCCTCGTAGACCTGGCCGGCACGCTCCACCGAGCCGGTCGCGTTCTGCAGGCGGGAGAGGCTCTGGGTGAGCGCGTCGCCGGCCTGGACCAGGGCGCGGGCAGCGACCGCCACGCCGGCGATCTGAATGCCGCGGGTGACGACGTCCAGCAGTTCGAGGGAGCGGGAGGCGCGCTCGGCGCCGCCCTTGATCTGGTCGAGGGAGCGCTGGCCGGTCTCGCCGACCTCGCGCAGCCCGGCCTTGACCCGGGCGGCGTCGTCCAGCGAGAGCCGGACGGAGACGCGGCGGGTGGCGTCGGCCATGCACTACGCTCCCTCTCCGGTCGGTGTCGCCACCGCGGCGCGGCCTTCAGCGATGCCCTGGCGCAGGGCGAGCAGCAGGTCGGCACTGGCCCAGCCGGTGGCGCCGAGTTCACGGGCCGCAGTCAGCGCACCGCCGATGTCGAGATCGAGACCGGCCATGCTGGCGGTGATGCAGGCGGTGCCGGACGACCAGCAGGCAGCCCCCTCGACGCTGGTGGGGGCGTGTTGGGCGTAGGGGCAGGCCAGGCCGCAATCGCGATCGAGGGCGGCGCAGCCGCGGCAGTATTCGGGTCCGCGGCCGAAGTGCCAGGCGGCGCGAGCCCTCAGCCGTTTCCCTCGGCGGTCACCGCGGCGACCGGGCGCGTGGCCTGGTCCCAGAAGGCGGCGGCGATGTCGTCGAGATCCATCAGGCGCTCAACGGCCTCGCCCGACAGCGCGAGTGGGTCGCCGGCGGCATCGCCGATGCCATCCCACGCCGTCACCGCGTGCCGGGCGAGCGCCTTGACCAGAAAGGCGAAGGCGAGGCCGCGGGCGATGTCGGGATCGAGAGCCGCGTCAGCGGCGCGCACGGCACCGAGACGACGCGACGCGGCAGCCTGCGCAGCCGCCATCAGCGCCGTGGTGACGGGCTGGATCTCCACGCGCACGCCGCGCGGCAGGTCGAGCCAGTACGGCTCGACCGGGAGGTCGAGGGTGAGCATGAGCTTCTCCGTTGTCGGGATTGTGGGGTGTGGGTGTCAGCAGTTGGCGATCAAAGCCGCGACCAACGCCCGTATCGTGATGTGGCTCCAACGGCGTGAGTGACACGCGGGGACGGCAAGCGTCGCGAGCCAGAGAGCAGGAAATGCGCCCAGCACGGATGCTCGAGGCCTCAGATGAAAGGCATCAGGATGTGGGCCGCGCTGCGCGCCTGAACTGTCGCAGCCAAGCGCTCGATGTCAGTGTTGCAGCATGATGGATATGCTGTTTGCCGTTGCCCTCGTCGTTGTCGCCACCCTCTATTCTGCTGTCGGGCAAGCGGGCGGCACGGGTTACGTAGCGCTGATGGGCTTGGCGGGCTTCGATTCAGACGTCGTCAAGCCGACGGCGCTTGCCCTGAATGTGCTGGTGTCCGGCATTGGTTGCATTCGGTTTTATCGCGCCGGTCTCATCACTTGGCGAACCAGCTATCCGTTCGCCATTCTCGGCCTGCCCTTCTCGCTATTGGGAGGCGCGCTTCATCTTCCACCGGCTGCTTACCAACCGGTCGTCGGCGCTCTGCTGCTGGTTGCCGGAATGCAAATGCTGCGCTCCGCGAAGATGACCACGAATCTCGACCGCGTTGCGCCCGACGTTCCACCCTTTCTGGCGTCGCTTTTCGTCGGGGGGATCATCGGGCTCGTCTCCGGTGTTACCGGCGTCGGCGGTGGCATCTTCCTTGCGCCGCTTGTGCTGTCACTCGGTTGGGCGACGACGAGACAGACAGCCGCCATCTCCGTCGTGTTCAACCTGCTGAATTCGACGTCTGCCCTTGTTGGGGCATGGGCAACCCTGCCGCTACTACCTCCGCAGTTGCCCATCTGGCTGATCTGCGTGGGATTCGGGGGGCTTCTTGGCTCATGGCTGGGCGCGCGGCACCTCAACCCGCCCACCTTGCGGCTGGTATTGGCTGCCCTGCTGCTTACGGCTGCCGCCCGAATGATTGCCGCTTCTCTCTAGGTAGGTTCACGCAAGTCAGCGGGGAGCGATGACATGCGGATCACGCATACTCCGTCCCCGCCTGCTGGTTCTTCAGCACTGCGGTCATCATCCGCGTCGCCGTGGCGTTGAAGGCCGCACGGAACTCGAAGCTGGCCTCGACGCCAGCGGGCCCCTCGATCGGGGTCTTGGCGAGCGCCAGGTAGACCTCGTGCAGCGTGAAAGTGAGGCTGCGGTTCGCGTCGATGGTGAACGCGAAGGCGAACTCCGCCGCGGTGCCGTTCTGCGCCTGCGTCAGCAGCATGGTGTCGGCGAAGCGTGCGGTGATCTGGCCGGTCGCGCGCGCGATGCCGGGATCCGCGCCCTCGATCTTGCGATCGGCACGGATGGTACGCACCGCCTCGACGCTGTTCGAGTAGGCGAGCCGCGCGCCGGTGACCTGCGCCAGCGCGGAGCCAGCGCGGGTGATCGAGCCCTGCGCCTTGTTGAACGCGGTGTAGGCAGCGGTGGTGGGCGTGCCGCCTGAGGACGAACCCGAGCGCGTCGAGCCCTGCGCGATGAGCTTGATCGTGGCCGTCGCCGGTCCGGTCGGGCTGAAGTCGATCTCCAACGCGTCCGCGCGCACGCCGGCGCAGACGTCGTAGCTCGGCACGTCGGGATAGCCGATCTCGATCGCCTGCGAGGGCAGTGTCGCTGCGCCGGAGCTGAAGGTGTGCGTGAAGTTCGGATTGGTGCCGGTGGTGGTCGGCGCGCCGAGCAGCAGCCGCAGCCAGTGGCCGATGTTGATCAGGTCCACCGGCACCACGACGTCGCCCTCGACAGTGACAGTGTCAAAGAACGGCGCGGCGGGATCGCGATTGCCGCCGAGGCCGATGACGTCGGCGTCCAGCAGCGGCTGCTCGGCGCCGAGGTTGCAGGAGAGGAAGGGCACGCGCCGCCAGTTGCCGCCCGGCGCGGTGCCGTAGGTCACCTCGGGGATCATGAGCAGGCGCGAGTTCGCGCCGATGGCACGGGGCATCGGAAGCTCCTGTCAGGCCAGCGGCGAGCCGGCGACGGTGAAGAACAGCGTGACGGGGGCCGAGGCGGCGCGGGCTGCGGCGGCGCCCTCAGCCTCCGCGTCGTCGAAGGAGGGCGCACCGGGCTGCGCCCACTCGACCGCGCCGCCGAGGGTGCGGTCGCCGGCGACCGCGGACGCAATGTCGACCAGCAGCGCGTCGAGCAGCGCGCCGGTGGCCGTGACGACCTCGACTTCCGCCCTGTGCTCGACCGCCCAGGCAAGCGGCGAGAGGATCGCGGTCTCCTCCACCGTCTCGCCGTCGCGGACCACGACCAGCCCGCCGGCGGGCAGGCGCTGCGGGACGGTCTCGTTGCGGAGGACCTTCGGGGCGGGGTTCCGCGCGGCCAGGGCGGCGCCCAGGCGGGTGTACAGGGCGGCCAGGGCTGTCTCGCGGACACTCACCCGGACCTCCCCGCTTCGGCTTCCCAGGCCGCCACGAAGCGCCGCGGCAGGCGCCGCAGAGCGCGGAGCGACGCCCCGCGCACGTCGAGGCGCTTGGCGAGCTTCACCTGCGGCAGCAGCAGGAACATCGGCACCATTCCCTGTTCGAGGAGGCCGCGGGCCCAGGTCTCGCGACCCTTGCGGTTGGCGGTGCCGACCTCGGCCACGCCGCCGGCGATCAGGCGGGTGCGGCGGCGCCGGCCGGTCTGCGTCCCCTGGCGCAGCGGCAGGCACCAGACGAAGCCTCGCCCCGAGCGGAAGGGCCGCAGGAAGCCCTGACCGGAGGCGACCATCTGCGCCGGCGTGACGCGCAGCCCCTTGTCGCCGCGGCCGCGCCAGCCGCGGGCGGCGTTGAAGCCGGTGGCGATGGCGAGGAAGCGCCCGCCGCCCTTCGGCCGGATCAGCGCGCCGCGCTCGAAGGCGTCGATCACCAGCGGGGTCTTGCTCCAGACGAGGCCGGCGGCGCGCATCGATACGCCGGTGCGCGGAAAGACCTGCGAGCGCCAGGCATTGGCGATGCCGCGCGCCTTGCCGCCGAGCGAGCCGGTGACCTGGCCGCGGAGCTCAGTCTTCAGCGCATCCGTCTCGGCGCGGACAGCGCGCGAGGCGGCGCGCTCACCGGCGCGAACCTCCTCGGCCAGGGCCTTCCGGAGGTCGCCGACGATGGCGGAAAGGCGCACCGCCTACCGCCGGCAGAGCACGCGCCAGGCGACGCCGGCGGCATCCCGTTCGGCGCTGTCCACCGTCAGCAGGTCCGCGCCGATGGTGAAGGTGTCGCCCGTCTCGATCGCTGGCAGCAGGGCGATGGTGACCGTCAGCACGTCGGTCGCGCGCAGCAGCAGCGTGTCGAGGGCGTCCACCACGCGATCGGGGCTGGAGCGCAGGATGCGGAGGGACACGGGCGCGCCGGTGCCGGCGGCACGGTAGGTCGCCTCGACGCCGAGGTTCGGATCAGCCGCGAGCACCGCCAGCGCATCGTCGAACACGCCCATGACGGGTCAGCCGAGCCCGAGCCAGGAGGCGAGCTTCGCGCCGACCGCGGCGCCGACGATGCCGCCGGCTGCGGCCGCACCCGTGGCCGGGATTGCAGGCGATGCGCCCGGCAGGCCGGCGGCCGACAGCGACAGCCGCGCCGTGAGTCCGGCCATCGCCTTGACCAGCTCGGTCACGGTGCGGGTGAGCTCGCGCATGTCCTTGTCGCCCTCGGCGAGGCGCCGCTCGATCTCGGTGAGGCGGGTGACGATCGTGCCGAGTTCCCGATCGTGGTCCGTCATCGGGTGACCTCCCGCTGCCGCTGCAGCCGCCCGTGGATGGTCCAGGCCGCGACGCCGATCACCGCGGCGGCGACGCCCCAGGGGCCGAGCGCCCGCAGCACCGCCGCGAGGCCTTCTGCATGCGGCGCCAGCGTGGTGACGGCATCAACCACCGCCGCGGCCGTGACGCCGGCGACAACCGAGCCCGCGGCCGCGCGCACGGTGCCGCTGTGGGCCAGGCCGGGCTGCACCAGGCCGGCCATGCGCAGGCCCTCCGCGACCGTCTCCGGCGCGTAGGGCATGCCGCCGAGTTCATGGCGGATGATTGCCTCGACGAGGCCGCGCATGGTCGCCGCGTCGTGCAAGTCGATCGGGTCGTCGAGGGCAACGCCGAGCCGCGCGGCGACCGCCGCCTGGTAGGCGTGGGTGTCGTTCTCGCTGCTTGGCGCCCAGCGCGCGACGATGCCGCGGACCGTGCGCAGGCCGTGCCGGTCCTGGTAGCTCTGCAGGAGCAGGGCGAGGGCGCGGATGCCGTGCTGGTGTGAGCGGAACCGACAGAACCGCCCGTCCGAGGGCGGCGTCTCGAGGCCGAGCCACTTGTTCGTGGCGACGTGCTCGATGTTGCCGGGGTTGCGGTTGCGGTAGCCCCGGCTGGCCTTCGGATCCATGGTCACGCCCCGCTTGCCGGCACGCGCGCCAGCATGACGCGCACGGTCGCATCGGCCGCGAGGGCGGCGACGGTGACGATGCCGACCTGGAAGTTGCCCGTCGCGGTGGTGGTGAGGCGGCGGTTCGTGTTGTCCCAGAAGACGCGCGTGCCGGCGGCCATGGCCTGGGTCGGGTCCTTGGTGAGCTCGAACTCGCCGCGGGTCTCGCACTCGACGGTGGCGTTCTGCGCGGCGTCGGCCGCGGCCACGCCGAAGAAGGCGCCGACCAGCATGCCCTGGCCGGAGAGGATCCCGCCGGCATAGGGCACCACCATCGGGATGGAGCGCGCGTCGGGACGGATGCAGTTGCGCATGGGAGGGTCTCCTGAAAGCGCGCAGGGCGCCGACCGACTCTCCGGGACCCCATCGCAGCCTGCTGCGATGGGAACCCGTCCGGCGGCGCCCTGGCGCGATGCGGATGGGAGGGAGGGAAGCGGCGGGATCAGGTGCCCGGGTTGAACCAGGCGCCGCGCCAGTCGATGGCGCCGACGCCGAAGTCGAAGATCACGCTGACCTCGACGCCATCGGCGCCCTGCACCGGGCCGGTCGTGACCTGCGGCCCCTCGGCACCATTGAGGTAGCCGTAGACATAGACCGGCGCGGCGACCGGGTCGGAGAACAGGTACCAGCGGTTCGCCTGGATCAGCGGCTCGATCACCGGCTGCACGAAGCCGGCAAAGACGTTCGCCTTGCCGATCTCGTTCGCCTGCACCACCACCGTCGCCTGGCGCGCGGCGAGTTCGAGGTTTGGCCCCACCAGCAGCCGCATGGTCTGGCCCATCGAGATGGGCAGCCCGTCCAGCGTACGCTGCTTCATGATGGCGGTGCGGCCGGCACCAATGGTCGAGGTGTCGAGCACCGTGCCGGTGCTGGCCTTGTTGGCGCGCGCCGCACCGGTGGCGAATACGGGCGCGCTGCCGGTGGTCAGCGTCGGACCGTCACCATTGGCGCTGTTGAGCAGGTTGTAGGCGGTGGCGTTCTCGAACTCGGCGACGCGCCGGCCAATCGCCGCGGCGAAGTCGGTGAAGGCACCCAGATCGTCGTTCACCAGCATCGGTCGCGTGACGCGGATACGCCGCGCGAAGGTCTGCAGGAGCACGATCTCCTGGCTCTCGGACATGGTGCCGACCTGGATCTCGCCGCTCTCCGCGAGCGGCAGCAGGGTCGGGAAGTCGCCGATGCGCAGGTGCCGGTGCGGCTTGAAGTCGCGGAAGTCGCGGCGGAGGAAGATCTGGCGGTAGGTCGGCTGCGCCGGCTGGTAGGCGGCGAGCAGCATCTTGTTGGCAGCGGCAGCCAGCAGCAGCGGAAAGTCGGAGCTGGTGTGGAAGGCGCGCTCGGCGAGGAGCGTGGGATTGCGGGGCACGCTCCGCGCGCCGCGGGCGCGCAGCAGTTCGCCGATCATGTCGGAGGGGCGCCAGCCCATGAACTCGGCATGGCGGCCCGAACCCTGCGGCTGGTAGCCGGGCATGGCACGGGCGGCGAGCGCTTCGGCCATGGCGTCGAGGATCTGCGCCGGGTCGTCGTGGCCGGGGCCGGTCTCGGGGCGGGCCGGGAGCGTCGGGCGGCTCGTCTGCGTCTGGGTGAAGGCGTCCCACAGGCGGCCTCGCAGCACCTCGGGGCTGACACGCTCGCGGATGGCGGCCTGGCGCAGCGCGTCGATGGTGTCCGCGGCGAGCAGGCCGCGGGCAGCGGCGAGGACCGGCTCGTAGCTGGCAATGCGCTCGGCGGCGGCGCGCTCGGCCTCGGCCCGGACGGCCTCGAGGTCGATCGCCGGCACGGCCGGTGCGGGCGCGGCGCGGGTCGGCTCGGGCGGCGTGGTCGGCGCGGGGCTGGTGGTCACGGTGGTCTCCTGAGGAGTGGCGGACGGCGACGCGGCAGGCGGCGCCGACGGGGCAGCAGCCGGCTCGGCCGGCGTCGTCTCGGGCATGGGTGGGTCCTCGTCAGGCAGGGCGGGTTCGATCGCGACGGCGGGCGCGCCCTGCGGCGCCTCGCCACGCACACTGGCGTCCCGGTCCACCGGAACGGGCACGACAGAGATCTCGAAGGGCTCCCAATCCACCGCGCGGTGGACGGTCTCGCCGGTCGCGGTGTCCGGCCGCGGCTCGTAGCGGTGCACGCGGTAGCCGACGCTCACCGCCCGCAGCGTGCCATCGGCGATGCGCTGCCAGACCGGCTCCACATCGGCGGCGGTGCTGAATTGCAGCGTGGCATAGCCGCGCCCGCGCTCGAGGCGGGCGGCCACGACGCGGCCGAGCACGTCGCGGGCGTCGCCGCGCCGATGCGTATTCAGCACCGGTGCGCGCCCCGAGCGCAGCGCGTCCATGCGCACCGCATTCGGCGACATCTCCAGCTCCTCGGTGATCAGGCCGAGGGCCGGGACGAAGTTCCGCGCGCGAGCACCGGTGCTCCACACGACCTCGACGGTGCGCGCGGCACGATCGACGGTGGCAGGCGCTGTGATGGCACGCTGCGCCACGAGCGGAACGTCCGCCGCGGTTGGCGCAGTAGCAGGCTCCGGCGTGGCATCGCTGCCGCCCAGCCCATTGGTCTCGGTCATGTGGATATCCCTGTGGAAAAGGCCGGGATGTTCTGTGGACTGCGGACGCTCAGCCAGGCTCCGCCTGGCTCCCGGCCGGCTGCCGCAGCGGAGCTGCCGCCCCTGTCGCCGCGATTTCCACCGCTGCCATCTGCGCAGCGTCCTGGGCGGCGCCGGACTTCGCGACACGGCGCGGATCGGTGTCGAGCGAGATGCCCGCCTCGTCGAGTAGCGCATTGGCCTCGCGGATCATCTCGACGGCCGCGCGGAAGTCGTAGCCAAAGGCACCGGCGGCCTCGGGCTGAGGCACGAAGCCGGCGCGAACCTGGGCAATGAGCGCCGTGGTGTCCTTCAGCGGGTCGATCATCTCGTGCGCTGGCGGGACGTGCGACACGCCGACCGGCATCTCCGCGCCCCACAGCCCGAGCAGCGCGCCCTGGGCGTGAAAGCGGTCCGCGATCGGGCGGACCAGCATCGGGATCAACATCCCGTACTGCACCTGCTCACAGAGCCGGCGGAACTCGATCTTGCCGGCGCGGAGCGAGGAGTAGTTCGCCTGCGTCAGGTCGCCCGAGACCTGGTCGTAGGTGAGGCCAGCGCCGACCGCGGCGGCCTCCAGCGCGCGGCGGGCGAAGGCGGCATGGCTCCCGCCGCCGGAGGGGTTCACCACCTCCACGGAGCCCATGCCGCGGCGATACAGGATCATCCCTGGCTCGAAGCTCTCGACCGTCCGACCCTGGGCGTCGCGGAGCAGGCCGGTCGCCGCACCGGTGAGCGCCTCATCGCCCTCCTCGGTGACCACCGCCGCGAGGCAGGCCTCGATCTTGGCCTTCATCAGGAGGGCGGCCTCGTAGTCGCCGAGGTCGCGCAGACGGAGCAGGACCGGAGCGAGCCATGACACGTCGCGCAACTGGCCGGGCCGGCGCTTGCGGTAGATGTGCAGGACCTCCGCCGCCGGGATGCGCTCGCTGCTCTGCCAGGTCACCCCCGGCAGGATCCAGGCGGCGCCGGGATGGACGCGATGCAGCCAATAGCCGATCGGCTCCCCGGCCTCGCCAAGCGCGATGCCCTGGATGGTCGGCGCGCCCTCGACCATGCCGTTCCGCGCCGTGTCGAGATGGTCGCTCTCCAGCACCTGCAGGCGCAGGCCGATCGGGTTCGCCTGCGAGGGAGCAGTCATCAGGAAGCGCACGAAGCACTCGCCGCTCTCGACCACAGCCCGCATCACCAGCGCCTGCAGGCCGTAGAGGTCGAGCCGTCCCTCGGCGTCGCAGGCGTTGCTCTCCGCCCAGCGCTGCCAGGCGCGGCCGTGCGCGTCGCCGGGCCAGCGGGTGGTGATGCCCGCGCCGACCGCATTGCCGGTCCAGAGATCAACGATGCGGCTGGCATAGGGATCGTTCCGCACGGCATCGCGGGCGCGGCGGGCGACCGTGGCCGCAGCCATGCCGACCTCGGCATTGGCGCTGCCGCCCGAGGGCGCCCAGGCGGAGGCGCGGTGGTCCTGCGCCGCGGCATAGCCGCGCAGCACCTGCCATGCATCGCGGAGGCGTCGGATCACCCGGTTCTCTCCCGCGAGAAGCTGGCGAGTGTCACGGAGGGACGGCGCGTTGCGCTCATCTCCGCACCGCGCAGCACGGCCAGCGCGCGGCCGAGCTCATCGAGGCTGCGATACTCCACCGTTCGCCCGTCGAAGCTCACGCGCGTCGTGCCGCCCGTGTAGGCGGCCGCCAGCGCCGCGGCGCGGCTCCCCTGCGGCTGCGCCAGCGCCCACGCGAGAACAGTCGGATCCATCACGCCGCCCTGAGCGTCGGCAGCGGCGTCGCCGCGTTGACGAGATAGGACAGCCCGGTGGGAGGGTTCGGCATAATCGGCACACCGGCCTGGTGCGTCAGCGCCGCGAAGAACCCGTTCTCGCTGCCGGTCGTGCCACCGCCGGCGCCGCCATCCGCCGCGGCCGAGCCGAGCAGCAGCGTGTTCCCGCCGCTGAATGCCTGCGTGCTGGTACCGCGTACCGAGGGAGCCCCGGAGAAGCACAGCAGCAGCCACCAGATGCCGGCCGAGATCCAGCGCGGCTGCGCGAAGGGGCAGAGTGCATTGCCAGTGGCGGCGGTGTCGGCGTCCACCACCGGCTCTTCGATCACCGCTCCCGGCCGGCCGGCACCATTGTCCGCCGCGAGCGCCATACGCAGGAGTCCGGCCGCGCCCGTCGTCACACTGACAGCCATGGCCGAGAACAGCCCGGGACGCGCCAGCACGTAGGGGACGCAGTACAGCCGGTTCGCCGTCATCGCGACCGCGCCGCCGACGGCGCGCGCATGCTGCGAGGCGTAGAAGCGCCCCGAGACGTGGGGCAGCATCGCCGGCGCCGGCGGCAGGTAGTGCTGGAACAGCGCGGTCATGCGAGGGGCCGGATGCCGAGGGTGAGAAGGCGCTCCGCCACCTGGTTCACCGGCGCAGCGGCGAGGCCGGAGCGCATCCGCAGCCAGCGCCAGCCGAGCAGAAGGGTGGGCGGCAGGGTGAGTGCCCGGCCGGCGGCGGCGGCCAGCACCACCTCATTGCCGAGATGGTCGTAGAGATCCGCCCAGGCTGCAGGCTCGCCCTCGTCGAGCGAGCCTTGCAGGGTGAGCGGGGCGTCGGTCCAGGCGGCGGGCAGCAGCAGCAGGCAGACGCCATAGCCGACGCTGGCGACAGGGCCGCTCAGTGCCTGGCCGGCGGCGATACTGGTGCGCACGGGCACGATCGCGGTCATCAGGGTCTCCAGGATCAGCGCAACCAGCCGCTGCGCGGCGCGAGCCAGCCGCGTGGGCGATGGGTGTCGGGTGCGGCCGGCGAAGGCGACGGGGGAGCGACATTCCCGCCCGTGGGAAGTTCGGCTGCCGGCAACGACAGCGCATCGGCCATGCGCGCCCAGCGCCCGTCGCCCCAGCCATCCATGCCAAGCGCCGCCGCGGCCGCGCGGGCATAGACCCGGCAGTCCAGCGCCTCGTTCCTCTCGCGGGTCTTCACCCACTCCAGCCGGCGGAAGCCGTTGCGGCCGGCGCGGGCGACCAGCTGCTCGGCGGTGAGCTGGCGGCAGAACTCCTCACCCGCCGCATGCACCGGCAGGTGCACATAGCCCGGAGGGAATGGATCCCCGCTCTCCTCCGTCGGCCGGTCGAGCTTCAGCCAGCCATAGGTCTCGGCCTTCAGGAAGGAGGATCCCACGGGCCAGACCTTCAGGCCGCCGAGCTTGCGGCCGTTCCGCCGCACCTCCGTCGCGGCGGGCTGGCCGATCGCGGCGCGCAGCCCGTCCTGGCCCTTCACCGCAATGGCGCGACCCGCGCCAGCGCGCCGCACGAAGGCGTACACCTCCGCGGTGGTCATGCCGTCGCCGCTGTCGATCGCCGCCATGGCGACCGGCAGGCGATGCCCGCTCGCGTGCCGCCAGGTCTCGCCCAGCAGCAGCCGCAGCTCTTCCCACACCGCTGCCTCGAACGGGTTCCCCGCCAGCACGCGGTGCTCCACCAGCCAGGACTGGCGGTCCTGGCCCCAGGCCCAGAGGCTCGCCTCGAGGCGGTCGCGCTGCACGTCCACGCCGGCTGTCAGCAGCAGCCCGCCCATCGGCACGTTGCCCGCGGGCCACGTCTCCCTGCGGTCGTAGAGCCGCTGCCAATCCGGCGCCTCGCCCGCCTCCTGCCAGGTCTCCCCGAGTACGGTGTTGCGAAAGGTCTTGATCGCGCGGTCGTCGCCCTGCGCGGCAAGCCAGAGCCGGGCGATCTCCGACCAGGGCATCCAGCCCGGCGGCGAGTAGAGCGCCGAGATGTGGAAGCCGACGGCGTGCGGGTCCGTGGCCGTGGCGGTTGCCCGCCATTCCCCCGCGGCCAGCATCGCCGCCTTGTGCTGCTCGCCGATCGGCGCGTCGCAGTCCTCGCAGAGGTAGCGCGCCGTCTCCGGGTGACCCTCCTCCCAGACCAGCCGCTCGAATCGGAGATGCTGGCCGTGGCCGCAATGCGGACAGGGCACGAAGTAGCGCCGTTGGTCTGTCGCCAGGTACTCACGCTCGATCCGCGACAGCCCGGCGATGGTCGGCGTGCTGACCAGCAGCATCTTGCGCCGCCAGCCGAAGGTCCGCGCGCGCGCCTCGGCCAGCGCGATCGGGTCGCCCTCGCCCTCGACGTCGCCGGGATAGGCGTCGATCTCGTCCAGAAACAGGAAGCGCGCCGACATCGACCGCAGGCCGACTGCGCTGTTGGCGCCGGTCATCACCAGTTGGCCGCCGGGGAACTCCTTCGAGAGCTGGCGATTGCCGCTGTCTCGCGAGCGGGCCGGCGCGACTCGCTCCCGGATCGCCGGTGTCTCCTCGACCAGCGGGTCGATGCGCTGGTCGGAGAAGCGCTTGGCGAGTTCCGTGGTCGGCTGCACCGCGAGCATCGGCCCCGGTGAGTGGTGGATGACGTAGCCGATCCAGTTGTTGCCGCACTCGGTGCCGCCGACCTGGGCGCCCTTCATGAAAACGACACGCCGAGCGGGATGCGCCGGCGACAGCGCGTCCATGATCTCGCGGAGGTAGGGCGTGCGCGCGGTGCGCCAGGGCCCCGGTTCGGCAGAGCCGCGGCTGCCGAGCAGGCGATGCCGGTCGGCCCATTCCGACACAAGCAGCGCCGGCTCCGGCGCCATGCCGTCACGCCACGCCTGCAGTATTTCGGCGTCGCCCTCGAAGCGGCCGAGTTCGTCCAGCAGATGCTCCCCGACCATCAGCCGACGCTCACCCGGACGTCGTGCCGCTCAGCGAGGTGCTGGCGCAGCCGCGTGTCCATCATGGTCTGCAGCCGGTGCGCATCGAGCCCGAGCTCGGCTGCCATCTCTGCGGCGACGCGGGCGGGCCAGGCGAGGATGGCGTCCCGCTCCTCCTTGGCGAGCCGGTGCACGAGCAGGAGCGCGCGGGCCTTGTCGACCAGCTTGCCCTTTCGTTCGTCGAGCCGCAGCCGACGCTCCTGCGCCTTCAGGACCTCGTTCGCCGTGCGCGCATCGTGGAAGGTGTTCTGGGCGGCGCGCGGCAGCGGATCGGCCGCAGGTGGCATCGCGGCGACAGGCGGCGGCGATGCGGGCCGGGGTGCTGCCACTGCTGGCTGCACCAGACTCGCGGTCTTCCGGACGGGATCGCTGCTGTCAGCGAGCCGCGCCCGGACCTTCTCCACGTCCCAGGCGCCATCCGCCTCCGGCGCGATGCGGCCTGCGCGCTGCGCCTTCTGCAGCGCCGTGTGGGAGATACCGAGGCGGCGCGCCACCTCGCGCTGCGAGGCCACGCGGCCAGGCTGCGCGGTGGCGATCATGATGTGATCGAGACCCCTCGAAGAAAGCAATCGCCGTCGTGCCGATGGCGCTTGGCTCAGCCCCCGCCGCAGCGCGAATGGTCTGTCACGCGCGGAGCACCGCGCGCCAGACGGAGACGAAGATGACCGACCGCGAAGCCCGCGCCGCCCGCAATCAGCAGAAGAGCCTCGAAGCCTTCCTGCAGCAGAAGGCCCGCTTCGACGCGATGGTCGCCGAGCTTCAGCAGATGAGCGCAGACCACTTCGGCGCGGACCCCGAGGACGTCCTCTGGGGCAAGGCCGCGACGCTCGAACACTGGAACAGCCGACTGGCGAGCGTGACCGATTGCTACTTCAAGCGCGGCGAATTCGCCGAGTAGTGCGCGGCACACCCCGCCGCGGCCCCGACCGGCGCGCGCCGGCGGGGCTCCGGGCAGTAGGGGCCGATGGTCGGCACCCGACACCGGAGACCACCACGATGACGAAGCTTTCCGACACCCAGCGCGTGATCCTCAGCGCCGCCGCGCAGCACGAGATGGGCCTCGCCCGCGCGCCGAAGACCCTGCCGGCCGCCGCCCGCAACGCGGTATTCCGCAGCCTGATCAAGAACAACCTGCTGACCGAGATCAACGCCCCGCGGGAGCATGTCGGGCTGGGCTGGCGGCAGGACGAGGACGGCACCTGGATCGTGGCGCGCATCACCGACGACGGGCTGCGGGCCATCGGCATCGACCCGAACACGGACGACGCGCGCGAGGAGGACGAGCAGAGCGCCGAGGCCATCGCGCGCCGCAACGCCGAGCGCCGCGCCGCCGCGGAGGCCGCTGCACCGGTGGCCGACACGGCGCCCACGGGCGGGGAGGACGCGACGGAGCGGGATGGCCCCGCGGAGGACGCCGAACCCGCCCAGGGCGCGACCACGCCCGCCCCGCGCGCAAGCCTGCGCTACGCCGCCGCGGCGGTCCTGGCCGCCTGGGACGCCAGCCCGGCGCAGGACGCGACCGACAACCCGATCAGCCGCGCCATCGAGACCCTCCGCGCCGCCCTGGCCGGCAAGCCGCCCCGCGCCGCGCGCGAGCCCGGCGCGCCGCGCAAGCCGCGCGAGGGGACGAAGCAGGAGACGGTCCTGGCGATGCTCCGCCGCGAGGAGGGCGCGACCATCGCGCACATCTGCGAGGCGACCGGCTGGCAGCAGCACACGGTTCGCGGGTTCTTCGCGGGCCTCAAGAAGCGCCAGGGGATCGAGGTGCAGGTGCTGGAGCGGGTGCGCCAGGTCGGCCCGAACAAGGAGGGCGCGAAGGGGTCCTACACGGTCTACCACCTGCCGGCCTGAGGCGCGCCGCACCGATCACGCCGCCGCCTGCATGCCGCGGGCGGCGGCGATGTCGTCGAAGACCCGCTCCTCCCCCGCCAGCACGGCCGCACGGCCCGTGAAGGCCTGCCACCGGCGCACCGCGACATCGACATAGCGGCGGTCGAGCTCCATCGCGTAGCAGATGCGACTAATGGTCTCCGCGGCGATGATGGTGCTGCCGCTGCCGCAGAACGGCTCGTAGACGACTTCGCCCGGAGCGCTGTTGTTCAGCATAGGCCGCCGCATGCACTCCACTGGCTTCTGTGTGCCGTGCACCGTCGCCGCGTCCTCGTCGCCTCCCGCGCTGATCGGCCAGAGCGTTGCCTGGTCGCGCGCGCCTTGCCAGTGGCCGGTCGCACCCTTGCGCACTGCATAGAGGCAGGGCTCGTGCTGCCAGTGGTAGTCGCCTCGCCCGAGCACGAAGCGCGACTTCGCCCAGACGATCTGGCTCCGCACCGCGAAGCCCGCCGCCTCGAGGCTCTCGATCACCGTGCGCGCGTGCACGCCCGCGTGCCAGACATAGGCGACGTCGCCTGGGAACAGCGCCCAGGCGTCGCGCCAGTCGGCGCGGTCGTCGTTCGCCACCTTGCCGGTGCGCATCGTGGCCGAGACGCCCGCCTCATTCCGCCACTCGGGATCGTAGTTCACACCGTAGGGCGGGTCCGTGATCATCAGGTGTGGCCGCGCGCCGTCGAGCAGCCGCGCGACGTCCGCAGCGGAGGTGGCGTCGCCACAGAGCAGCCGGTGCGGGCCGAGCAGCCACAGATCGCCAGGCTGCGTGATGGGAGCCTCGGGCGGCTCTGGCGCCGGAGCGTCGGGATCCCCGCCAGGTGCGGCCGGGGCGTCTGACGCCGCCTCGTCCAGCAGCCGGTCGAGCGTCGCCCCGTCGAAGCCGATCAGCCCGAGGTCGAACTCGTCGGTGCGCAGCGCGCGCAGCTCGGCGGCGAGCAGTCCCTCGTCCCAGGTGGAGTTGAGCGCCAGCTGGTTGTCCGCCAGCCGGAACGCCCGCGCCTGCGCCTCGGTCAGGTGCCCGAGCCGGATCGCCGGCACCTCATCGAGGCCGAGCGCCTTGGCGGCGAGCACGCGGCCATGGCCGGCGATCAGCACGCCGGCGTCATCCACCAGCACCGGCACGTTGAAGCCGAACTCCCCGATCGAGGCGGCGAGCTGCGCCACCTGCTCGGTGGGATGGAGCCGGGCGTTCGCGGCGTAGGGCGCGAGCGCCGCCACAGGCATCATCTCGACGCGGAGATCAGGCAGCATCGGCCGGCGCCTTACCGCCCTGCTCGGGCGTTGCCTGAGGGCTCGTGCGCGCCGCGGCGACCGTGTCGTGGTCTCGTCCGTCCTCGGCCAGCGTCACCGGCAGGTCTGGGTGCAGCATCCGCCAGCGGGCGATCGCCAGGTCGACATAGGCCGGCGCGAGCTCAATGGCGCGGACGCGCCGACCCGTGCGCTGGCCGGCGAGGATGGTCGTGCCCGAGCCGCCGAAGGGCTCGAACACGACGTCGCCCTCGTCCGTGTAGGCGCGCATCAGGAACTCCGGAAGCGCGACGGGGAACACCGCCGGGTGCTCGGTCTCGATCCCCCGCGCCTTGTGTCGCGTGATGCGCAGCACGCTGTCCGGGATGCGCATCTCCTGCACCGGCAGGCCGATATGGGTGTAGGCCTTCACCTCGCCGTCAGCGGCGCGCAGCCCGCTGCCCTTGTTCGGCGTGCCGGCCCACTTGCACGGCACGATCTTGTTCGCCTGCCGCGCCTCGCGGTTGAAGTGGAAGACCAGCTCGAAGGCCGGCGCGAGCCGCCCGTTCCAGTCGCCGGGCAGGCCGGGGCCCTGGTCCCAGGCGTAGAGCCCGAAGCGCCGCCAGCCCTGGCCACGCATCCAGTCCAGCCAGCCCTGCCAATACGGCTGCCATTCACCCTCGCGATGGATCAGCCCAAGATTCACCAGCACCTGAGCGTCGCGCCGGAGCGCGCCTTCGAGATGCCCGAACACGCCCTGCATCAGCGCGTCCCAATCGAACACGCCGCCGGTCGTATAGTCCCGCTGGTTCCCATAGGGCGGGCTGGTGAACAGCAGCGCGGCGCGATCCGCAGCCATGACGCGCGCGACTGTGCTTCGATTGGTGCTGTCGCCGCAGGCAAGGCGGTGCTCGCCCAGCAGCCAGATGTCGCCGACGCGTGCGACGGCCTGGCGTGGCGGCTCCGGCTCCGCATCCGCGGGGTCCTCTGCCGTCTCGGCGCCATCCGCGGCCGGCTGGTTGCCAGGAGCCGGATCCGCGCTGCTGGCAACCGCCGGCGCTGGCAGGTTGCCAGGCTCGGTTTCCAGCCCTGCCAGCAGCCGCTCGATCTCGGCGCCGTCGAAGCCAGTCAGCGCCAGGTCGACGCCGCCCATCTCCTGCAGCTTCGCGACCTCGGCCGCGAGCAGTGCCTCGTCCCAGCCGGCGTTCAGCGCGATGCGGTTGTCGGCGAGGCGGTACGCCGCTTTCTGCGCCTCGGTCAGGCCGGCGCGGACGATGGTCGGCACGCTGCCGAGGCCGAGGGACTTCGCAGCCAGCAGGCGGCCGTGGCCGGCGATGATCTCGCCACGCTCGTCCACCAGCACCGGCGCGACGAAGCCGAACTCGAGGATGCTGGCCGCGATCTGCGCCACCTGCTCGGCGGAATGCGTGCGCGCGTTGCCGGCATAGGGCAGCAGGGAGGCGACCGCGCGCGCCTCGACGGCGCTCGCAGACCATGGGGCCTGGGGCATCTGCACCTGCGTGATCGTGGAATGGTGGCCGCGGCGGCTGGCAACCGCGCGACGCTGGCAACCTGGCAACCTGGAAAACTGGCCTGGCGCTAGGAACCTTGCGCGCTTCCGCCCCCCGCATACGCCGGGTCCAGGAAGGACCCTGCGGCTCGCGAGCCACTGTGGCTGGCACGCGACTGCGGCTCAGGAGCCGCGGCGCGGGCGCTACTTCGCAAGGTCCGAGGAGGATATGCCGAACGGACTCCACGCCGCCACGGGGCGAATTGTAACAGGAGATCTTGGTGCCTGTTCGCTCCCATTCGCGATCCCCTGGGCCACGATCCTAACCGGTCGCGTCCCTAACCCCAGAGGCGCACGGACCCTGCGTCGTAGAAGGTGACCGACAATGGGAAGCGGCCACCGCGCCTCTCGTTGCGGAGTTTTACCAGGGCGTTCGCGTTCGCAACCGCCTCCTGGTTGGCCCGAGATCTGGGATCACCGTAAAGGCCGACGAGGACGTGCTCCATGCCTCCGCTGGCAATGCAGCGGAGGACATGGTTGTCGTTCTCCGCGAGAGAATGCCCGAAGATCACCAACGCGTTGCCGGCCGGTTTGCAGCACGACTCGAAGCTGCGGAGCGCTTTGTGGAGGTAAGCGTTGTGCAGGATGCGGGCCCGCTTGCTGGCGCTGGTGCCCTCCGCAACAAAAAGCGGGTACCGGTCTTCGTCGAGAGCCTTCCGGATCTGATCGACGATTGGGATGTCCGTCTTCGACCACGTGTACTTGGTGATCTCGGTTCCCCTGTCGAACAGGTGCAGTGCGCCATGCAGATAGTGGACGGTTGGTGAGTTCGCTTGCTGCCACGAGACGTAGGGCTGGTCGGGGTCGTCTTCGGGGTGGCGGAAGCCGTCGTCCGGGCGCAGCTTGAGATCGTCGACCTTGTCCTGCATCAAGGTCCAGTACAGGAGCACGTCGTAGTTCAGCGTGAATATGTGCTCGAAGCGCGCCAGGAAGCTGCGGCACGCGGCATACTGCGCAGGCTTTATGTCGTAGGGACGGTCTGGATGGCGGCGGGCCACCGCGGCGACCAGCGCATCCTTGATGGCGGCTGCATCACGCCTCAGGCTCGCTGCCAGCTTGGTCAGCTTCGGTCGGTACACCTCTACGACGGTCGCAGCGTCCTGCAGGTGGCGGATAACAATCTCGAAGTCCTGAGTTCTCAGTGCTTCAAACAGAGCCGGCACATGAGGCGCGGCGCTGAAGTCGGCGTTCTCGTAGAGGGAGCCGTAGGAGAAGATGTCAGGTTTCAGTGCGATGCTGAAGCCATTGCCAAGCAGCAGATGGCGATGTTTGGCGCGATCGATCTTCCGGATTGCGGTCTCGAAGCTAGCTACTTCAACCTTGGCCAAGGCCATGTCCCCACGAATCGGTGTGGAGACGCATCATACGCCCAGTATCCGCAGCTATGGGAACATGGTGCCTTGGCCCGGCGGCTCCCTGTGCCTGCGCGCGCGATGCTCAGCCCGTGTCTTGGCGAAGCCCTCCGCAACCAGCTGTGCGTGCGCGTCAGCGAAAATTTGCAGCATCGCTTCTGCTTCCGCCTCGTCCGGAATGTTGAGATCGCCGATCTCATAGGCACGGACAATGCGGCGACCATCCGCCGTTTCCCTGAGGTCGAGGATGGTCAGCCCGACGTCTTCGTAGTCGCTGTCCTTGGCCTTCAGCAGGAAGAGGCGCTGCAGCATGCCAAGCTGCGCAGCGGAGGGAGCACCGCCGCGCCGCGTCTGGAGCCACACGAGGCTGGCGCGGCCGTTCTCCACCGCCAGGAGGTCGGCCGCGATCCTCACCGCAAAGCCGGCGAGAAAGTCGAAATGCCATGTGGGTGCGTCGTGGGTCGCGATCGAACGACCTTCGGCGAAGTGCCACAGGGCTTCGACGACCTCGGCGTTGGCGTCCCTGCCGAGCGGCCGACTGCCGGCCCGGCACTGCCGGACCAGCACGTCGAGTGGCATCTCGCGGCTGAGCGCGAACCGGGCGGCCGCCCTAGCCGGGTCGTTGGAGAACGCCGCGGGGCCGCCGAGGAGCCAACGGCGGTAGCCTCGAGCCATGTCCGCCGTCGAGGTGCGGGGGAGCCGGACCAAGTCGTGTGCTGGGGGGACGGGGAATCGCTGCATGCATCATGCCATAGCACAGAGCCGCCGCCGTCGCGCAAGTTCATCCCGAAACGCCAACGAGGCGGAACGGAGATGCACTTGACGTCCGATTCGGTTCAAGCCTTCTGGTGGGAGGCGGCCACCTTTTGGAAGTGTTTCCGGATTGCGTCGTGGGGGATCCGCATGCCGAGCGTGACCTTGCGATTCGGCGCGTTCCAAACAGCGTCCCATGGGCCACCGGGGGCGTGCGTCATCTCCGACAGTTCGAAGGCGTGTATGTGTCCATAGGCGGACAGGATGTCGCCGAGGAAGCGGTGGTCATTGGCGTCCAGATTGGGCTTGACGACCTCCCGAACCTGCCTGACCGGGTCGAATCGAGTCGCGCGCTCTGTCACTGGCTTGGACCCGGCCTCTCGCAGGGACTCCCATACGAGTCGGAGCACGGGTCCGTCCTTCCACGCCTCGAACTCCTGGCGCACCAGCGGCTTTCCGTGCCGAGCGGAGTACCAGCCGTGCGCATAGTAGATGATCTTGTGGACAGCCATGTGGGTAAGCGGGATGCCCCGCTCGCCCGCTAGGTCGAGAAGGGCATTCGCTACCGCGCGCGCGTCGTACGTCACGGATGCCTCCCTCTCTCGGTCCCAAGCTCGGCGCCGGGGCGGTTGGCCGGTCCCGGCCTCCCTTTGTCAAGCCCATAGTGCCACGCCAAGACGCCGAGCGTCGCCACAAGGATGCCCTGCGCCTGGGAGTGCCCGACCAGCTTTCCTCCCCAGCCCTGCCGCGCCGCCCACTCCCGGACCGACGCCTCGCAGCCCAGCACGTGCCAGGCGCAGGAGCCGGCGGCGCTGTCCTGGCTCCCTAGAGCGTCCAGTGCCGCAGCCACCTTCCGGCGGGCATCAACGTTTCGCTCCGTGAGGGGATCACCTGTCCCGCCAGGGATGCGGATCAGCGGTGATGCCCGCACTGTGTCCAGCGCCGCTGCCCGGAACTGTGCTCGGAAGACCGCGCCGGCGTCGTGCATGGCCTGGGTGATGGTGCCGTTCGCCAGCATGGCGCCCAACGTGTCCACCGCGCGCCGGTGCGCGACGGGTGTCCCCGTCTCCGGGTCGTCCATGCGGACTGGCCCCTCGAAGCTACCGTGCTGCAGCCGCCACTTAGAAGGCTTCGACAGGTCCTCGTGCTGCGCAGTGGCGCGCTTCGGCTTGCGCTTACCGGCCATGCTGGCCCCCTCCGTGACGGCGTCCCCAGCGCCGGCTGGCTTCGTTGATGACGGCCTGGCGGAGCCAGGGATCGACGATATCCGCCACGGCCAAGGCGGCGACGCCGTGCCGGTGCCAGGCGGCGGCGCGCATGGCATCGAGCTCCACCGCGGTGGTCGGGCTGCGTGCCAGGTCCAGACACGACCGGGGCGGCTGCGGGGCACCGGGCAGCCTCATGTCCGGCTTCCCTGGCCGTTCGTGGCCCAGAGCAGCAGGGCGATGGCGTCGGCCTCGTTATCGTCCGCCGGCGCGAAGCCGCGCGCCCGCACGGCCGCGATCATGGCCGCCTTGTCAGCGTTGCCGCGGCCGGTCGCAAAGCGCTTGATGGTGCCGACTGGCACGCCCTCGTAGGCCACGCCGCGTTCCTCGCACCAGGCGGAGAGGTGCGCGAGGAAGCCGCCGTAGAGGTGCGCGGCATCGGTGCCTGCGTGGGAGCGCACCTCCTCGAAGGCGATCCGCGCGAGGCCGCCGGTGAGCCCGGCTAGTTCGCCGAGCCAGCCGCGGAAGCGCAGGTATCGCATGCCGCCGCCCTCGAACCGGCTGGGCCGGAAGGTGACCGTGCCGGAGGTGATGCCGCCGTCCTGGCCGCGCAGCGCCCATCCAGTCGTGGTGCCGAGGTCAAGGGCGAGGACGGCGGCGCGTCCGATAGCGAGCGGGAGTGGCGCCGCGGGCGGGGCGCTTGCGCCGGCGGCGGGCATGGGGAGAGTCAGGGGAGCCATGGGGTCTCCGAGAGGGGATCGTCGTGGTGAGGGCGGTGACGGCGCGGTTCTTGGCGGAGCTCGCCGTCGCTACCCGGCTATGGGGTGCCGGCTGCTCTGACCGGCGGTCCGGTGCCGGGCGGGCCGTGCCTGCCGCCGCACCACCCTGGTTGCCCGATGGGCCGACCCATCCCCTGTCCCAACCCGACCCAACCTGCCGAATGGGTAGGAGCAAGATTGCGCAGCAAAATCAGTGGTTTGCGCGAGCGTGTCCCAACGTCCCAACGTCCAACCGCTTCCCATACCCCTATAGGGAAAATGTATGTCCTCCCCATCCCACCCCTTTCGCATTGGGGTTTCAGACCCGTTGGGACGGTTGGGACGTTGGGACAAAAGCTCGGAAACGACTGAATTTGCTGCCTATTCTTCTGTCCCAACCTCACGGTGCAAGTTGGGACAGAGCCGGGGCGTTGGGACAGGATCACGGCGGGACGCGTCATGACCGGTTCCCCGGCTGCGGCGCCCGGTAGCGCCATTCCCGCGCGGCGCCGTCCCTGGCCGAGCCGCTGGTCTTGTACCGCTCCCATTTCCGGCTCTTCAGGAAGGACGAGACGCGCATCTGGTCGGCGCGATTCCACTTCGCCGGCTCGATGCCGAGCGCCTGCTCCAGCACCTCACCGATGGAGACATCGGTGAGCGGTGTCCGCCGCGGGACGTACTGGTCCTGCCAGTCCTCGTAGCTACCGGAGCCCATGTTCACGCTGCGCTTCTCGCAGGCGAGCCAGCGCTCGATCCGCGCGTCCCAGGCATCAGCTTCGTAGCGCGCCTCCTGCTCGGCAGTGGCGGCCGCGACCAGCTCCCGATCCTCGATCCACCACGCCGCCCCGGCCCGGAAACGCGCCACCGCCTCGGCCCAGAGCTGGTCGCGGTTCCCGCGCAGGGCCTCGAGGTCGATCTCGCCGCAGCGCAGCGGCCAGAAGCGCCGGTTGCCGGTCTCGTCGCGCAGGTAGGTGTCGGGATTCACGCTGCCAGCGAATACGCACTGCCGCGGCACGGTGACCACGTAGCGCTCATAGGGTGGGCGGTAGCGGTCCGTCGTGCGGGTGAGGAAGGCCTTGATGCGCGACACCTCGGCCCGGCCGATGGCGTCGAGTTCCGCCATCTCAATGATCCACACGCCCCGCATCTGCTGCGCCGCGTCCTTCGAGCCGATCTCGGCGAGCTCGTCGGTGAACCAGGGCTCGGAGGCGAGGACCTTCAGGGCGGTGGATTTCCGGATTCCCTGCGGCCCCTCCAGGATCAGCATGTGGTCGGCCTTGCAGCCGGGCTGCATGATCCGGGCTACGGCCGAGATCATCCACAGCGACGCCATGGCCCGGTTCAGCCGGGTGTCGGCGGCGCCGAGATAGGTCACGGCCCAGGCATCGAGCCGTGGCGTTCCGTCCCAGGCCAGGGCGGTCAGGTAGTCGCGCACCGGGTGGATGCGGGTGTTCCGCGCCGCGGCGACGACGCTGCGCCCCACCACGGCGGGCGGGACATTGACCTCGCGCCGCTGCAGCCATTCGGCGCAGCGCACGTCATCCGCCTCGCCCCAGGGGCGGGGAATGGCCGTGCCGACGGCGTCCCAGGGCAGCGCGCGGGTGACCACGATTTCCTGTGCGAATTCGTCGAAGACCAACGCGCCGGCGAAGGCCGCGTCGTTTGTCAGCGCGGTCAGCACGTTGGCCTCGTTGCGCTCGGGCGTGCCGCCCGCGTCGAGCCGCAGCAGCCCCGCCCAAGGCGGCCGGATCGGCGGCTGCCGGAGGTCGCCGGTGGCGTTCAGCCGGCGCCGCAGCTCGACCAGCTGCTTCTCCAGGATGGAGACGGCGATGCCGGTGGCCGTCTTGACGGCGGCCAGCACCTGCCGCTCCGGGAGCGGCTCCAGCCGGGCGGTGACGAGGCGCCCGAGCAGATCCGACAGCGGCGCCAGGTCGGGCGGGTTGGTCAGCGCCGCGGCGGCGGCGACCAGCTCCTGCACCGTTGTGGAGGCTGGACCCGCCACAGCCTGGCCCCCCGGCTCGGACGGGAGATAGTCAGCAGCGGTGGCCCCCTGCCGCAGGTCGTCATTGAAGTCGTCGCCATGCCGCGGCGCGACGATGCTGGAGGGGATGTCGGCCGCGTTCAGCCGGTCCGCCAGTCCGGCCGCCGCCTGCATGCCGGCCTCGCCGGCGTCAGCGAAGATGGTGACGTGGGTGGTGCCGGCCGGCCATTGCCAGCGACGCAGGCCATCGGCCGACAGCGCCGCCATGGTGGGCACCCCGAAGATCGCCTGCGCCGAAAGCGCCGTCTCGATCCCCTCGGCGACGCCGATGTGCCCGTCCCCGGGGAATCGGGCCAGCCGAACGCTGCCGCCAGCGACCGGGCCGAGCATCTTCTTGCCGGGCGGTGCCTTCCCCGAGCCGTCGTCCAGCAGGAAGGTGCGGTGGATGCCGCCGGTGGGGGCGCCGGCGCCGTCGCGCACCACCGCCATCATCCCCACCCAGCCGCGCCGCGTCTCGAAGTCGGTGAGGTCCGGGTGGAACAGCAAGTCGGGGCTGTCCGGCGGTTCCAGCCCGCGGCTCCGCAAATAGGCCTCCGCGGGCGTGCCCGCCAACGGCTCGCAGCCCTCCAGGATGCGTGCGATCTCGCGGCCATGGTCCGGCCTCGGCTCGGGCGCGCGTGCCGGCGGCGCCGGCCGATCCATGCCGGCCCAGCGGGCGGCCTCCTCGAACAGCCGCGCCTCCGTCAGGCCCGTTGCATGGTAGATCATGTCGATCGGCCCGGCGCTCTCGCCGGTGGCGTGGTCGAAGCCCCAGCCAGCGAAGCGCCCCTCCATGTGGAGGACGCAGGATCCCTCGCCACGCGGTGGCCGGCCGGAGAGGTCGGCGCAGCGCAGGGTCTTCCGGTCACGCGAGCGGACCGCCTGCGGGAACAGGGCTGGCAGCCAGTCGCGGGCGGTGTCCGCGAGGCGGCGGCGCACCTCGGCGAGGTCGTGGCGCACCGGCGCCAAGGCGACCTCGTTGAGGTCGATCACCACTTCCGGGGAGAAGGGTGTGGCGGTCGCCGGCAGGCCAGCGCCGGCGGGCGGGCGGGGATGCGGCTCGGCGTTCATGCCAGGATCACCAGCCCCTGCTCGGCGCGGGTGATGACCGTGTAGAGCCAGCGGCGCCGGTCGAGCTCCGTCCGGCCGAGGCCGTCGTCCCAGACCACCACGTTCTCCCACTGCGAGCCCTGGCTCTTGTGCCCGGTGATGGCCCAGCCGAAACTCGCCTCGGTCAGCCCCTTCTTCAGCTTCCAGTCGCGATCGTGGCGCTGCTTGTCGAAGGAGACGTGGTCCTCGAAGTGGCCCTTGTAGATGCGGAGCCGCCCGCGGCTGCCGTCCGCCTGGGGGGCGCCGATGCGGTTGCCATCCTCGTCGGTGACCACTGCCGAGAAGTAGTGGCTGCCCTCATCGACGATGTCCGAGAGGCTGAGGAACATGCCGTTGATCAGGCCGAGATCGTTCTGGTTCTTCAGGCAGATGATCTTCTCGCCCGGCCCGGTGGGCAGGCAGCCCCCCTCGAAGCCGGCGGCCCGGCGCATGGCGTTGTTCAGCTGCAGCCGGGTCGCGTTCATGCCGCAGATCACCTGGCCGCCGCGCAGCGCCTGCGCCGGCGTGACATCGAGCTTGCGCATCTTCCAGACGTGGTCGTCGTACCGCCCAAAGCCGATCGGCTCGCCCTGGCGTGCCATGGTGGCGAGGCGGATGATGGCGCTCTCCGCCGCTTGGCGGTGGATCTCCGTCAGCATGATGTCGGGCGCGTCCTTGGTGAACGCGCCTTCGCCCTGGATCGGCGGCAACTGGCCGGGGTCGCCAAGCACGAGGATCGGCTTTCCGAAGCTCAGAAGATCGCGCGCCATCTCCTCGCCGACCATGGAGACCTCGTCGAGCACGATCAGCTTCGCGTGCGCGGCGTCGCTCTTGGGGTTCAGCGCGAAGCGCGGGCGCTTCATGTCGGCGACGCCCTGGCGCATCGCCTCGATCGTCGCTTCCGCCGCGGTGCGCTCGAAGCCGGTGAGGCCCCGCGCCCGCGCGACCGCCTCCTCGATCTTCTTCTCGGCAGCCTCGACCTCCTCCTCCGTGGCCTCGATGACGGAGTAGATCAGGCTGTGGATGGTGCGCGCCGGCGTGCCTTTGCGGCGCAGCACCAGCGCGGCCTTGCCGGTGAAGGTGGCGGTGACCACGCCGGGCGCGCAGGGCTCGCCATCGCCGCCGCCCCGGTGGTGCTCGAGGCCGAGCTCCTCCAGCGCGAAGCGCAGCACGGTGGACTTGCCGGTGCCGGCATAGCCGAAGAGGCGGTACACCTGCTTGCGGTCGGCCTCGTTCTGGAACCAGTGCTTGATCGCGGCGATCGCCCGGTGCTGGGTGTCGGAGGGCGTGATGTCGCTCATGCGAGCGTCTCCCAGCAGCGCGTGGCGTAGGGACAGAGGCGACAGAGATAAAAGTCGGCGGCTTGCGCAATGCGCGGCGGCAAATCGCCCGCATCGGCAGCGCGCAGGATGTCGACGGCATGGTCAGAGAGCCGCTGCGCCTCCGCCGCGTCGAAGGGCACCGCCTCGTGGTGCAGCGCCAGCGTGTCACGGTTCAGCGCCGTCAGCAGCGCTACCTCGAGCTCGAGGTAGGCCATGTAGAGCTGCACCTGCGCGAAGTAGATCGGCTTCGACAGGCGCAGTCCGCGCTTGACCAGATCCGTCCAGGATTTCTGCCCGAGCGCTTTGTGCTCCCACAGCGCGGGCCAGCTGATGCCGACATCGGGACCAGCGGCGATCACGCCATCAGCGTGGCCCCGCAGCCTCCCGCCCGCCGCGACGAAGCCAATCTGACCGCCATCCGGGCCACGGTCGCGCAGGTCGAAACCGGCAAGCCGGAGCCAGCGGATGGACAGCGCCTCGAACTGGTGGCCGGCGTCGAAGACCCGGAGGATGTCAGCATCGAAGTCACGGTCCTTCGGCGCGTGGGTGATCTCGTAGACGAGCTTGCGGGCGCAGGGTTCGCCGACGCGGCTGCCACCGAGATAGTCGCGCGGCACCTGCCGGCGATGCCGCGCCAGCAGCGCCGCGTTGATCGCGGCGTTCACACGCGCCGTGACGGCGACGGCGCCTTCGCGGCCGTGTACGGGACGCCCGTAGACGGCGCCGGAGCCGTGGTTCAGGTCGAGCAGCACCGTCACCTCAGAAGGGGATAGGGTCGTCGAGCGGATCACGCTCGGCGGCCTGGCGCTGCATCGAGGCCTGGAAGCCGTCGACACAGGCCTCGATGATGCGGTCGATCTCAGCCGCGCTGCGGTTGTGGAAGGGGCCGAGCAGCCCGAGCTCCTGCAGCACCTCGGCGAGGGGCCGGCGCGCGTCCTTGATCGCGCGCGCCTCCATCGGCGTCTTGTCGATCAAGCCGTTCGACCTCCGCGCGAGGGCACTGCCCGCTTTGCAGCAGGCCATGCTGCAGAACCGGTAATGCTGGAACTCGCCGAAGCGCAGTCCGTGCACATAACCGAAGCCCTTCGCCTCGCGGCCGCACAGCCCACAGACCAGGTGCCGGACCTGGTCCTCGGGCGTGCAGCGGGGCAGCAGCGGCGCCGATGCTGCGGCGGGCGCTGGGCGCTGCCGGGGCTGGCTCCAGCGGCGTCGTGCCATCCCGCCATCAGCCGTTTAGCCAGGTCGGGCCGCCGGCCAGCGGGGCCTGGGCGGGCGGTGCCGGGGGCTGAGCGGGCGGCGTCGGGGCGGGGCGCTCCCAGACCCGGGCCGCAGGCGCGGGGGATGCTGGCGCACCAGTGCCACCCCAGGCCGATGGCGTGTTGCCGGTCGCCGGCTGTCGCGCCGCGCGCTGGCTCGGCTGCGGCGCCAGCGCCTCGCCCGCCATGATGCGCGGGTATTCCGCCTCGCCCGGCAGCACCACCCGGTCAATCCGGTTGTTGTCGCCGTAGCGGGGATCGTTGGCCGGCTCGATGCGGAGTTTCGCGGCGAAGGTGATGCCGTTGAGGTCGGCGAGGCCGCGCAGGATCCGCTTGGCCTTCGCGGCCTCGCCCATGTCGTGCGGATCGAGGCCGAGCGCGCTGTCGATCATCGCGCGGAACATCCCCTTCGAGATCTTCCAGCCGATGGAGACGCCCTGCTCGTCGACCTTGCCGCCGGCGACGGTGAAGCTCTGCCAGAGCTTCCGCTTGCTATGCGGGCCCGCCACCACGGTGAACTCGCAGTCGAGCATGCGCACGTCGCTGCCGGGCGTTTTCGCCGCCTTGAGCAGCTCCCGGTCGAAGGGGCTGGCACCGTCGATGCCGCCCTTGCGGATCTCCATGCGCAGCTTCACGAAGCTGCCGTCCGGGATGAGGTCGGTGCCGCGCGGCAGCTCGGCGTTGTTCATGTCGAAAGTCATGCGTCAGCTCCTGGGGGCGAGGTTGATCTTGCGGAGGAGGGCGGCGAGGTCGGGCGACTCTGTCTCATCCAGCCGGCCCGAACGGTCCTTGGCCGGAAGGCCGAAGCTGTTCGCCGTGCGGCAGACGAGGCGGCGCTCCGTGCCGCGCTCCGGGTCGTGCACGGGCGCGCCCTGTGCATCGCGCGAGAACAGCGCCATCGAGACCATCTGGTCGACGATGCCGGGGAGTTCGCGGCCGGCCTTGCCGCCTTCCATCTGCGGCTGCCAGGAGACGCGGCCGAGGTCGTCGGTCACGCGCTCCAGGATGCCAACCATGATCAGGCTCTTGCCCGGCGCGTGCTGCAGGTGCTTGAGCAGCCCGATCACCTCGCGCGCCATCAACCCGTAGGCGCCGCGCGTGTCAGGCTTGCCGGTGCGGTCGGAGAAGGCCTCCGGCCGGGTCTTCGCCCAGGCCATGGCCTGCCGGGTCAGGTCGGTGATGCTGTCGAGGAAGACGATGCTCTTGCCGGCGAGCAGCCGGACCAGGTCGGGATGCGCGGCGACCAGATGCTGGTGGTGCGCGGCGGAGAAGTAGCCGCTCGGGTCGGCGGCCGGGTTCACGCCGCCGATCAGGCAGGCGAGGTCGATCGCGTCCTCGAAGCAGCGGATCGGGATGCTGTCGCCGCGCCAGTCCTGGACGGACTTCATACCGGCCTCGAGATCCACGCAGAGCGTGGTCTCGTGCGGCAGCGTCTTGACCAGCGTGGTCTTGCCGACGCCGCTCGGGCCGAACAGCGCCATCGTGGTCTTATTCGCGGCGGCGGAGAGACGCTCGTCAGCGGTGACGATGCGCAGCGGCATCAGGTGCCTCCCGCCTTGAGGGTGAGCCGGAAGGTCTGCCGTCCGGTGCGGACCGTGCGCGCCGGCTCGAAGGCCTTGCGGATGCGCTCGGGCCAGGCGACGTAGGCGCGCTCCGGCACTTTGAAGCTGACCTCGAGGTACTCGCTGGGGTCCTCGCCGCCGGCGCGGATCTGCTCGGCGAGCGCGGCGAGGCAGCGGCCGTCCCACTCCACGCGCTTCGGGAGCTCGACCGCGACCTCCACCGCGCCGTCCTGGAACCGCACCGTGCCGGTGTCCTTGCCGGCCGCGGCGCGGGCGCCGATGGCGCGCTGCTCGTAGCGCAGCGCCACCGCAGCCTCGATCCAGTCCTGCAGGCGCTTCGCGGCCTCGACCGCCTCGCGCGCGTCGGCCTGCAGCAGAGCGAGGTGCTCGGCCGGCAGCGCGATGACCTCGCCCACCGGCAGGTGACGGACGCTGTCGAGCGTCGGCCGATTGCTGCGCGCGTCCATCAGGCGGCCTCCGCCAGCAGGAGCGGCAGGACCGCGGGCGCGATGCGGCGCGGACGGCGGCGGGCGACGAGGATGTACTCGTAGTCCTCGAAGCCGCGGCGACGCTGCACGAGGTCGGCGAGGCCCGCCTCCGCCAGCTTCCAGGCGCGGTTTGCGAGCCGCGCAAGGGCGGCGCGCTGCTCGATGGGCAGGCAGCCGAGCTGCGGGCAGAGCTGCCGCGCCAGGGCGCCGCGGTGGTAGACGAGGGCGTCGCCGGGGCCGGCGGCGCCGAGCCAGGCGCAGAGCGCCGCTTCGCTGAGCGGGCGCTGCGCGGTCGGGGTGTCGGGGATGCGCGTGTCCATACTCGGCCCTACCCAGGCTCTCGCCGATCCGTCTCAGGCCGCCGCGGCGATGCCGGCGGCGAGGAGCCGGAGGCGCATCTCCGCGATGCGGCGGTAGAGCACCGAGCGGGGGAGCGGGCCGCGTCGGCCGAGCTCGTGCGGGGTGTGCTCGACCAGGGCCGCGCAGATCGGATGGTCGCGCCCGTCGAGCGCGGCGCTGGCCCGGTCCAGATCGAGCCGTCGCTCGACCGCGGCCACGGCATCGGTCTGCTGACCGCACCAGGCGGCATAGCCCTCCGATTCCGGGATCACCTCCGCCAGGGTGAGGTGCTCCTTGCCGGTGCCGAGCAGCGGGTCGTCGAGGCCGCGGTCGTCGCGCGCGGCGCGCTCGCGACGGAAGCGCTCGGCGAGCCGGATGCCGCGGTGCCGGAAGCAGACCGTGGCAAAGGCCTCGAGCGAGCCTCGGGACGGGTCGAAGGCGGCGATCCGGCCGAGCAGGTCGAGCAGCATCTCCTGCTGCACGTCCTCCCGCTCCTGCGTGGGCATCCGCGCGATCCGGCAGACACGACGCGCCTCCCGGGCTGCGATGGGGTGGAGGCGCGAGAGATCGGCGAGCGAGAGGGGCTGCGGCATCGGCGGGAGGGCTCCGGGTGGCTGGGCTGTAGCGTCCCGAAGCAATCACACCGCGGAGCCGGGGGTGGAGGCGCAAAGGGGCGGAATGGGGAATTGGACCCCGCGTCGATCTATTCCCCTCTGCCTCATCAGTGACTTAGGCCGTACACCCTGACACCGGCGAATGAGTATCGCTCCTCCAAACCCCCGTGGCGGTTCTCCGAAAGCCGGGCTGTGGGAATGGTGGATATCGGGGAGAATCGAACATCTCGCGAACATCGTCGTTGACGAATCGCGCAACGATCTGCCACGCCTTTGGGCATGACGATCGTCGTGCAGTACCCGCACCACGCTGCCTCGGGCGCGCCCCGACCGCTCTCGGCCGAGGCGCTCTGGGCCGTCGCCGCCCAGGTGCGCCGCCAGGCCATGGCCGGGTGTGAAGGCTTCGCGCTGGGCGCCGAGGCCCTGGTCGCCGCGGCGAGCGAGGTCCGTGCCAATGGGCGCGCGGTCGCCGTGGCCTGGGATCTGGCGCACCCGGTGCATGACGAGGCGGGAGTGCCCGTGCTCGGCGTGTGCGAGACCGATCCCGAGCTGCCGGACACCGCGCTAGTATCGGTGAACGCCCGCATGGTGGCCGGACGTCCCGACCTCGCCGCCAGCACCGCGGCGCACGAACTCGGCCACGTGCTGTTCGACGTGCCCGCCGCGCTCGGGACGCCGGCGCGCCGCTACCGCTCCGTCACCGCGGCCCCGGACGCGCTCCTCGAGCGTGTCACGGCCGCCTCCGAGCGGCGGGCCAACGAGTTCATGGGGGCGCTGCTCGCCCCGCCGGTGCCGCTGCACCTTCGGCTCCTGGTGCACGCCCGCGCCGAGGGGTTGCGCACCGTCCATGCGCCGCACCACGGCCGCCAGGGCAGCCGCGTGCTCGCGGCGGACAACCCGCCCGACGCCGTGGCGGGCGTGGTCGCCGCGGTCGCCGGCGATTTTGGGATCTCGGAGCAGTTCGTGCGGGTGCGCGTTGCGCGCTACCGCCTGGTGCAGGGAGGGCTGCTGCCGTGAGCTTCGGGTCGGTCGTGCGCGAGCGCCGCACCGCGCTCGGCATCGGGCTCAACGACTTCGCCGAGCGGCTCGGCATCTCGCCGGCCTACTGGTCGCGCATCGAGCGCGACCACGAGAAGCCGCCGCGCGACGAGCTGATCGAGCGCGCCGCCGCCATCCTCGGCGTGCGCATGGACGACCTGTTCGTCGAGGCGCAGCGCCTGCCGCCCGACATGCGCAAGGACATGGCCAAGGTGGTGCTCGCGTACCGGCGGATGCGGGCCGTCAACAAGGGGTGACTGCGGTGGCGCCGAGGATCCTGAGGAAGCCTTGCTATGGGCTGGCGGAGCTGTGCCAGCGCTGGTCGGTGACTGAGCTCGACATCGCGAACTTCGCCATCGCGGGCGAGCTGACGCTATCGGTCGTGGTGGTCAGGCTGCCGCTGGAGGAGGGCTCCGTCGAAGAGGTGGACGACGGGCACTTCATCGACATCCCCGAGCGGCAGCACTGGTTCACGGGCACCCTCGACCTGTGGCCGCACGACGTCTGGCAAGCGATGACCGCCGGTAGTCATGACGTCACGTCGTTCAGAGCGGAGCACGGCCGCTATCGGAGTCTCTGGTCGCGCGATGCCGAAGCGGGAGCTTTCACCGTACCGCGCGACAGGCTCGTCGTTCGCCACGCGGAACTCGAGCGCTTCGAGGCGGCGCAGGAGGCGGGGCCACCCGACCGCACTGTTGCCGTGCGCGTCGGGTCCCGCGGTGCCCTGCCGAAGTACGACTGGGACGAGTTCTGGTGCGAGGTCGCCGTGTCGATGCAGATCGACGGCATGCCGGCGAGCCAGGCCGCGATGGTCCGGCGCATGGAGGACTGGTTCGCCACGCGCGACCAGCATCCCGACCGCAGCACCGTGAAGAAGAAGATCGCCCTGCTCTGGCGTCGGCACCAGGAGGCGCTTGCCCGCCTGCCGGCCTGAGCGGTGGGACGGATTAACGGGTCGGCGGGTAGGTCCGTGTGTGAGCATCCGATCGAAGCCGCCCACGAACCTCCACCTGCCGCCCCACCTCCGCGAGGTCTGCGCCCTCCTGGCCGCGGGGCTGCTGCGGCTGCGCAGCCGCGCTGCCGAGGATCTCGCCCGCGACGCCGAGGAGGCCCGGGAGCCGGGAGAGGTTCGCCTACACTCCACCGCCCGCCAGCGCCGTCATGCGAACCCCAAGAGAGAGGGAGTCGCATGACCCGACGGTCGATCAACAAGGCACAGCGGCAGGACCCAGCGCCGCCGGCGCCCACCGTCCCGAAGATCCCGCCCGCGCAGGTGCTGCCGCGCCTCGCCGCGCTGCAAACCGCGACGGCGGCCGAGCTGAAGGATCAGTGGCGGGCGCTGTTCGGCAAGGAGCCGCCGCCCTTCAACCGCCCCTACCTGGTCAGCCGGCTCGCCTACCGCATCCAGGAGCTGGCCTATGGCGGTCTGAAGCCTGAGACCCGGGCCCGGCTGGAGGCGCTCGGCGAGCAGCTCGACGGCGGCAATGTGGTACTGCGTCGGGTCCGCGCCGACAGCCGACCACTGCCTGGCACGCGGCTGGTGCGCGAATACGACGGCGTGCAGCACGTGGTCACGGTGCGCGCCGACGACTTCGAGTACGAGGGGCGGCCGTATCGATCGCTCTCCGCCATCGCGCGCCACATCACCGGCACGCGGTGGAACGGCTGGACATTCTTCGGGCTGAAGGGGAGGCCCGGCGCATGAGCCGGAAAAAGCTGGTCGAGCCCGTGATGCCGGCGACGGTGAAGAAGCTTCGCTGCGCCGTCTACACGCGGAAATCCACGGACGAGGGGTTGGACAAGGAGTTCAACACGCTCGACGCGCAGCGCGAGGCCTGCGAGGCCTACGTCGCCAGCCAGCGGGCCGAGGGCTGGGTGCTGGTCCGCGACCGCTATGACGATGGCGGGTTCTCGGGCGGCACGCTGGAGCGGCCGGCGCTGAAGCGGCTGCTGGCCGACATCGAGCAGGGGCTGATCGACGTCATCGTCGTTTACAAAATTGACCGGCTTAGCCGCTCGCTGATGGACTTCGCCAAGCTGGTGGAAACCTTCGAGGCGCACCGGGTGACCTTCGTCTCGGTGACGCAGTCCTTCAACACCACGACCAGCATGGGTCGGCTGACGCTGAACATCCTGCTGAGCTTCGCCCAATTTGAAAGGGAGGTTATCGGGGAGCGGATCCGGGACAAGGTGGCCGCGTCGAAAGCGCGCGGCATGTGGATGGGCGGTAAGGTGCCGCTCGGCTACGACGTCGCCAACCGCAAGCTGGTGGTGAACGAGGCCGAGGCGGCGCGGGTCCGGCGGGTGTTCGAGCTGTTCGTCGAGACCGGCTCCGGCGTCGAGACGGTGCGCCGCCTGCAGGCCGAGGGCGTCGCCAGCAAGTCCGGCCGGCCGCTGGACAAGGGCGACGTCTACAAGATCCTGAACCTGCGGACCTACATCGGCGAGGTCACGCACAAGGGGAACATCTACCGCGGCGAGCAGCAGGCGATCGTGCCGCGGGACCTGTGGGACCGGGCGCACGCGATCCTGCAGGTCAGCCCGCGCACCAGGGCAGCGCAGAACCGGCAGCATGCGCCGGCGCTGCTGAAGGGGCTGATCTTCGGCATGGATGGGCGGGCGCTGTCGCCAACCCACTGCGTGAAGAAGGGGCGGCAGTATCGGTATTACGTCGCGCAGACGGTGCTGCGCAATGCCGACACTCAGGGCTCCGACATCGTCCGGCGCGTCTCCGCGGCCGAGATCGAGGCGGCGGTGGTGGACCAGGTCCGGGCGCTGCTGCGCCAGCCCGAGGTGGTGGTGGGCACCTGGCTTGCGGCGCGGACCGAAGCGCCGGACCTGAAGGAGAGTGAAGTCCGGGAGGCTCTGGCCCGGCTCGACCCGCTGTGGGGCGAGCTGTTCCCTGCGGAGCAGGCGCGAATTGTCCGAGCCCTGGTGGAGCGGGTGGTGGTCGGGCCCGCAGGAGCCGACATCCGGCTCCGGCTAGAGGGGCTGGCCAGCTTGGTTCGGGACCTCGGTGCCATAGGGCGAGCACCCGAGAGGGCGGTCGCATGACCCTGCCCACCAGCATCACGGTCCGGGTGCCGCTGAAGATCCGCCGGCGGGCGGGGCGGAAGACGGTGGTGACGCCGGCACGGGAGGGTGCACCAGCTATAGTGACGCGCGCCGATCCGGCGCTGGTGAAGGCGCTGGCCCGGGCGTTCCGGTACCAGCGGCTGCTGGACGAGGGGCGGTACGCCTCGATCAGCGAGATGGCGGCGGCGGAGAAGATCGAGCGAGGCTATCTCGGCACGCTGCTGCGGCTGACCCTATTGACGCCGGATCTCATCGAGGCGATCCTGGACGGCCGGCAGCCGGAGGGGCTGACGCTGCCGGCGCTGATGGAGCCATTACCGACCGAGTGGACCGCTCAGCACATGGCAATCGATAACGGCACCCCCCCCGTCTCGGAAGGACGGCGCGACCCACGCCGCCCCCGCGCCCGATGGGCAAGGCTGAGGCGCACGGCGCAGGGAAGGGTACCCGCACCCTATTCGTCGTCGTCGCTCTCCGCGGCCTCGAGCTCAGCCAGGATCTGGCGGCGATCACGCATCCGAACCGAGGAAACTGGATCACCCTCAAGACGGTAGGCGACAAAGCGGTGCTCCCGCCCGGCGTTGGGATTCGGCAGCTTCCGAGTCGTGAGTTCGTTGGTTCTCAAGTCGAATGCATAGGCCACGACGACCTCGTCTATCTCACGCCTGACCAGGTCGCCGACCTTCACCAGGCCGGGCGAGCTTGCTTCGGAAGCCGGGAGTATTAGGGTCCGGTGATGCGCAGTGCCTTCGGCAAGGGCGAACGGTGTAGGGGCCACATACATCTTCCTATCCCGCACCAGGATGTCGCCGTAGCTGCCGAACCCGCGGAAGGACTTGTTCTTGTGAACGTAGGTGTCGTCGGCGTTCAGGAAGCTGCCGTGACAGAGGACCAGGTCGATGACCGGATAGGAGTTGCCGTCCGGCCTGGCAGGGTAGCGCCCGAAGACGTAGTAGACATCCCGCCCATTGTGGTGGCCGCAGGGGACCTGGGAATTGCAGTCATAATCGGCCTCGCGTCCCGGGTAAGCGAGCCCCTTCAGCTCGTAGCCTTCGGTGAACTGGACCAGCCTGAAATCGGGGTAGGAGTTCCGGCCGCCCTCCTCGAAGTTGGTGCCAAGGGCACAAAGGCGACGTTTGAACCAATTCTGGAAATGAAACTCCTTGTCCTTGGCCCCCTCCCGGTGGATCAGTTCCCCTCGGCGGATGGCTGTGACACAGATCTCGAACAGGGCAGCGGCGTGCGACACGAAGCAATCTTTCAAGTAACGGTGGGAACGTGGCGCAGATTTTCGCGCACTGCGCCGGGTCTTGCAAAGGAGTCCTGCACGTGGACGGCATGAGCGGAGCCGCACCCAAGGCGAAGAGGGGCCGCGCGGCCGCCGCAGATGCCCAGCTCGCCCTTGATGTAACCGTGGCGCCTCGCGCCGCGCCCGTCTTCATCGCCCCCGCCGGGGCGCGAGCCATTGAGGACGAGTCTTTTCCTTTCGAAGTCCTAAGCGACATCGCCGAGGCGGAGAGCTGGCGGAAGGAAATCCATCGTCCGATTCACTACGTTCACAAATGGTGGGCGCGGCGGCTCGGGACGGTGTTCCGCGCCATCGTGGCGGGCACCCTGGCCCCCTCGGGTAAAGACGTGATGCAGATGCTCTATGAGCCGACCCGCTTCCCTGGGGCTGTGGTGCTCGACCCTTTTATGGGAAGCGGCGTCACGCTCGGTGAGGCCCTGAAGCTCGGGGCACGGGCCATCGGCCGCGACATCAATCCGGTGGCCTACTTCCTGGTCAGAAATGCCTTGGCGAGGCACGACCGCGCAGCCGTCAAGGCTGCTTTCGAACACCTTGAGCGCGAGGTCGCGCCCCAGATCCGGCACTATTACCGCGCCAGGCTGCCCGATGGCCGGGAAGGAGAGACCCTCTACTACTTCTGGGTCAAGCAGCTGCCCTGCCCCTCCTGCGGGAACAGCGTCGACCTCTTCTCCTCTCGGGTTTTCTCGCAGAACGCCTACCCCAAGAAGGTCCCGCGCGCCCAGGCGACCTGCCCGGGCTGCGGCGAAGTCAACGAGGTGCGCTACGACGCAGCGGAGGCGACCTGCCACGACTGCGGCGAGTGCTTCAACCCGCAGTCCGGCCCAGCGAGCGGCCAGCGGGCATGCTGCCCATCCTGCTCGCACAAGTTCAGCATTGCGAAAGCGGTGCGGGATCGAGGCGAGCCGCCGTCCCACAGGCTCTACGCGAAGCTCGTGCTGACGCCCGAGAACGAGAAGGTCTACCTCCGACCGGACGCCCTGGACTTCGCGCTTTACGCCGAGGCCGAGGCGGCGCTCGCCGCGCGCAGAGATCCTTACCCTCTGGCCGAGATCGCCCCCGGGTATAACACCGACCAGGCACTCGGCTACAATTACAAGTTCTGGCATCAGTTCTTCAATTCTCGCCAGCTCCTTTGCCTGTCGCTGCTGGCGGACGGCATCCGTGCCATCGCGGACGCCGCGACCCGCGAGCTGATGGCTTGTCTGTTCTCGGGTGCCCTCGAATTCAACAACATGTTCACCAGCTTTAAGGGCGAGGGCACGGGCGCCGTCAGGCATATGTTCTCGCACCACATCTTGAAGCCAGAGCGCGTGCCACTGGAGGCGAACTTGTGGGGCACTCCGGCAAGCAGCGGATCCTTCTCCGGCCTGTTCGACAGCCGCATTCTGCGTGCTCTGAAATATGCTGAGGAACCTACCGAGATCCGCCTTGCGGCCCCGCGCGCCAAGGCAGAGAAGGTCGGTGGCCTGTCTGACCCGATCGGCTTCGTGCCAGCTCGGAACTTTACCGAATTCCGGGACACGGGCGCACGCCTCTATCTATCCTGCGGGAACTCCGCACAGACCGACATCGACGATGCCAGCGTCGACGTCGTGGTCACTGACCCGCCGTTCTTCGACAACGTGCACTACAGCCAGCTCGCCGACTTCTTCCACGTCTGGCAGCGGCACATCCTTGGCGGCGAGGGTGAGCGGACCGCACCAACGACACGGGCGTCCGGCGAGGTGCAGGACGAGGACGGAGACAAGTTTGCCAAAAAGCTAGGGGACGTCCTCACGGAATGCCGGAGGGTGCTGCGCCCGGACGGGCTGCTCGCCTTCTCCTACCATCACTCCCGAGACGAGGGTTGGTCCGCGGTCCTCGAGGCGCTCATGCGCGCCGGGTTCCACATAACCGCGGCGCACCCCGTGAAAGCCGAGATGTCAGTGGCGCAGCCGAAGGCGCTGGCGAAGGAACCCATCGACCTCGACATCATCTTGGCCTGCCGCAAGAATGGACGCGCAAGGCCGGTCTGGAACGAGGCTGGCCTCTGGCAGGCAGTCGAGGCGACTGCCGGGCTTCAGGTCCGGCGTCTCGTCGAGCGGGGCCGCAAGCTGAGCCGCAACGACGTGCGGGTGATCGTCATGGCTCAAGCCCTTCGCCGTTTGTCCGCAGCCCCCTCAGCCGAAGCAGCACTCAAGCATCTTGTTGACGGCGAGGCGGGGGCAATCATCGATCGCCTGCATCACCTCAGCGCAGCAGGAGTACCGGAGGTGGACCTCGATGTCTGAGACCACCCTATTGCCCGGTGAGCAACTCGCGTTTGATCTGCCCGAGCAGGCACCGCAGGCCGAGGTGCCCGACACGACTATCAACGAGAAGTACGTTCGAGGCGAGGTGCGGATTGTCACCGAGCAAGCGCGCTATCCGCTAAACACAGTGGCTAGCATGGTGGACAGCCCCTCCTACGCCCTCTCGCCCGAGTACCAGCGCCGACATCGCTGGTCCGTGGTCCGGCAGTCGCGACTGATCGAGTCCCTGATCATGAACGTGCCCGTCCCGCCGATCTTCCTCTACGAGTACGAGTTTTCGAAGTATGAGGTCATGGACGGTCAACAGCGCCTCACCGCGATCCATGACTTTTACCGGAACAAGTTTGCTCTAGCGGGTTTGGCTCAATGGCCAGAGCTGAATGGGCGGACCTACGAGCGTCTGCCCGACAAAATCCGAGAGGGAATAGATCGCCGTTATCTCTCCTCCGTCATTCTGCTGAAGGAGACTGCCAGAACTTCGGAGGAAGCACAGCGGCTTAAGCAGCTTGTTTTCGAGAGACTCAACAGCGGCGGCGCTCAGCTAGAGCCGCAGGAGATGCGTAACGCGATCTACGATGGGCCGCTCAACCAGCTTTGCATACGCCTGTCTAAGACTCCTTCTCTGTGTCGGCTCTGGGATATCCCAGAGCCCGAACCCGAAGAGCTCGCGGGGGGGGCGGCTTCCGACGCTCGTGTTCAGAACGAGTATTTCCGACGCATGGAGGACGTCGAGCTTGTCCTACGCTTCTTCGCCTATCGTCAAAAGCACCAGCTGCACCGAAGCGGCGTACCGCTGTCCCGGTATCTCGACAGCTTCCTGCGTCACGGGAACAGCTTCAGCCAGGCACTGCTGGAAGAGCTCGCACAGATCTTCACCACGACGATCGAGCTAGCTGAAGCAGTGTTCAGCGAGAAAGCCTTTTGGCTGTATCGCCGAAGAGGGCGCGGCGGACGAGAGAGCTGGAATTGGCTGTCGCGGCCGACGACGGCCGTCTACGACCCGATGATGCTTGTGCTCAGCCGGAACCTCTACCGCGCCGATGAGCTGCGCGCGCGCGCGGAGCGGTTTCAATCGCTTATCGAGCCTTTCTATCAGGAGCACTACGACACCTTCGGCGGCCGCGACGTCAATCCGAATACCCTGCGTGAGCGCGAAGGCCGGTTTGAAAGCCTTGTCGAGGCAGTCATCACCCGCACATGAAAGTTGCACTGCAGAGCTTCCTTGCGGGGACCACGGAGCTTGAGCGGTTCCTAGACAGCTCAGCGAAGGAGGCGGCGCTATTGAGCTTGTTGCTGCCCGAAGAGCGCCGCGGGCAAATGGAGCGAGAGGAGCGCGCCCTCCTCGATCATCTCGCAGGCGCGGTCACGGATCGACGGCGCTACATCTACGCAGTTGCAATTGTGTCGCTCTACGGTCTGCTCGAGCGATACATAGACGGTCTCATCGCAGACTACATCGAGCGCTTCTCCTCGCTCGTGCCGTCCTTTGGGGACATGCCTGAGGCGATACGGAAGAACCATTTCGATCTATCCATCGAGTTGGCGAGGCTGGCAGCAGACGACCGGTATCGCCTCGACCTAAGAAAAGAAGAGATCATTATGAACCTCCACGGCTGCCTCTCTGGCGCCGTGCCTTTCCAGCTGAACAGTGCCGCCTTTGCTATCCACCGCGGCAACGTGAATCTTCAGCGGATTGGGGACTTCCTCTCCAGGCTTGGCGTAGCACCGCACTTGCCGAAGGTTTTCCGCGCCTGCACCATGCAAACCTATCTTCGAAGCCGGGATCCCGATCGCGACTACAGTCGAATCTCTGACAGCGACCTCGAGGCCGTGCTTCAGCCGATCGATGACTTGGTTGCGCGACGGAACGAGGTTTCGCACGGGGTAGTCAACGTCGACAACTTAGAATCCATTGATCTTCTCCATGAGAGATGCCGCTTCGTGGCGGCCTACGGCACTTCGCTGCACGAAGTGCTGATGCAGGAAGTGATTGAGCGACAGATTGGGCTGCCGGACGCGACGGCTCTGGGCAGAGCGCTAAAGGTCTTCAACCGCACCATCGTCTGCTTCAAACATAGCCAGTGTAGGATCAAGGTCGGCGACATCCTCGTGGCACGGACAGGGGACCCAATCATGCCCTTTCGCTTCGCGCCCATAGACAGCATCCAAATCGATGGCGAGAATCGAGACGAAATCACGCTCACCGAGGACACGCAGTTCGCAATGAAAACGTCGCTGCGCGCGAGCGAGAGCTTTGAGTATGTCGTGCTGCCGGCAGCCGACGCTGCCTAATTTACAGGTTCATGATTGTTGCGCCTTGACCGCACGACGGGCTGATCAACGGCATCGCCTTCCATGCCTATGTCACCAGGTGCTGGTGCCGGAGCTGCGGCCCTGCGACGCAGCCGTCATGGACAATCTCGGCAGCCACAAGGGCCTGGGCGTGCGCGCCGCCATCGAGGCCGCCGGTGCGACGCTGCGCTAGCAGCCGCCGTACAGCCCCGACTTCAACCCTATCGTGAACGCCTTCGCTTAGCTGAAAGCCCTGCTGCGCAAGGTAGCCCAGCGCAGAGTCGAAGACCTCTGGGGCGGCATCGGGCGCATCGCCGATCTCTTCACCCCAACCGAATGCGCCAACTACTTTACCCACGCTGGCCATGACGCTTGGTGATTGGAAAATGCTCTAAAGGCGCGGCTGTAAAGCGCCTGGGCGATCTCGCGGGCAAAGTCGTTGAGGCGGAGGCTGTGACGATAGGTGATGTTGATCTCGCGTAGGTCGATGTCGGGGAAGTCCCAAGCAAGATCGTCGCGCGACCCAGCGCCTCCATCTCGGCCTGCGGCGGGATGCGTTCTTTCAACCACGCCAAGATCTTCGCCGTGCGGGGTTCGGGCCTCAGTCGCCGACGCGCCGCCTGCGCGGGCGGCGCGCTTCACGGTGCGGGCGTAGGCGGCGAATGCGCTCGCAGCGGAGGCACTGGGCGCTACCGCGACATCGCCCTCGTCATTCTCGTCCTCATCCGTCTCGTCAGCTTCCTCCTGCTCCGCCGCGGTGCCATCGTCGACGCGAGCGAGGTAGGCGGCAAACTCGTCAAGGAAACCCTTGTTGCACGAGAGCGCGGTGTTGACGGCCTTTCGGGGTATGCCGTCCACGTGCTTGCCGATGGCTTCCAGCTGATCCTGAAGCCCACCGCCGACATCGAGCAAGACCGGCACCGCGGGATCCGTGCCTGCTGCGCCGGGGGCAAGCAGCCGTTCCAGCCTCTGTCCCGTGCTACGGATGCTGCCATCATCTTGTGCGGCGAGGCGCTTCGCGCCTTCCCGCAGATCCGCCCAGAACCTGCGGCGCTGCCACGAATCGAAGGCCTCGAACCAGGCGATCGAGCGTTCCAGAGCCTCTTGCTGCACAATGTCCAGGTGCGGCCACAACACGAAGACGCCGCGGCCCGGAACAGACCGTAGGATCCGCAGATGATCCCGGCCCAGCTCCATTCGGAATGTGGCCCAGGTCTGGATCCGGTCGTCCGGCGCCAGGATGCCTTCCTGGTTGAAGGCATCCTTCACGTAGACCTTTAGTAGGTCGGTAGGCGAAAACATCAGCCAGCTGGTCCGATGCCCCTCCAGCCCGGCGATGCTGGCGCGCACAAGGCGCGTATCGTCCTCCTCCTGGTCGAGCAGACTGAGGTCCAGCTTCTGGCCGAGCCGCTTGGTCAGCGTTGCCGTCTTGCCGCTGCCGGGCGGGCCCATCAGCACGATGCGTGCTGGACATCGGCAGGCGGAACACCTCATCCTGGAAGCGGTCGAGAATCGGGTTCTCCCGCAACGTCATGCTGCGCAGGAGATCACGTTTGAACCCCTCGACGACGTCAACAGCGGCAACTTCGCCCGCGATCAGCCTGCTGAGGAAATCCTCCTCCTCCTCGGCCACCGATGCGCCGCCGAGCAAGGCGCGCAGGGACTGGATCGTCAACGCACCGCGTTCGAGCACCTCCACGCGCATCGCGGGCATCCAACTCGCCAGACCCTTGTTCAGGACGAAAGGCCGCGCGCTCAATTATCTCGAAGCCACGCCGACCCCGCGGCGCCATGATCGTCTCGTAGCCGCCGACCGGCAGCGAAGCCAGGCGGCCGAGCGGAGCGCGATAGCTGAGGAGGGAAGCGTCCGCGATCCTTGAAAGGACCGGCGATACACGGGAGACAAAAAAGATTCGCTGGGTACCATCGTCCTCCATGGCGACGATGCGAGCCACCACCGGCTCGCTGCACTGCCGGCGGTAGTCTTCCTGGTTCTGCAGTTGCAGCGCCCCGAGGTTGATGGCGGCCATCTGCTGGTTGACGGTGTTCACCTGCGTGAACACGTCCGGCACGTCGCCGCTCGGACGCCCCAGGAGCGATCGCGCCTTGTCAGCGACGGTCGAGAGCACCTGCAGAGTCTCCGCCGCCATTGTAACCAGTTCCCCCGGGTCGACAGTCGGCTTGGCGGGCACCTGGTCATTCGTCGGATGTCTGGCCTCGGCATGCGGCGCCCGCATCGAACAGGCCGTATCGGTTACGAACAAGGGGCTGCGATGATGGTCTGGGTCACAGGACCCCAGAGCAATTAAAACAGCGATCCGACTCTGTGCCAGCGAGGCTATTGCCGAGCAATCGCCTCGCTAAATTTCATCAAGGTCCGCGGCGTCAAGGTCGAGGAAAAACAAAGCCCTAAACCTTGTTGGCTAAATCGGCCAACCCTCAAGGTCCGGAGAGTCTCCGGCATTTCGGAGAGAAAACCCGCCCTCGTTCCGCCTACCCACCCTCAAGGTCGCGGCCGAAAATCGCGGGAAACCTGCGCCTCAGCACAGCGCCGCTACGACAGAGAATGTTCTGGGAGAGACCGACTGGAGCGGGCGAAGGGATTCGAACCCTCGACCCCAACCTTGGCAAGGTTGGAAAAGACTAACTAATCCAGTGTCTTAGGCAGTCAAAAGCGCGCAGATCGTAGCACGCTAACTCAATGGGTTAGCAGAAGATGCGTGCTAGTTGCGTGTTAGACATTCAGAAGTCGCACCTGGTGATCCGGCTTGGCCGCGAGGCCTGCGCAGGGGATGCGCATCCGCCAGAGCCAGGGCGCGCCGACGGTCGCGTCCGCTCGCCCGTCGTTCACTGCACCGCCTGACAAGGAAAAGCCGCGCCACCCCGGCCAGGGCGACGCGGCTGATATTCAGTGTCGAGCGGCGACATAATAGGGGCGCCAGCCGGCCCGCGCAAGGCGGTCGGTTGGCCTCAGGTGGGGCACGCGGAGCGCGGCCTTCGGCTCAATGCCGTCCTGGCTACGCAAACGAATCGTTCACCCTGGCCCGAGCCAGGCGCGGTAGAACGCTTGCTGCGCGTCTACGCGAGACGCCTGCGGGCCGGCGAGACTACCCTCAAAACTGCAATCCTGGCGCTCGCCGACGCCGAATGGCGGGAGGCCGAACGCGCAGGCCACATCGCCCTGCATCCGGTGCACAAAACACCCGTCCTCGCGGAAGGGGTGCAGCTACGCGACGACGATGCGCTGATCGACGCCTTGCTCCGGGCCATGGATGTGCTCGACAGCGGCGGCGGCGCTGCACTCTGGCCAGAGATGTCCCCGCAGCCGGGCGCGGTCGAAAGACTCACGCGGACATATGCGCGCCGCGTAAGCGTCGGAGCGACTTCCGTTGAAGCTGCGGTGCTGGCGCTCGCCGACGCCGAATGGCGGGAGGCGGAACGCGCCGGCCACGTCACGCGGCTACGCGACAAGGCCGAGCTGACCGCCGCCCTGCTCCGCGCGATTGACGTGCTCAAGATTGGCGGCGCCGCAGCGCTCTGGCCCGAGGTATCTCCACCGCTTCGGCCCCTCCACCCGCTGCCGACCGCTACCGCAAGCGAGGCCCGGGCGCAGGTCCGGCACCACGTCCGCGGCTTCCTTGATCGCTCGCTCGCGTGGCATGCGACGGCGGAAGACGAGCGCCAGGCTGCCGAGGTCGCTGCCCTGGCGGTGGAAGTTGGAGCCGGGAAGACCAGCATCACCGCCGCCGAACTTCCCCGCTTCATCGCCCGCGCAAAGGCCGACGGCCTGCCGTACCGCGTTCTCTTCACCGTCCCGACGCACCGCCTGGGCGCGGAAATCACCGACCGCATCGCTGCCCTCGGCCTGAGCGTGGCGACCTGGCGCGGACGCGAAGCCGAGGACCCCGAAACCGGCGCTTCGATGTGCATGGACCTGCCGGCGGTCCGCGACGCCATGGCCGCTCACCAGGACATTGAATCCGCGGTGTGCGGATCTTCCGGCGGCGCCCGCTGCCCGTTCGCCGGCCGCTGCGGATACCAACTGCAGAAGGCCGCCGTCGCCGAGGCGGACTTGATTGTCGCAGCCCATGAAATCCTGCTGGTGAGGAGGCTGCCTGCCGGCTTCAGCACCGGCCTCGCCCTGGTCGTCGCCGATGAAGGCTGGACCTTCGACGGCGCGGAGACCCGTACCCTCGGCGCCGAGACGCTCCGGGCCGGGGAAGCCGAGCATCCGGTTCCGCTCCGCGGCGATCCGATGCGGCGCGATGAGGAAGCCACCGCGGATTTGCACTTCCTGCGCCGACGCTTGGCGGACGCGATTGATGCCTCGCCTGATGGGTATCTTACCCGCGCCGCACTGGTCGCCGCGACGCTCACCGCCGAGGGCTGCGCAAAGGCGGCCCGCCTGGAATGGCGACGCAAGATCACGGGGGCGATGCGGCCCGGCATGACGGCCGAGGCCCGCAAGATGGCTGTGGAACTCTGCGCCGGAAACGCCGCCATTCCGCGCCTGGCCGCGCTCTGGAGGTCCGCGGCCGAGTTGCTGCAGAGCGATGCCGAGGCAACCGGCCGCGTGGAATTGGGCCGCCGGGAGGGCGCCGAGGGGTCGCAGCGGGTCATCATGCTGCACACGGTCCGCCAGGTCTCGGAAGCCGTCCAGGCGCTGCCCTTTCTGCAGTTGGACGCCACCCTTGCGCCCGACCTGCTGCGGCACCGCCTGCCGAGCCTGGGAGTGCTGGCAGAGGTCCGCGCCGCGGCGCCGCACATGCGCGTCCACCAGGTGCTGGGCGGCTTCGGCAAATCGTCCATCGTCCCGGATCCCAAGCCGGAGAAGCGCGCCGACCCAACGAAGCGCGGAAAGGAGAACCAACGCCGCCTGAACCGCATCGCCGAGCTCCGCGACTGGATCCGGCTTGTTACCAACGGCGCCCGCACCCTGGTCGTCACCTATGAAGCCCTAGAGCCGTATTTCGCGGACCTGCCTGGGGTGGAGACGGCCCACTTCGGCGCGGTCGAGGGCCGAGACGAGTGGGGGCCGCGGCCCGGCCGGCCCGGAATCCGGCATCTCTTCCAGATCGGTCGGCCCATGGCCTCGCCGGAGGCAACCCGCCAGCTTACCGCCGCGCAGACCGGCCGACCTGTGCCGGCGGAGACGCCGGGCCTGGTGACACGCGGCGCCACTATGCGCGATGGCACCGCGGCCCCGATCGAGGTCCGCGCCTTCGCCGATCCCGACCTTGAAGCCGTCCGCGCCGCAATCACTGACGCCGCCACAGTGCAGGTCTTCGGGCGGGGGAGGGGCATCAACCGCACCGCCGCCGATCCCTTGGACGTTTGGTTGCTGGCCGGCGACGTGATCGCCCCGCTGCCCCTGGACACCTTGAGCGAATGGCAGGCCCCCGGCCCCTCGGCCCGCATGGCCGCCCAGGGCGTGGTGCTGGCCAGCCCAGCCGACGCGGCCCGCGCCTACCCGACGCTGTTCCCGACACCGGAGGCCGCGAAGAAAGCCCTGCAGCGGGACAAGCCTCCGGCGGAACACGGGGACAAACCCCTATGGATGACTCCCATAGGGAAATGTCCCCGTGTTCCGGCCTGGGTTCGCGTCGAGTACCGCCCGGCGCTCCCCAAGGCGAAGACCCGAACCGCATGGGCCCATCCCGACCGCCTGCCGACGCTCCGCGCCTGGCTGGAAGCCGTCACCGGGGCGGAACTCGCCCTCTATGAGCCCGAGATACCGCCGCCTTCCGTAGCAGCGCCCCCAAAGCCGACCATCGTCGTGCGCCATGCGGTCATGCTCGCTCCGCCGGCCCAGACCGCGAGTGCAGTGGTCGTCCGGGCCCCCGTGCCGCGGATCCCGTACCCGCGCGGCATCGCCGCAGGGCTCTCGCCGTGACGAGAGTGGGGGAGGAGCTTCGCGAAAAATCCGCGTCGCATTAGAATTCCCATGCGTCAGCACGGAAACGGCGAGCGGGACACCTCGCGCATTGGCACTGCGCTACGCTGTCGTGTCCCCAAAGGGTTACGCGCGTGCGTTAGCCATTGGCGTTCGGTGCGGGATGACTTAGGCGGCGGCCTGTTGGCGGGCCAAAACGTTTTTCACGGCGGTCGCGGTCCATGCGCCGCCCCGCGCCGTCCTGATGCCACGGGCCGCGAGGGCGTCGGCAATCTGGCGCAGGCTCTGGCCTTCATCGCGCAGCTGTTGGGCGATCGGCGCAACGACTGCGGCGAAGCTATCGGCCTTGGCCTTCACTGCGGCGGCGCCGGCCTCGGCATCGGGCAGGTAGCCAGGGGTGCCGGGCTTGCGGCCGAGCACCTTGCCGCGGGCCTTGGCAGCCTGCAGCGCGGCCTTTGTGCGGGCCGAAATCAGGCCCGCCTCTAGCTCGGCGACCGCGGCCATCTGCTGCACGAGGAATTTGCCCACGGGCCCGGCCGGGACGTTCGGCAGGTCGCAGAAGACCACGCCACCTTCGCCGCTGCCCTCGTACACGGACATGAGGAACGCTTGATTGCGGGCTAGGCGGTCCAGTTTTGCGACGACCAGGGTTGCGCCGGTCAGCCGGCAATGCGCCAGGGCCTTCGCCAAGTCCGGCCGGTCGCTGCGCTTGCCGCTCTCGGTCTCGACGTATTCCGCCTGCAGAGTCCAGGCGCCGCCATTCAGGAAGGCCGCGACGGCTTCGCGCTGCGCTTCCAGGCCGAGGCCGCTGCGGCCCTGCTTATCCGTGCTGACACGCAGGTACGAAACGAAGCGGCCGGTCGCCATGTCCAAAGCCCCCAAACGAGCGTCTAGGGAATTTATACGGACTGAAGGCGCCGCCGGTCAACCGACGAATTCCGCTCCACCCGGCGCCGGGTGAGTGAAATTCGCTCCGCAATCAGCCATAGATGAAGATTCTGCCCAGATAGACGCCATATAATGGCGAGAAACACCAATGATAGGCGGAGAACTTGACCGAGATCGGCCCCTACTCCCGCCCTGCCGCGCTTCGCGCGATCGACGGCCGTCGCCGGGAGGCGCGGCTGATGGCGGCAGTGCGGCGCGACCTGACCGCGCATGTCGGCGGGGCCCCTTCAGCGACGCAGCGTCTCCTGATCGACCGATGCGCCCAGCTTTCGTTGCACTTGGCGCTCATGGACTCAGAACTCGCGGCAGGAAAAGCCTTGGGGGAAGCCGCTGGGCGCCAGTATTTGGCTTGGACTAACAGCCTGTCCCGTGCCCTCCGCCAGCTGGGTCTCAAGGAAGCCCCTCGCCCCTCGAAGACCCTCCAGCAGCACATCGCCGAGCGCCGCCAGTGAACATCCTCGAAGCCCTCGACGACAAAGAGATCTTCGCCTCCTTCTTCCGGGAGACGAGCTGGCAGCCCTGGCGCGCATTCCTCAAGGCCTGGGCCGGCCTGGGGGAAACGATGAGTGACGAGGAACTGGAGGTCTTCAGAAAACACACGGGCCGCACCACGCCGCCGACGGTGCCCTTCATTGAAAGCACGCTGATCGTCGGTCGCCGGGCCGGAAAGTCCCGAATTCTGGCGACGATTGCCGTGTATCTCGCCGCGTTCCGTGACTATGAGCCGCACCTTGCTCCCGGCGAGCGAGCCACTGTGGCCATCATAGCAACGGACCGGCGCCAAGCACGGGTGATCTTCCGCTACGTCGCCGGGCTGCTGAAGGCGGTGCCGTTATTGGCGGATCTGGTGGAGGCCGAGACATCCGACACGGTGGAGCTCTCTAACCGCGTTACGATCGAAATCGCCACGGCGAGCTGGCGCGTGACTCGCGGCTACACCTTCGCCGCCGTACTCGCGGACGAAGCCGCTTTCTGGCGGGATGAGAACAGCGCCAACCCCGCTGACGAGATCCTGCGCGCCATCCGGCCGGGCCTCGCCAGCATCCGGGGAGCCTGCTTGCTAAAGGCGTCGAGCCCCTACGGCCGCAAGGGCATACTTTACAATGATTACAGGCGTTTCCACGGCAAGGACGATGCGCGGGTGCTTGTTTGGCAGGCCGCCACCCGGGACATGAACCCAAGCATTCCATTGGAGGTGGTGGAAGAAGCCTTGGAGGAGGACCCTGCTGCCGCGGCGGCCGAGTGGCTCGGCCAGTTCCGGGACGACCTTTCGGATTTCGTTGGCCGCGAGGTCGTCGAGGCGTGCGTCGTCGATGGCCGGCACGAGCTCCCGCCCGTTGCTGGCACGGACTACGTGGCATTTTGCGACCCTTCGGGCGGCTCGTCGGACTCGATGACGCTGGCCATTGCCCATCAGGAAGGCGACGTGGCCGTCCTGGACCTGGTTCGTGAGGTCCGAGCGCCCTTCAGCCCGGATGCCGTCGTTCAGGATTTCGCCGCGGTCCTCGGCAACTATGGCCTTCGGCGGGTCACCGGGGACCGCTATGCCGGCCATTGGCCGGCCGAGCGCTTCGCCGCCCACGGCGTCAGCTATGAATCGTCGGAGCTCGTCAAATCTGAGATCTACCTCAACCTTCTCCCGACACTGATGTCTCGCCGGATCGAGCTCCTCGAGTGGCCGCGCCTGGTTCAGCAGCTGGCGACCCTGGAGCGCCGCACGGCCCGCGGCGGCCGGGATAGAGTTGACCATCCCATGGGCGGCCACGATGACGTGGCGAATGCCGCTGCTGGCGCGCTGCTCGCGGCGTCGCGGGGCGCCGCTGGCGGTTACGATCTCATGGCCCTGGTAGGCATGCAGCCCGGCGACTGACGGGGCGACGGGGGCGGCCAGGCGACCGCCCCCTCCTGCCGCAAAAAAAGACCCGAAGGTCATCGCCAGGATGGCCCCCCGGAGGCTCGACGGCCCGCCGGAGGGCATGCGCGGAGTCTAATGGGCCTGGCGCGCTCGACGCCAGAGAAAATCGCTAAGCCACGCTGAACGTTTGCCGCAGCCCCGTTCGCTTTCTTGCGAAGCGCGCAGTCGAACTCGAAAGCTGGACTTTCTTTTGTGAGATTTCTCTAATGATTCCGGCGAATATTCTTGGAATCACAAGTCGTACAGCCTACTGTATTACAGTAACCCGGTTCAGGAGGGGCGCGTGCCAGCCGCCGAACTCGTTTCGACCACCGTCAAACTGCCTGCGGAAGACCTGCGGCTGCTGCGGGTCGCCGCCGCGCGGCGCGCAATCTCCGAGGGGGCGGCCGTGTCCGTGTCGGCGCTGCTCCGCGACATCGTCGCGCGTAGCCGCTCGGAGTTGGAGATCGCCGGCAATGACTGACGACACCCCTGAGCCGGAGATTGTCACGCGCTTGGTCGATCGCACCGGCATCCAGGCCGCGGAGGCCGAGCTCGAAGACGCGAAGGAAACCCTGCACAGTGCGGTCGCCTCAGTCGAGAAGGCGAGGCGCTTGATCGATGAACTCCGCGGGCTGTTGCCGGGCATGATCGAGCGGGCAGCGGCCGGCGCGGCAATTTCCGGCGAGGAAGTCGCCGGCCACCACCGCGCTGTGCGCGAGGCCGAGGAGATCGCGGAGTTCAAGGCCGCGGTGGCGAAGCGCTTGGAGACGCCGGTGGCGCTTGCCGAGAAAGCCCTTGAGGACGCCCGGCATGAGGCGATGCTGCCGCTGGTGGACTACGCCGTCGGCATCGCCATCTCAGCGGCGCGTAAGTGCGATCGCGCGCTGGCCCTCACAATCAACTCAAGCGATCCGGCTGTGGCGACGGCAGCTGATCGCGTCCGGGCGATCGCCAGGGCGGAATGGGACCAGGCGGATGCGCTCCTGCAGCTTGCCAAGGCGAAAGGCTACCGCTGGCCTTGGCACTACCCGAATGAGAATTTGCTGCACTCGTGGCCGCCGAGCGAGGACGGACTGCGCCGGTATTGGAGCCGGCCGAGGACTGCCGAGGAGATGGTGGCCGATGCGACCGCATAGCCCCCTCGATCTCGTGGTCCTGGACCGCAGGACCTACCGCCTTCGCTCCGCTGATGCGCGGCGGGTGCGCTCGCTGCACGCCTCGAACCCGATGGCCGCCCATGATCTCGCGGCGAAGATCGAGGCTGGAACGGCGGCCGATGGCGAGTCCGTGTCGGTCCCTCTGCTTCTGATGGACGCCGCTCGGAACAGCGGGCAGCCGGATCGGCTGCTGCGCACGAAGGGGGGCCAGTCATTCACCCGGACCGACATCACCAGGCTCATCTCTGATGCAGGAGGTTTCTCACCCGTGGCAACGAAGACCATCACGCTGCGCGACGGCCGCAGCGTCACCACCGACGCGGCCGCGGCCGACCTGATCGCGGCGCTGTCCGGACAGATCGATGCGCTGCAGGATACCGTCGCCGGCCGGAATGCGCAGGACAGCCTGCCCCTAGAAGCGCGCCGGCAGGCGATTGCGGACGCCGCACGCGCCTCACTACAGGACGCTGAGCGTGTGCGCTATTCGAACGAAACCGCGTGGGGCAGGAATACGGCGGCGATGTCCAACGCGTGGCGCGGCACCACCTGATGACGCCCGGCCAGGAGCTGCCGCCGGCGGTGGATCGCCTGGCCTGCGAGCTGGTCGCGCTCCGCATCGAACTGGAGATCAGGATGCGCGAGATCGAGCACCTGCTCCACCTGGTCGAGCGGATTCTTCCTCCCCCGGCCGTAGGCCCCGGCGCCGTGCACTAACCGTTCCCAGCGCGCGGCACTGGGCCTGAAACAAGGGACTGGCTTATATGTCGGGCAGCGCCTCCTACACCGTATTCGCGCGCCTACAGATCACCGGCAACGCGCATGCGGTGCTGCGGCAGCTTGGGCGCGAGCTCACCTCGCTCAATGCCCGGATCACCGCGGTCGAGCGGAACGCGCAGAAGCTGGTCGGGACGCTGGGCCAGCTCGGCACATCGTCCGGCATGCTTGGGCGGGTGACGGGCAGTCTCGGCCAGGTCCGCAGCGCCACGCAGGGGGTGTCCAGCGCGACGCAGGGCGCGACGCGGGCGATCAACAGCCAGACCGCTGCCATGCAGCGGAATCTGGCCGCGGCCCGGCAGATCACCACCGCTGCGCAGCAGGCGGCGGCCGCCATGCAGCGCTTGTCGGCCGTGCCTCCCCCACCCCGCTTGCCCGCTCCGTCTCGTGCGGGCGCTGGTGGTGGCGGCAGCAGTGGCGCAGCGGAAGGCGGGCGTGTCTTCCGGCGGCCCAGCCTGTTCGAGGCCTATTACGGGGCCCGCGCTGCCCTGAGCGGCCCCATGGCGGCGCTGGAAGCCGGCGGAGGCGAGCAGCAGGCCGAGACCATGATGACGGCCCGCGGCATGTCCGCGGAAGAGCGGCAGCGGGTGATGGGAGCCGCCCGGACCATGGTTCGGGAGGTGCCGGGGAGCTCCGTCACGGATGCCGTCGGCGCCGTGATGGAAGCACGCTCCGCGATTGGCGGCAGCAATACCGAAGGCGCTCTGCAACTCGCCCCCCACCTGCTTCGGGCCGCTCGGCTGAGTGCCACGGTCACCGACCGCAGCACGGCCGAAGGGTTGCGGCCCATCGCTCGCTCCCTGGCCATCCGTGGCAGCTTCACCGATGAGACGGGCCGCCTCAACATCGAGCAGGGCGCCCGAGAGATTCGGGAGCTCGAGAACGCGATCATCGCCTTCAGCACCTCGCAAGGCGAGGGCGTCGATCCGAACGAGTGGCAGAACTTCTTCAAGCAGGCCGGCACCGCTGGCCGCCGCATGTCGATCCAGTCGGTCGTTGGGCCGATGGGGTCTCTCATCCAGGAAGTCGGCGGCATGCGCGCCGGCACGATGGCGACCGCCTTCAACGATCAGGTCGTCTCCGGCGTAATGTCGCAGGAGCGGGAGGGCAAGTGGCGAGAAGCCGGCCTCCTGGTGCGGCCCGGTCAGGAGCGGCGGGCAGCAGCGCAGGACGAGGCGACGCTGCAACGGCTGGTGAGCGAAGGGAAGCTCTCCCCGGAGGAAGCGAACACCGCGCGGGAGCGTGCGCGCACTGCGCCGCAGGGTGAGCGTGCCATCGGTCGCGGCCTCGCCACTGTCCGGCCCGACCTGTGGATGCAGGAGGTCTTTGCTGAGCGTGCTCGGGCCAAAGGCAGGACGACCGAGGACGCCATGCTCGACTGGTGGGACGAGCTCGGGTCGCGCGCCACCGGCCGTCGCTTCGGCATGTCCATGCTTCAGACCCGCGAGGTTCAGGGCGACATCGGCCTCGTCGATGCTCCGCGCCGGATGCGCGCCGCGGGCCAGGACCCGACCGCCATCATCTTGAGCCAGGGCTACGCAAATTCCCTCGCCAACCTGCAGTCCGGCTTCACCAACCTGCTGACCGCCCTCGGCAACGCCCCCTCCGTCATCGGCCTGCTGAACGATACCGCGAAGTCCTTCAATGACCTGGCCGAGTTGGTCCGCGACAACCCCTCTTTTATGGAGGGCGTGGTGGTGGAGCTCCGGAGATTGCTCAGCGACGCGCGTGTCGTGGCCGAAGGGCTGGGTGAGGTCGTCGGCCGCGTGGCCGGTTTCATCCGCTTCCTGCGGGGCGAACCCATCCCGGCTGTCCCCGGTGCCCCTGGCGCGGCGCCGGGCGGGCCGAACCAGCCGCCGGGGCCTCTCGGCGGGTCGATCCTCGGCCGGGCAGCGCCGGGAGGGTCGATCATGCGACAGACGGTGCCGGGGCGAGCGCTCGAGCTGGGCCGGACGGGTGCCGAGGCTGCGGGCGAGGCGGCGGGCGCTGTCCGACGGTTCCTGAACCGGGGCATCAGGGTCCGGCCGATGGAGCAGGGGCCGGAAGCGGCGCCGCCCTCCTGGGGTGGGCCGCAGCCGCGCAGGTCGCCCACGCCCACCGCGTCCGGCGCCAGCCCGGCCGCCTTCAACCCCATGCCGCCGCGTGGCGACGTGGTGCTGCGGACGCAGATCAACCTCGACGGGCGGGTGCTTGGCGAAGCTGTCACCCGGCACCAGGCGCGCCTGCTCAGCGGCCCGCCGGTCGCCGCGCCTCGGCCTGACCCGCGCCGCGCGCCGTTCATCCCAGGGGGCGCCACGACTTGACGGCGCCGTCGCTGCCGCCCATCCGCCTGTTGGAGTGGAAGCCGTTTCCTCGGGGCGATTTCCGAGGATGGGCAACCGTTGAGCTGTCTGTCGTGCTACCGGACGGCAGCCTCGCGGGGCTGAAGATCACGGATGTGATGATATATCAACAGCGTCGGGGGCAGCATCCGCCTTGGGCTTCTTTTCCGCGGCGGCCCGTTCTGGATCGCCACGGCAATGGGCGCCGGAGCCCACTCCGAGGAAATCTGCTTTTTTCGGAGATCCTTCGGTGGAGTTCCCGCGAGGCGGTTTTCGCGTTCAGCGACGCCGTGATTGCGCAGGTTCAGGCGCTCTATCCGGAGACGCTCGGTGTCTAATAAGCCTGTCTCTGTGCCGCTCAATCCGCCTCCGCCGCGCTGCACACAGGGCCGTTTGACACGAGTGAGACCTCCGTCGAACATGTTCGCACTCTGATGCGCTTGCCGCACTCGTAAGTGCGGAATGTAGCGCTCGGGAGTTTAGGCGCTCGAGTATCCAGTAAACTCTGGAGGCAATGAATGGGCCAAGCGAAGCGGAAGCGGGAAGCTGTGCCCCCAACAGTTTATCACCACACGAGCACTCTTCGGACAAATCTGCTTTGGATGTCCGGTGTGGTTGATGTGGAGGGGAGGTCGGCATCGGTGATCCATCCACAGTTGGGGGAGATCAGGACGGACGCCAACCTCCGTCGCACGATGCGGGACTTCCCGCCGCTTGCTTGGTTTACCACGAAGATTGACGTCCCAAGGACTCTGCTTCACTCAAGCTTCCTGCTGGAAGATAAGATCACCGGGCAGCTTCGCGAGGTCACTCGTGATCCACGCTTGGTGAATGCAATCGCTCTCAACCGGGTCGCCCTCGGCTTCCCCATCGCCAGCATTCCCGTCATTCCTTGGCGCAATCATCCGGGATACGGCACTGGGGAAGGGAGGGAACTCAACACGACTGCCCGCGACGCTGGCGACAATCCCGACGACTGGTACGTCTCGGAGACTCCGGTCGACATCCTTGCTGCAAGCGAGATCTGGACATCCTCCTCCATCATGTCTCCAAAGCTCAAACGGTTGCCCGAATATCTTCTGCACGTGCGGCTGATGGTGCAGAAATGCCGAGATAAGCCGGGCACCTTTATTCCTCCAACGTGGATGAAAGTTGAGCAGCAACTCGAGCTAGCCCGGCGAGCAGGCGTGCAAGTGTTCGACCCGTCTTCCCCTTAACCTAGAGGTTGGACCCGCAGTCCCGGGAAGGGACTTGGTTGCAGCGGCGCCCTGCAGGAAGGACAGGCCGCCCGCGCCCGGGATGTGAAACCGGCACAGCGGGCGGGAATTGCTATGGAGGCGGCTGCGACGGCGCGCTGGAGGAGGAGGTCTAGAGATCCTCCAATACGTCTCTCACTGGCACGACCAAGGCCTTTTTATCAGCAGTGGACGCGCAACGCTTCACCCAAGCGGCGCACATCACCTGCCATAGTTGTGTTGATGTAACGAATAGAGCCTCACTCGCACTACCTACCCAGTCGTGATGGTTGGAGAGCGTCATGGCCCTGCCCATCGCCTCTTTGATCTGGTGCTTCTGCCGTCCGAGCCGCTCTGGCATTTCGGGCCAATCGGCTTGCTCCAACGCTTCGAACACCACGCGTTCAGGCGCATCCTCGCCAGGCAGCAGGTGGACGCCTGGCGCTCGGTCTTGGTCGCCATCCAGGAACACCACGGACTTCCGAGGGAAGCGATTCTGTTTGACCATTAGGCCCAAACTGATACCGACCGAAGCTGCTCCAAACGGGATAATTTGAACGCGGCCAATCATGTCGCGCTCTTCTGCCACAATTGCCTCCCGCATCAGTGCCGCTGCCGCGTCGTCCTCCACATACACATCGCACTCAGGATGACTCTCTTCGTCCATCCTGGACATGGCGAACTCCGGGCTGACGCCAGTGACGGTGGTCTTCCCTGCGTCAGTCTCGACAATGCAGATGCGGCCCTTAGCTGGAAGTTCCTCCAGCACGTACGGTGAGTGTGTGGAGATGATGAACTGTATTTCCTTTTCTCGAGCCAGTTCCGCAAGATCCCGTATCAAACGCCTTTGCGCGCGTGGATGAAGTGATGATTCGATCTCGTCGATGATGACCAGGGAGTATTTTTCGAATTCATTGCTCAACAACTCAGCGGCTGTTAGCTCGCCTGCTCCCTGATGGAAACCAGAGTACGAATTGCCCCTTCGCTTCACTACGGGAACCAAACGCTTAGTGTCGAGCTGCGTGCTCGCCATGCTGGCCGCGTCGTAGGAGTGACCCATGATCTTCGAGAGCCGCTGCACAACCTCCAAAGCGAAATTCCGAGCCTTCCCCAGCCTGACCGTTGCCTTGGCCAATCTGAGGTAACCCGCCCTGGCGGAGAGCGGCTGAATACGGCTCAGGTCAATGTAGTAGGTGCGTCGCTCACGACGCTCCGGATTGCCCCGCCACCGTTTGTCAGGTTTGCGGACGCTATCCTGCACGGACGTTGCACCTTCGCGGACGGAATAGGTGATTCGGGCGTCCTTGATTTGATCCCAAGGGGTGTCGGGAAAGAAATCCGACGCGAACTTCATCCGCTTGGACCGGCCGGGGCTACGATAACTGGCGGCTGCCGCTTGGAGGATGGTGCTTTTCCCTGACCCATTCTCGCCGACGATGGCGACGATGGGGAATGCAAATTCTACCCGGTGGCCGTTCCATCCGCGCAGATTTATCAGCTCCATCCATTCGAGGCGCTTAGGCCAAGCCGAATTGGTCAGCCACTTGGCGTCCAACCGGCGCATTTCGCGTGACAGTGCCAAGGCGGCGCCTCCAGTGCTCAGGAGCCACAAAAGGCGGCTCAATTTCAGAATGGAGCCACCTTGATCCTTGTCGTTTCAGAAATCAAGGCCGCTAACCGTCCCAATGGGAATGGACTTAGCCTTGGCAGAGCAACCCGGACTGATCCGACTTCGCGCAATCCGGTCCGGGAAGGCACGAATTCGAGAAGCACGGCTGCCGATCCGACCAAGTGCGCGCCCATGGCAAAGGCGAGCTGCCTATGCCGCTGCGGACTTCTTCGAAACTGCTATGGGGATCTCCGAACCCTGGGCGGCTAGCTGTTCCCGCCGCTCCGCTGTTTCGGCCAGTGGCAAAGGCTAGGCCGGTATCCTTCGCACCCGGCACCGGTGCCTCCTGCGTGTTTTGGGCCACTGCCTTCGGGCGACCCGTAGGGCGACGGGCGGCACCACTGGCCCGTCGCTCCTTGTCTCGGCGCACCTTCTACCAGGTCTTGCGCACCAGCTCTGCCGAAGGCGCCTTGCCCTCGCTATCCACGAAACCCTTGGCGGCCAGTCGCATCGCCAAGTCCTCCCAGTCGGGCCGTCGGGGCGGATCAAGGTGATCGGTGAGGCGGTCGTGGAAGGCCCACAGCCCTTCATAGACGGACGAGCGGGCACCGCGCTTGTCGTAGCGGCAGGCGTATCGGCAATCGTCGCGGGCAGCGTAGCGGCCAGCGTCGCTGTCCCGGCTTTATCCCAGGCTGATCCCGCTATTGCCTCGGCTTTGGGTCGCGTTCGTGCCGCCTGAAGGGTGGACGCAAGCGGAATGAGGTGAGGGCAGACCAAGTCACCGCTCACGCGGTGATGTCGCCCTGCGGCGAGTGGCCACGGTCGCTGAGTTAGGCGCCTTGCCGGTGTCGTAGCCGCACCCCGACACCTCCCCCGTTCTCGTCGATAAGCTCGATCCCAGCGGCCTCAAGTGCGGCCAGGATCGCCTGCTTGTTTGCAGGCATCATCTTCACCTCTCCCTCGGACACCTCAGCCCGCTGCACCGTGGCCCAGTGGACTCCGGCGGCGCTCGCAAGGTCTGCGACCTTCCAGCCCAACAAGGCGCGCGCAGCCCGAAGCTGTTTGCCGTGAAGCATTCTGACTTGCACCTGCTATTTCGTATTGCACGATACGGCGATATGCTACATGATATAGCCTATGCGATGCAAAATTGCAACGTGTTCCGCTGGCTTTCGCCGGCTGAAGCGCGGAAGGAGGCACCAGGATGGCTGAGCAGCAGGCAGCTTCAGGCGGGCTAGCGCCGCTGGCGTGTCAGGTCTGCCCCCGGCTTAAGAACCCTTGCCCGTTTGTACCCTGGGACAAGAACACCATACCGGTTCGACACGTTTGCCCCACCCACCCGCCTCGGCGCTTCGAGCGCGAGGTTTACGCCGCCGCGAAGCGGAACGGCTCCAAACCGCAATATATCGAAGCCAGACGATTCCTAGGCCGGTCATGAAGCGCCGCGCCCTCCTGAGCCTGACCGTCCCGCCGCTCTATGCCAGCACCTCGCCGCATGCGGTTGCATCGGCAGGGCCCGACGTAACGGCCACCGCAGCGGGCGCCTTCGGTAGCCGAAGCGGTTCTGATGGTCTGCTACTCGACCTGGCCTTCTCCTTCCGGAAGCTTGGAGAGCAGGCGAAAGCGATCGACGCCGAGTTGGACGAGCTGTGCGGCTCCGTCTACGAGGAGCGCGAGCAGGAATATTACGCTGTCCGCGAGGCGCAGGATCGAATCCTCGACCGCATGGCCAAGCTGCGCCCGGCCTCGCTCAGCGGCTTGCAGGCCGTGGCAGGTGTCTGCCGCGAGGAGCTAGCCGACCAAGGGCCCGGCGCGCCGGAGCCGTACCAGCCGCTTCTCCTCGCGCTGGTGGATGGGCTGCTGGCCTTGAGGCCGGCATGAGCGTGGACGCCTCCCGCAGGGACCGCCTGCTCGCCGGAGCTGCCCTGCCACTTCGGCTCCGGCCAGGCCCCGTGCCCAGCGGCACTGGCTCTGACAGCGGTCCCGCAAGGCTCGGCGTCGAAGAACTCTGCCAGCACTTCCACCACGCGCGCAGGGCCCTGCCATCTGCGGACGAGGCCCTCCGCCAGGCGATGGCGTTGGTCGCGGATCTTCAGGCCGAGGTCCATCGCCTCGAGGATGCGCCAAGCCGTGCCGTCACGGCATTGGAGACCATGCCAGCGCAGACCGTCGCGGAGGCGGAAGCGAAGGTGGCAGTGGGAAGGATCCTGGTCGCCGAGGGGCGGGATCCAGAACGCCACACGTTCCTGGCGGCGGCCGAGGCCGAGCTCGCGGCGCTGAAAGGAGGTTGCCCGACGCTTGGCGGCATGACCCCGTGAGGGGTCACTTGGTCTGTGTGAAATTCGATTCCGCAAATCCCCCTCAGAAGTCCTGCAAAGCCGCGACGAAAGTGGCGCAAATCCGAGGCAAAAGCGGGACTGATCCGGGACAAAGCTGGGACAGACGTCCCGACTGCGATGCTTGCCGATACGCTTACCGCGACGGTTGCCGATACGGCCGTCGATACAGCAAGCGCGGCGCACTGAGCGCGTCACGCTCGCGGCTATGGTTTGGCGGCGCCAGCGCACATCGGCCCGATTCGCTACCGCCGCCCGCCGATAACGAACTTGCGGCCTTTGAAACGCAAAGTCTGACTTACGAATGTGCCGGCACATTCGTAAGCGCGGCTTGCGTTCTTCAGGTGCATGGCATTTGCCGCACGCAATTGCCTTCTCGTGCACCGGATGTGCTGCTTATTGAGAGGCCGAGCGAGGCGCTGGAGGCCTTTGTGACAGAAGCGATCGACAATTTAGCCGAGACGCGCCTGATTGCTGCGGCCGCCTCCAATGCCGGTGAGCATGCTCCGACGCCGTTCACTGAGGCGGAGGGAGCGAGGCGGCTGGGCGTCTCGAAAGCCACGCTTCAGCGCGAGCGGAAGCGTGGCCGCATCCGCTTCATGATGATCGGTGGCCGTCCTCGGTACACCCTGGCGTTCCTGGCCGAATACATGGCTTCACGGGAGGTGGCGCCATGCGCCGAAGCGGACCGAAGCGCCTCGGGGAAATCGCCGGCTACTGGCTCAGCCAGCGGAAGGGCAGCGCCATGTGGTGCCGGACCTGGTTCGACGCAGCTACCCGCCAAACTTGCCGAGCATCACTCGGCACTGCAGATCTTCGGGAAGCCGAAATCGCGCTCGCAGAGTGGGTCACCCGCAACGTAGCTACGAAGCAAGCCAGTCCTGACGACGTGACCATCGCACGCATCTTCGCCCGCTATTTCGAGCGCCACGGGCAGCATGTGATAGGTGACGGAGCGCAGCGCGTCAGCCTGGGCCTAATGCTGAGATACCTTCCAGCGGGGATCACTGCCGGTGAGCTCATTGCTGACAGGCAGCGTGAGGCAATGCGCACAATGAGGGCCGATGGCTACGACATCTGGACCATCCGTCGCGCTTTCGGTGCTGCCAAGGCCGCTATCAACTGGGCCCACCTGAACAGAGAACTCGCCAGCCCAATTCCCTTCATCAGGCTGCCGGAAGGGAAAGGCCGCAGTCGGGTCCTCACTGTCCAGGAACTAGCTCGCCTCTGGGACGCGGATATGCCTGAACACCTGAGGTGGTTCTTGGCCATCCTCATCGGCACCGCAGCTCGCCCAGCGGCCGCGCTTCAGCTCACACGCGACCGGTGCAGCCTGGAAGATTCGGTCATTGATCTCAACCCGGTGGGGCGCGACGAGACAAACAAGCGGCGGCCCGTGCTGCCGATGCCGAAGTGGCTAGTTCCGTGGGTAACCGCGGCCGATGGCTATCTGGTCAGTTTCCGCGGCAAGCCAGTAGCGAAGGTCTCGGGTGCCTTTCAGGCCTTGCGGGACGCAGCCGGCTTCGGAACGGATGTCGTTCCCTATACGATCAGGCACACCATAGCCACGACGCTCAAGAAGCGGGGTGTGGACCCAGATCAGATCGAAGTTTTGCTGGGGCACCGCCTGCCGGGCAGTCCAACCACAAGGAGATACATCCATGTAGACCCGGATTACCTTGCGAAGGCTTGCGAGGCTCTGGACGAGATCGCAAACGACATCGCCCGGGCGGCAACCCGGGCGATGGTACCAACAACCATGCGTGCTAGCTGCGTGCTAGAGACTGGGCGGAAGGACGGCAATCCGACCGCTAAGCCTTTGATAACTGGAGCGGGCGAAGGGATTCGAACCCTCGACCCCAACCTTGGCAAGGTTGTGCTCTACCCCTGAGCTACGCCCGCGCTCCGTGTGGAGGCTTCTAGCAAAGTCTGGCCGTAACACAACTCCCCCTTTCAGACTTTGTAGCGGGTCTGTCATGCTTCACTGCGACGTCAGCCCCCTTGCCAAGGCGGCGGATAGGGGAGTGTCAGGAATTTCGTGGTGAACCGCGATGCTCGGGTGGCGAAGCGATCCTTGAACAGAATGACGAACTGCGCTTTTGCAACGGTCCATCCCTGCGGGCCGAGCCAGCGCCGTCCCGCGAATTCGGCTCGGGGTGGTGCTTCTGGCATCTCCTGGCCTTCGCCCGTCCTGACACCATCCGCCCAGCCCGACGCCGAAGCGGACGCTTGATGCGAATTCTGAGTGAGCCCCGCCGCCCCTCTTCCAGCCTCGCTGCCGGTCCTATCGCCCCAGCCGGATCTCCCCCACCACCCGCCCGCGCTTCGGGTCCACAACCACTACCCGCTCGCCATCCGGCCGCTGCAGCAGCACCGCCGCCCCATCCCCGGCCGCGGCCACGCCGGCGATGCGCGAGCCCTCCGGCGCCTCCAGTGCCAGTTCCCACTGCCCGCCCGCGCCCATGCCGCCGCCGGCGCGCTGGACGAGCAGCACGACCAGCGTCACGGTGCCCGCCAGGATCAGCACCCCCATCCCGATGACCAGAGCCTTGAGCGCGCCCACCGATTCCCCCCCTGTCGCCGAAACCATCACCGTCACCGCCGGCCCGGAGGCGGCGGGCGAGCGCGCCGACCGCTTCCTCGCGGCGGCGATAGGCTCGCTCTCCCGCTCCCGCGTCAAGGCGCTGATCGCCGCCGGCGCCGCCACCCGGGACGGCGCCCCGCTGCGCGATGCCTCAGAAGCCATCCGCCCCGGCGCCACCTATGCCCTTGCCATCCCCGCCGCCATCCCGGCCCTGCCGGTGGCCCAGGACATTCCCCTCACCATCCTCTTCGAGGATGCCGAGCTGATCGTGCTGGACAAGCCGGCCGGCCTCGTCGTCCACCCCGCCCCCGGCAACCAGGACGGCACGCTGGTGAACGCCTTGCTGGCCCATGCGGGGGAGGATCTGCCGGGTATCAACGGGGAGAAGCGCCCCGGCATCGTCCACCGGCTGGACAAGGATACCTCCGGCGTCATGGTGGTGGCGAAGACGGAACGGGCGCTGCGCGCGCTCTCCGAGGCCTTCGCCACCCGCGACCTGGACCGGGAATACATCGCCCTCGCCTGGGGCCTGCCGCAGCCGCCGGCGGGGGAGATCGAGGCGCCGATCGGCCGCCACCCGGCCGACCGCAAGCGCATGGCCGTCGTCGCCCGTGGGGGCAAGCCAGCGCTCACCCGCTACGCCACCACCCGCGCCTGGGGTGCCGCCTGCGCCCTGCTGCGCTGCCGCCTCGCCACCGGCCGTACCCATCAGATCCGGGTCCACCTGGCCGAGCGCGGTCACCCTTTGATAGGGGACCCGGTGTATCTCCGCCGCACTCCGGCCGCCGCCCGCCTGCTGCCCGGCCCGGTGCGGGAGGGGCTGCTGAGCTTCCCCCGCCAGGCGCTGCATGCCGCGACCCTTGGCTTCCGCCACCCGGTCAGCGGCGCCGCCCTGCGCTTCGAAAGCCCGCTGCCGCCGGATCTCGCCGGGCTGCTGCAGTTACTGAACGGTAACGCCGAGTAACCGACCCCGATACTCGGTTTTTATGGACAGCCCGGCCCAAAGGCGGTACAAACTCCCCGAAGGCAGCGCCCCCCAGGTGCCGCTAAGGCCCGATTTGCAGCTTGCTCGCCCTGTCGTGACCGGGGCATGCGTGTCGGCTGGGCCTGAGGGGCGTTCGAACTGCCAGCAATTCGCGCCGGCCGGGCCCCGCCGTCACGGGGAGGCCCTTCGACGCAGGAGGCAGATATCCCTATGGCTTCCAGCTCCATCATCCCCATCGCCCCTGAGGGCAACCTCTCCCGCTACCTGCAGGAGATCCGCAAGTTCCCCATGCTCTCCGCGGAGGAAGAGCTCGAACTCGCCAAGCGCTGGCGCGACCACAGCGACGAGCGTGCGGCTCACAAGCTCGTAACCTCGCACCTTCGGCTCGTGGCCAAGATCGCTATGGGCTATCGCGGCTATGGCCTGCCCGTCGGCGAACTGATCTCCGAAGGCAATGTCGGCATGATGCAGGCGGTGAAGCGGTTCGACCCGGACCGCGGCTTCCGCCTGGCCACCTACGCTATGTGGTGGATCCGCGCCGCAATCCAAGAGTACATCCTGCACTCCTGGTCACTTGTGAAGATGGGCACCACCGCCGCCCAGAAGAAGCTGTTCTTCAACCTGCGGCGGCTGAAGGCCCAGATGTCCGCGCTGGAGGATGGCGACCTGCAGGCCGAGCAGGTGGAGAAGATCGCCCACGCCCTGCAGGTGCCGGAACAGGACGTGGTTTCCATGAACCGCCGTCTGGCCAGCCCCGACCATTCCCTGAACGCCCCGGTGCGGGCGGACAGCGAGGGCGAGTGGCAGGACTGGCTGGTGGATGAGCAGGAGACCCAGGAAAGCACCCTGGCGGACCGGGAGGACCTCTCCAACCGCCGCGCCCTGCTGGGGGAGGCGCTGAAGACGCTGAACGAGCGCGAGCGCCACATCCTGATCGAGCGCCGGCTGAAGGACGAGCCGACCACCCTCGAGGAGCTCTCCCAGCAATACAATATCAGCCGGGAGCGGGTGCGGCAGATCGAGGTCCGCGCCTTCGAGAAGCTGCAGAAGAGCATGAAGCAGCAGGTGGTCGAGCGAAGGCTCGCGGTCTGAGGCCTGCGAGGGCTCGCGGTCCAAGACCAGCGCCTGCGACAGGGTGAACAGGGGGCGGCCGGGGGGACCCGGCCGCCCTTCTCATTTCCGGAGTGGATCACCGGCATCCCGCAAGATGATTGGATCGGAGCCCGCCACCGGCCCAGCTAGGGGGAGGAACAGGAGCAACACCATGTCCATCCACCCCGAGGCCCGCATCGGCCATGTCCATCTGAAGGTCGCCGACCTCGACCGCGCCCTCGCCTTCTGGCGGGACGTGATCGGGCTGGAGGAGCAGGCGCGCATGGGCAACCGGGCCGTCTTCCTCTCGGCCGGCGGCTACCACCACCATATCGCCCTGAACACCTGGGAAAGCGCGGGCGGGGAGCCGCCGCCCCGCGGCAGCACCGGCCTCTACCATGTGGCCCTGGTCTATCCCGACCGGGCGGCGCTGGGGGCGGCGCTGCTCAAGGTGATCCAGGCGGGGGTGGAGCTGGAAGGCGCCTCCGACCATGGCGTTTCGGAAGCCGTCTATCTGCGGGACCCGGACGGCAACGGGGTGGAGCTCTACCGCGACCGCCCGCGGATCGAATGGCCCCGGGATGCCGAAGGCAACCTTCATATGACCAACCGGCCGCTGGATCTGCAGGCGCTGCTGGCGGAGGGGATCGCGGCGACAGCGGCGGCCTGAGCCGCGTGCCGGGGCCCCGTCCGGGCCACGCCCCCGCGGCAGGTCGGCCCGTCCCGCGCCCGGATCCTCGCATCTCCGGGGCGGACCCCAGCCTCCGCCGGGGCGCATGGGGCGGGACCCTCGCAACCCTGGCGCCGCCTGCTGCCCTGCCTTACATGGCGGCATCATGGACGTGACCCTCACCGCCCCGGCCGACGCCGCCGCCAGCGAGGTCGCCGCCGAGGCGGCGCGCCGCCGCACCTTCGCCATCATCGCGCATCCGGACGCCGGCAAGACCACGCTGACGGAAAAGCTGCTGCTGAAGGGCGGCGCCATCCAGCTCGCCGGCGCGGTGCGGGCCAAGGGCAATGCCCGGCGGACCCGCTCGGACTGGATGAAGATCGAGCAGGATCGCGGCATCTCGGTCGCCACCTCCGTCATGACCTTCGAGCGCGGCGGCCTGGTCTTCAACCTGCTCGACACGCCCGGCCACGAGGATTTCTCCGAGGACACCTACCGGACCCTCACCGCCGTCGATGCCGCGGTGATGGTGCTGGACGCGGCGAAGGGCATCGAGAGCCAGACCCGCAAGCTCTTCGAGGTTTGCCGGCTGCGCGACATCCCGATCATCACCTTCGTGAACAAGATGGACCGGGAAGCGCGCGACCCCTTCGAGCTGATCGACGAGATCGAGAAGACGCTCGCCCTGGATGCCGCCCCGGTCGCCTGGCCGGTCGGCCGCGCCAGCGAGTTCGCCGGCACCTGGGACCTGCTGGAGAAGCATTTCCTGCCGGTCGATGCCGATGACGCCAGCGCCATTGCGCTCTCCGGCCTCGGCGATCCGAAGCTGGACCAGCTCGTCGGGCCCGAACGCGCCGCGGCGCTGCGCGAGGAGGCGGAGCTCGCCGAGGGCGCCTGCCCGGCCTTCGACCTGGAGGCCTTCCGCCAGGGCACGCTGACGCCGGTCTTCTTCGGCTCCGCGCTGCGCGATTTCGGCGTCGGCCACCTGCTGGACGGCCTCGCCCGCTACGCCCCGCCCCCCGGGGCGCGGGAGGGCGACCCACGCGCCGTGGCGCCGGAGGAGCCGAAGCTCACCGGCTTCGTCTTCAAGGTCCAGGCCAATATGGACCCCAACCACCGCGACCGCGTCGCCTTCGTCCGGCTCTGCTCCGGCAAGCTGGTGAAGGGCATGCGGCTACGCCAGGTGCGCACCGGCAAGCAGGTGCCGGTGAACGCGCCGCTCTTCTTCTTCGCCAAGGACCGCCAGGTGGCGGAGGAAGCCTGGCCCGGCGATGTGGTGGGCGTCGCCAACCACGGCACGCTGCGCATCGGCGACACGCTGACGGAAGGCGAGGATCTGCATTTCCGCGGCGTGCCGAGCTTCGCGCCGGAAATTCTCCGCCATGTGCGGCTGGAGGATCCGATGCTGGCGAAGAAGCTGAAGACGGCGCTCGACCAGCTCGCGGAGGAAGGCGTCGTGCAGCTCTTCCGCCCGCTGGATGGGTCACTGCCGGTGGTCGGCGTGGTCGGGCAGCTTCAGCTCGACGTGCTGCAATCCCGGCTGAAGGTGGAGTACGGCGTCCCCGCCGGCTTCCAGGACACCATCTGGTCGATGATGCGCTGGGTCACCGGCGAGGACAAGGCGGCGCTGGAACGCTTCGCGCAGCAGAACCGGCGCGACGCCGGCGAGGACCATGACGGCGCGCTGGTGGCGTTCTTCGGTTCCGATTGGCGCCGCAAGCGCGCCGAGGAGGAATGGCCGATGCTGCGCTTCCACGCCGTCAGGGAGCAGCACGGTCTGGTGGCAGCGCGGAAATAGGCCCCGGTTCCCGCCCCAGCTTGATGTCGATCGCCCAGGCACCCGGCCCCGCGGCGACGAAGTAGAGGAAGACGAAGCAGTAGAGGATGGCGGCGTCGCCGCCATTCAGTGCCGGAAAGAAACTGCGCGGCGCGTGGAACATCCAGTAGGCGAAGGCCATCTCGCCCGCCAGCAGGAAGGCGACCGGGCGGGTGAAGAGGCCGAGCATCAGCAGCACGCCGCCCACCAGCTCCAGCACGCCGCCGATCCACAGCAGCGAGAAGGCCGCCGGCAAGGCACCCGTGGGTGGCGGGAAGCCGAACAGCTTCTGCGTGCCGTGTTCCAGGAAGATCAGCGCCGCCACGATGCGCAGCACGGCCCGCATGCGCGGTGCTATCACCACCATATCCCACATGGATCACGCCTCCCTGCCGAAGCGGCCGGCATGACGGAGCAGGCCGCATTGCGCGTGTAAAGATTTCCCGCACGCCTGGCCATCGCAATCGGCAGCGGCGGAACTCCGGCCAATGGCAAGGTGTTTTTCACCCCACAGCGCATGGCGCACAGAGCAGCGCCGGCCACGGGCTCGGCGCGCCAAGGGAGACATACATGAGCATTGCAACGGACGCGCAATTGGCGCAGCTCTCTTCTGCGGCCTATTCCGACACGGCCCTCGGGCTGCCGCCCGGATTCACGCCTCTTGCCATCGACTCGCTGCCGATCGACCCCGCCACCGGCGCGAGTTTCGCGAACGGCATCTTCCACAACGGCAACGCCGCGGCGCTGGTGACGAGCGCCGAGCTGGACGGCCAGACCTCGCTCGTCGTCGCGTTCCGCGGCAGCGATGATGGCATCGACAGCCAGCACAGTCTCAGCGGCATCAACCAGGATTACGCGCTCTTCGCGCCGCTGGTCGCCGCGGTGGATGCGGCGGCGGCGAGCGGCCTCTACGACCAGGTCGTCGTCACCGGCCACAGCATGGGCGGCGCCATGGCGCAGCTCTACATGGCGGAGCATCCGGACCAGCCGGGCGGCGTCGCGCATGATGCCGTGACCTTCGGTTCCCCCGGCGCCGTGCTGCCGCCGGGCGGCGATGCGCGGCCGATCAATTACGTCGTCGCCGATGATCCCGCCGTGTTCCTCGGCGCGCATCGCGCCGAGATCGGCGAGGTGCTGCGCGCCGACAACCATCTGGCGGAGGCCGCGGCCACCCGGATCGCCGAGGAGATGCCGGGGCTGACCAAGGAGGCGGCGCTGGCGACGCTCGGCACGCTGACGGTGAATTACGAGAATCGCGGCGACATCGTGCTGCTGCCGACGGCGGAGGGCGAGCTCTCGCCGGCGGCGGATGTCGCGGCGCTGGCGCAGCTCGACCCCGCGCGCCACGACATCGACACCTATATTGCCGGAATGCAGGTGGCGGCTGCCGGCGGCGGCACCATTCTCGTGCCGACTGCGCCGCAGGACAATCCGGGCCTCGCCTTCCTGCGCGACGTCTACAACAGCGACCCGCCGCCGCCGAGCGCCGAGGCCGCGGGCGCGGTGTGGGAGCAGGTGCTGCAGGGCTGGGCAGACGATCTCCGCGACGACGTGCTGCCCGGGCTGAACGACGCCTTCACCACGGTGCGCGACGGGCTGGCCGGGATCGGCCAGGACTTGCATCTCATCTGAGGACGCAGCCGGGCCGGTCCTCGGGGCCGGCCCTTGGCGGGGAGAGGGCGGCCTATTCCGCCCGGATCCCCGCCCGCTCCGCCGTCTCCCGCGTCCGCGCGCGTTCCGCCCGCAGCCAATCGGCGAGCCCTTCCGGGCTGCGCACCGCCTCCTCCGAGAGTTGCGCCCCCACCTCCTCCTGCCGCGCGCGGTAGCCGGGCTCCGCCAGCGCCGCCATGGCCGCCGCGTGCAGCGCGCGGATCGCCGCCGCCGGGCTGCCGCCCGTTGTCGCCAGCGCGGCCCAGGAGCCGCCGGAGAGGCCGGGGAAGCCCTGCTCGATCAGCGTCGGGATGTCCGGGGCGAGGGGCGAGCGCGTCGGGCCGGTGGTGGCCAGGATGCGCGTCAGCCCGCCCCGCCAGGTGGGCACCACGGTGGAGATCTCGCCCATCACCACCTGCACGTTGCCGGCGATGAGATCCGGCACGGACTGGCTGCTGCCGCGATAGGGCACATGCGTCAGGCGGATGCCGGCGGCGGCCATGAGTTGCTCGATGAGGAAATGCGTGGCGCTGCCCTGGCCGGAGGAGCCGATGGTGAGGTCCC
>NZ_JAMZIK010000159.1 GCF_024178315.1 Siccirubricoccus soli | reverse complement strand
CCGGTCACCAGGGCGCGGCGGCCATCCAGGCGGAAGCTCGGGGTCTCGGGCGGGGTCGTCATGATGCGCAGACTACGCTGCTCCGTGGCGCGGTCCAGCCCTTGCCGGGGCGGCGCGTCTCGCCAAGACTGGGCCGCAACGACCATCCCTGGGAGAACGCCCATGCTTCGCCGTCTCGCCGGCGCGCTGCTTGCCGCCGCCTGCCTTGCCCCGCTCGCGGCCCTCCCCGCCAGGGCCCAGACCCGCTGGGTAATGGCCAGCGCCTATCCGGACGCCAATTTCCACACCCGCAACCTCCGCCAATTCGTGCAGGAGGTGGAGTCGGCCACCCAGGGCAGGCTGCAGATCCAGCTCCACAGCAATGCCAGCCTGCTGCCCATGCCGCAGATCAAGCGGGCGGTGCAGACCGGGCAGATCCAGCTCGGCGAGATCCTGCTCTCGGTCCATGGCAATGAGGACCCCTTCTTCGAGGTGGATGGGGTGCCCTTCCTGGCCGAGACCTGGGCCGCCTCCGAGGCGCTGATGCAGGCCTCGGAGCCCTTCATCCGGGCCCGGCTGCAGCGCCAGGGGGTGGAGCTGCTCTACATGGCGCTCTGGGCCGGCCAGGGCTTCTACACCAAGGAGCCGCTGACCAATCTCGAGCAGCTCCGCGGCGCCCGGTTCCGCGCCTACAACGCCATCACCATCCGCATGGCGGAGCTGATCGGCGCGGTGCCGGTCACCGTGCAATCCGCCGAGCTGGCGCAGGCCTTCGCCACCAATGTCGTCTCGGCGATGTTCACCTCGGCGCAGACCGGGGTGGACACCTCCTCCTGGGATTACGCCCGGGTGTACACCCATGTCGGCGGCATGCGGGCGCGCAACGCCGTCCTCGCCAATGCCCGGGCCATGGCGGCGCTCGACGAGCCGACCCGCCAGGCGGTGCGGGCCGCCGCGGCCCGGGCGGCGGAGCGCAGCCTCGTCATCGCCAAGGAGGCCGAGCGCGCCACCGCCGAGCAGCTGCGCCAGCACGGCATGCAGGTGGCCGAGCCCTCCCCCGCCCTGCTGGCGCAGCTGCGCGAGGTCGGCGCGAAGCAGGTGCAGGACTGGCTGGGCCGGGCCGGCGAGGACGGGCAGAAGATGATGGATCGCTACCGGGCGCTGCTCGCCCGCTGACAGCCGCGCCTCCCCGCCGCACACTGCATTGCGGCATGGGTGGAGGAGGCAGCGATGGTGGCGTTGGTGACCGGGGCGCAGCAGGGAATCGGCCGGGCCTGCGCCCTCGCCCTGGCCGGGGCGGGGCATGACGTGGCGGTGAACTGGCTGGACGATGAGGAAGCGGCCGAGGCGGTGGCGGCGGGCATCCGCGCCGCCGGCCGCCGCGCCCTGCTGGTGCGCGGCGATGTCGGCACCGCCGCCGGCTGCGCCGCCATCGTGGCGGCGGCCATGGCCGGGCTCGGCCCGCCCGATGTGCTGGTGAACAATGCCGGCATCTTTCCCCGCATCCCCTTCCTGGAGATGGCGGAGGCGGAGTGGGACCGGGTGCTTGACGTGAACCTGAAGGGCAGCGCCTTCTGCGCCCAGGCGGTGGCGCGGGCGCTGGTGGCGGCGGGGAAGCCGGGCTGCATCATCAACCTGGCCTCCGCCGCGGTGCGGGGGACGCCGGTCGGGGTGCATTACAGCGCGACGAAGAACGGCGTGGTCGGCATCACCCGCTCCATGGCCCTGGCGCTGGCGGAGCATCGGATCCGGGTGAACGCCATCGCCCCCGGCCTGACCGATACGGCGCAGCCACGCTACGGCAACACGGAGGAGGAGCTGGCGGCGATGGGCGCCGCGGTGCCGCTGGGCCGCATGGGCCGGCCGGAGGACATTGCGGGCCTCGCGGCCTTTCTCGCCTCCGACGCGGCGGAATGGATCACCGGGCAGGTCTATCACATCAATGGCGGCAGCTACATGCCGTAGCAGGCCGCCAGACGGGCGCGGGGCGGCGCTACTCCAGCAGCAGGTCGCGCAGCCGCGCCAACCGTGGCGCGTCGAGGCCCAGCCCCTGCTCCAGGAAGACCGGCAGGCTGCCGCCATGCGCGGCGATCGCCGCCGCCAGCGCCGCCTCCAGCAGCTCCGGATGGGTGGCGTAGAGCGCGTCGCCGAGCGGCTTCGGCGTGCCGGGCGGCAGGGCGTAATCGCGCCGCCACAGCCGGTCCGTCGCCAGATAGTCATGGAGCACGGTCTGCCGAGTCGCCCCCAGCGCCGTCAGCACCAGCGCCGCGCCCAGCCCGGTGCGGTCCTTGCCCGCCGAGCAATGGAACAGCAGCGCATGCCGCGCGGGGTCCAGCAGCAGCTCGAACAGCCCGCGATAGGCGCCGATGAAGCGCGTGCCATAATCCAGATAGGCCCGACGCAGCAGTGCCACCACATCCTCGCCGGTCGATTGCTCCCGCCGCATCAGGTCGCGCAGCGAGGCGCCGACCGTCGGCTCGATCGGCAGCGCCACCCGCTCCGCCCCCTCCGGCAGGCGGGAGGGGTGGTGCGCCGCCTCCGCCACGCCGCGCAGATCGACCACCGTCCGCAGCCGGAGCTCCGCCACCGCCGCCACGTCCCGCGGTGTGAGATTCGCCAGGGTGGCGGACCGGTAGAGCACGCCGCGGCGCAGCCGCCTTCCATCCGCCATCTGCCAGCCGCCCATGTCGCGCAGGTTGGACGCCCCCTCCAGGGGCACGGCATGGGGCAGTTCGAGACTCACGCGGCGATCCTCTCCAGGGCCTCGCCTTGACGGCGGCGAGGACGGCGGAAAGGATCGCCGGATCGGCGCCGCCGCACCAGAGCCAATCACGAGGAGACCGTCATGCCGTCATCGCCCCTGTTCGACCTCAGCGGAAAGGTCGCCATCGTCACCGGCGGCAGCCGCGGCATCGGCCGCGCCATTGCCGAGCGCATGGCGGAGCACGGCGCCAAGGTCGTCGTCTCCTCCCGCAAGCTGGATGCCTGCCAGGTGGTGGTGGATGCCATCACCGCGAAAGGCGGGGAGGCGATCGCCGTCGCCTGCAACATCGGCCGCAAGCCGGAGCTGCAGGCGCTGGCCGATGCCGCCATCGCCAAATGGGGCGGGGTGGACATCCTGGTTTGCAACGCCGCCATCAACCCGCATTTCGGGCCGGCCATGGGCATCCCGGACGAGATCTTCGACAAGATGATGGCGACCAACGTCAAGTCGAACATGTGGCTCAGCCATATGTGCATCCCCAGCATGGAGGCGCGGGGGGGCGGCGCCATCGTCATCGTCAGCTCGATCGGCGGCTACAAGGGCTCGGTCAATCTCGGCGCCTATGCCATTACCAAGGCGGCGGACCTGCAGCTCGCCCGCAACCTGGCCTGCGAGTGGGGGCCGAAGAACATCCGGGTGAATTGCATCGCCCCTGGTCTGATCCGCACCGATTTCGCCCGCGCCCTGTGGGAGGACCCGGTGAATTACAAGAAGCGGACCCGGGACACCCCGCTGAAGCGGATCGGCGAGCCGGACGAGATCGCCGGCGCCGCCATCTTCCTCGCCAGCCCGGCGGGCAGCTTCATGACCGGCCAGAGCATGATCGTCGATGGCGGGGTGCTGGCCGGCTCGCCCGCCATCGTGGAGGATTAGAGCGGATCGTCGTAGGGCGGCCTCGCCCGAAGGCGTGGATCTGGTCCGCAAACAAGGGCGTAGAGCGCCTGCGGTGAACGCATGTGCACCGAGATTGCTCTAGCCGAGACCAGCAGCCGAGACCAGCCCGCCCGCTTCCCCTGCCCCGCCCTGTCCCGGACCGCATCCGGCCGGGGCGGGGCAGGCCCGCCCCTCCTCCCGCGCCTGTGGACAAAGAGAACCGTCCGCGACTCCTACGTATTCGCGGCGGCCGTATTGACGGATTATTTGCACTCGTCGGACCGTTTGGGCCGCAGGAGCGGCTGCCCCGATCCGGTTTCCCCCTGGCGATTTGCACGCTACACGAAGGCTTTGCTGCACGGCAACAAAAGTTTACCGCAGCGCGGCGCGCCCGCCGCCCATCCTGCGCGTTGCGCTGAAGTCGCAGCGCGTCAGGGGGCGGCCGAGGAGCAGCATGCAGGACATCTTTGCCGATTACGCCCGGGCTTATGAGCAACGGCGCGAAACCGACATGTCGATCGCCGAATATCTCGAAGCCTGCAAGACCGATCCCGGCTGCTATGCGACTGCTCCGGAACGGATCCTGCGGGCGATCGGCGAGCCCGAAGTGGTGGACACCGCGAAGGATGCGCGGCTCGGGCGGATCTTCCTGAACCGTACCATCCGCGTCTACCCGGCCTTTTCCGAATTCTACGGCATGGAGGACACGATCGAGCGGATCGTGGGCTTCTTCCGCCATGCCGCCCAGGGGCTCGAGGAACGCAAGCAGATCCTCTACCTGCTGGGTCCGGTGGGCGGCGGCAAATCCTCCCTCGCCGAGCGGCTGAAGGCGCTGATGGAGCAGGAGCCGGTCTATGTGCTGAAGGCCGGGGAGCAGATCAGCCCGGTCTTCGAGACCCCGCTTGGCCTGTTCGACCCCGAGCGCATGGGGCCGGTGCTGGAGGACCGCTACGGCATCCCCCGCCGCCGCCTGACCGGGCTGATGAGCCCCTGGGCGCTGAAGCGGCTGGACGAATTCGGCGGCGACATCAGCAAGTTCCGGGTGGTGAAGCTGCGCCCTTCCCGCCTTCGCCAGATCGCGGTGGCGAAGACCGAACCGGGCGACGAGAACAACCAGGACATCTCCTCCCTGGTCGGGAAGGTGGATATCCGCAAGCTGGAGATGTACGGGCAGAACGACCCGGACGCCTACAGCTTTTCCGGCGGCCTCAACCGCGCCAACCAGGGCATCCTCGAATTCGTCGAGATGTTCAAGGCGCCGATCAAGATGCTGCACCCGCTGCTGACTGCGACGCAGGAGGGCAACTATATCGGCACCGAGAATATCGGCGCCATCCCTTACCAGGGCATTATTTTGGCTCACTCCAACGAGTCGGAATGGCAGAGCTTCAAGAACAACAAGAACAACGAAGCCTTCATCGACCGCATCTACGTCATCAAGGTGCCCTACTGCCTGCGGGTGACGGAGGAACAGCACATTTACGAGAAGCTGGTGCGCGGCTCGGAGCTGGCCGGCAGCCCCTGCGCGCCGGCAACGCTGGAGATGCTGGCCCGCTTCTCCGTGCTGACGCGGCTGCGCAAGCACGAGAATTCCAACATCTACGCCAAGATGCGGGTCTATGACGGGGAGAGCCTGAAGGAGACCGACCCCCGCGCCAAGACGGTGCAGGAATACCGCGACGCTGCCGGCCCGGATGAGGGGATGGATGGTGCCTCCACCCGCTTCGCCTTCAAGATCCTGGCGGCGACCTTCAACTACGACACCACCGAGATTGCCGCCGACCCCGTCCATCTGATGTATGTGCTGGAACAGACGATCCGGCGCGAACAGCTGCCGGACGAGACGGAGAAGCGCTACCTGGAGTTCATCAAGGGCGAGCTGGCGCCGCGCTATGCCGAGTTCATCGGCAACGAGATCCAGAAGGCCTATCTCGAATCCTACAACGACTACGGCCAGAACCTGTTCGACCGCTACGTGGCCTATGCCGATGCCTGGGTCGAGGACATGGACTTCAAGGATCCCGACACCGGCCAGATGATGAACCGGGAGCTCCTCAACCAGGAGCTGACGAAGATCGAGAAGCCCGCCGGCATCGCGAATCCGAAGGACTTCCGTAATGAGGTGGTGAAATTCGCCCTCCGCGCCCGGGCGAATCGCGGCGGCAAGAACCCCTCCTGGACCAGCTACGAGAAGATCCGGGATGTGATCGAGCGCCGGATGTTCAGCCAGGTGGAGGATCTGCTGCCCGTCATCTCCTTCGGCTCCAAGAAAGATAGCGAGACCGAAAAGAAGCACGGGGAATTCGTGGAACGGATGACCTCGCGGGGGTATACCGAACGGCAGGTGCGCCGGCTGGTCGAGTGGTACATGCGCGTGAAGCAGGCCGGCTAGGGCGGATTGCCGCAGGGCGGCATCGCCCGGAGGCACAAATCTGCTCTACAGTCGAATGGGTGGGGCATTCCCGGTGAACGCATGTGAACCGGAGGTGTTCTAACCGCAAACCCGGTCTTCAAGGCTCCCGCTGCATGCAGATCCTGGACCGCCGCCTCAATCCCAGCGGCCGTAGCCTGCCCAACCGCCAGCGCTTCCTGCGCCGCGCCAAGTCGCTGGTCCAGGAAGCGGTGCGGGACGCCTCGGCCAAACGGGGCATCCGCAACGCCGATGAGGGCGGGGAGGTCAGCATCCCCCTCCACGGCATCAGGGAACCCAGCTTCCACCACGGCACAGGCGGCATCCGCGACCATGTGCTGCCCGGCAACAAGGAGTACCGGGAGGGGGACGAGATCCCCCGGCCGCCGGGCGGCGGCGGGGGCGGCGGCTCGGAGGGCTCGCCGGATGGCAGCGGCGAGGACACCTTCCGCTTCGTCCTGAGCCGGGAGGAATTCCTCTCCCTCTTCCTCGACGACCTCGAACTGCCGGACATGGCGAAGCGCCGCCTGGTAGACGGTGCCGACCCGGCCTGGCAACGCGCCGGCTACTCGGTCAGCGGCTCGCCGGCCAACCTCGCCCTCGGCCGGACCATGCGCAACAGCATGTCCCGCCGCATCGCCCTGAAGCGCCCGAAGCCGGAGGCGGTACAGGCGCTGGAGGCGGAGATCGCCGCCCTGGAAGGCGACCCGGAGCAGGCGGAGCGGGTGCTGGAGTTGCGGGCGGAGCTGGAGCGGCAGATCCTCCGCACCCGCCGCATCCCCTGGATCGACCCGATCGACGTCCGCTACCGCCGCTTCGACCCGGTCCCGAAGCCGGTGGCGCGCGCCGTCATGTTCTGCCTCATGGACGTTTCCGGTTCCATGACCGAGGACATGAAGGACCTCGCCAAGCGCTTCTACACGCTGCTCTTCCTCTTCCTGCAGCGGCGCTACAAGCATGTCGAGATCGTCTTCATCCGCCACACCCACGAGGCGTCGGAGGTGGATGAGGAGACCTTCTTCTACAGCCGGGAGACCGGCGGCACCCTGGTCTCCACCGCGCTCGAGGAGATGCAGAAGGTGGTGGCGGACCGCTACCCGCCTTCTGACTGGAACATCTACGCCGCCCAGGCCTCGGATGGCGACAACGCCGCCGGCGACAGCCAGAAGACGGCGCGGCTGCTGGTGGATACCATCCTGCCGGCCTGCCAGTACTACGCCTATATCGAGGTGGGGCGGGAGGGCGAGCACGGCATCCCCGGCTTCCCCCGCGGCCCGACCGATCTCTGGCGCACCTATGAGGCGCTGGTCGCGGCGGGCGCGCCGCTCGCCATGAAGAAGGTGCGCCACCGGCGGGACATCTTCCCGGTGTTCCGGGAGCTCTTCGCCAAGCGCGGCGTGCTGGAAGGAGCGCAGGCATGAGCGTCACGACCGAGGATCGCCTGCTCTATGAGGGCGCCGAATGGGATTTCGACACGCTGCGCATCATCCATGATGCCTGCGCCGAGATCGCCGGCAAGGAGCTCGGCCTCGACTGGTACACCAACCGCATCGAGGTGATCAGCGCCGAGCAGATGCTGGACGCCTATGCCAGCACCGGCCTGCCCCTTTCCTACCGCCACTGGTCCTTCGGCAAGCATTTCGCGCAGCACGAGGCGATGTACCGCCGTGGCCTCCGCGGCTTGGCCTATGAGATCGTCATCAACTCCGACCCCTGCGTCTCCTACGTCATGGAGGAGAACACGGCGACGATGCAGGCGCTGGTGATCGCCCACGCCGCCTTCGGCCACAACCACTTCTTCAAGAACAACCGCCTCTTCCGCGAATGGACGGATGCCAAAGGCATCCTCGACTACCTCGAATTCGCCAAGGGCTATGTCCAGTCCTGCGAGGAGCAGCATGGCGAGATGGCGGTGGAGCGGGTGCTGGATTCCGCCCATGCGCTGATGAGCCATGGCGTGCACCGCCACCGCCGCCGCGCCCCGGACCTGCAATCCGAGCAGCGGCGGGAGCGCGAGCGGCGCGAGCACGACGAGCGCATGTACAACGTGCTCTGGTCCACCCTGCCGGAGAAGACGACAACGCCCTCGACCTCTTCCGAGGAGGAGCGGCGCCGCACCCTGCTCCAGCTCCCGGGCGAGAACATCCTCTATTTCCTGGAGAAGACGGCGCCCCGCCTGCAGCCCTGGCAGCGCGAGATTCTCCGCATCGTCCGCAATATCGCCCAGTACTTCCTGCCGCAGCGCCAGACCAAGGTGATGAACGAGGGCTGCGCCACCTATGTGCACCACCGCATCCTGAACCGGCTGCACAGCCAGGGCCGCATCACCGACGGGCATCTGCTGGAGGCACTGCACTCCCACACCAGCGTCATCATGCAGCCGGGCTTCGACGACCAGCGCTATTCGGGCATCAACCCCTATGCGCTGGGCTTCGCCATGATGACGGACATCGCCCGCATCGCCGAGCAGCCGACCGAGGAGGACCGGGAATGGTTCCCGGATTTCGCCGGCAGCGGCGATGCCATGGAGGTGCTGCGCTACGCCTGGTCGGAGTTCCGCGATGAGAGCTTCATCCTACAATTCCTCAGCCCGAAGGTGATGCGCGACTTGCGGCTGTTCCACCTGGTGGACGATGTGGAGCAGCCGGCGCTGCGCGTCGATTCCATGCATGACGAGCGCGGCTACCGGCGGCTGCGCCGGGCACTGGCGCGGCAATACGACCCGGCGACGACGGATGCGGACATCCAGGTGGTGGATGTGGACCTCAGCGGCGACCGGCGGCTGATTCTGGAGCATTACGTCCAGGCTGGCCGGCTGCTGGACGACCAGGAAGCGCGGCAGGTGCTGCGGCACCTGGCGAGCCTCTGGACCTATGACGTGGTGCTGCGGGAGGTGGCGGTGCCGGGCGGGGCGGCCCTCAGGGAGCACGTGGTCTCGCCGCCGCGGTAGCCGGGGCTCCGCCCCCGCCCCTCGGCAGGAGGTCGTCGCGGGCAGCGCCCGCGACCCTGCCCCCCCGCCGGGGCCAGGACCTGGCCACGGACCCCGGTCCGAGGTCAGCCGGCCGCCACCGCCAGCCGTTCCGCCGCGGTCGCGCGGCCGATCAGGGGCAGCAGGGTCTTCAGGTCCGGGCCGTGCTCCTCGCCGGTCAGGGCCAGGCGCAGGGGCAGGAACAGGGCCTTGCCCTTGCGGCCGGTGGTGGCCTTCAGGGCGCCCGTCCAGGCCCCCCAGGTCCCCTCATCCCAGGGCTCCGGCGGCAGCGCCTCCAGCGCGGCGCGCAGGAAGGCGCCCTCCTCCGGCTGGGGCGGCGGTACGATGCGGCCGCGCACCACCTCGAACCAGGTCTTCGCCTCGCCCAGCAGGTCGAGGTTTTCGCGGATGGCCAGCCAGAAGGCCTCGTCCGCCCCCTCCGGCAGCCGGGCCTGCACGCTCTCGAAGCTCGCCCCATGCAGGTGGCGGCGGTTGAGGGCCAGAAGCTGCTGCACGTCGAAGCGGGCCGGCGACCTGCTGATGGTGGTCATGTCGAACCCCGCCACCAGCGCCGCCGGCAGGGCCGGCACCGGGTCCCGCGGCGTGCCGAGCGCGGCCAGGTAGCCGGCGAGCGCCGCCGGCTCCACCCCGTCCCGCCGCAGCTGCCGCAGGGAGAGCGAGCCCAGCCGCTTGGAGAGCGGCCCGCCATCGGAATCCGTCAGCAGCGGCAGGTGCGCGAAGGACAGCGCCCGCACATCCCCCCCCAGCGCCACCCAGATATCGAGCTGGACGCCGGTATTGGTCACATGGTCCTCGCCACGGATGATGTGCGTGACCCCGCCCTCCAGGTCATCCACCACGCTGGTGAAGGTGTAGAGCGGCGAGCCATCGGCGCGGATCAGCACGGGGTCCGAGAGGGCGGAGAGCTTCACCGCCCGCCGGCCCAGCACGCCATCCTGCCATTCCCGCTGCATGCCGGAGAGCTTGAAGCGCCAATAGGGCGTCTTGCCGTTGGCGATCGCCCGCGCATACTGCTCCGGCGTCATCTTCAGCGCGCCGCGGTCATAGAGGGGCGGCTTGCCCTGGCGGAGCAGCTGTTCCCGCTTCGACCGCAGCTCCTCCTCGCTCTCGAAGCAGGGGTAGAGATGGCCGCTGGCCTTCAGCCGCTCGGCGGCGGCGGCGTAGAGCTCCAGCCGGTCGGACTGGCGGAAGCTCTCATCCCAGTCGAGGCCCATCCAGCGGAGGTCTTCCTCCAGCGCCACGGCGTATTCGGCCTTGCTGCGCGCGGTGTCGGTATCGTCCAGGCGCAGCAGCACGGCGCCGCCGCGCTGGCGGGCGAAGAGCCAGTTCACCAGGGCGGCGCGGGCGTTCCCGACATGCAGCAGGCCGGTGGGGGATGGGGCGAAGCGGAGTTTCATGGCGGTGCGATGCCTGCTGGCGATGGGCCTGTCCAGGGTTGAGGGAGGCTCTGCCTCCCTCAAACTCCCTCCGCCAAGGGCCGAAAGGCCCTTGGAACCCTTGAGTTTGGGCGGGACGGTTCAACCTGCGAAGCCCGAACTCGAGGTTTCCAAAGGCCCTTCGGCCTTTCGCGGGGTGAGCCCGAGAGGGGCAGAGCCCCTCTCGGACTACCGCCCCGGCTCCAGCGCCGCATAATCCACCTCCGCCTTCCGCGTCGCCGGCATGGCGATGCAGTGGTTCACCCAGGCCTCGCTGTCGAACCCCTCCGCCGCCGCGTATTCGCCGAAGGTGTAATAGGCCTCCCGCAGCGCCGCCGGGTCCGGGGTTTCCCGCCGCAGATCCTCGATCTGCGCCCGGATGAAGCGCCTGGCATATTCGGCGGCCGCCTCGGCGGAGGCGAAGCCCGGCACCTCCCATTCCTCGTCGGGGTCCTGGCCGCTGGCGAAATCGCCGCAGAGGACGCGGTGGCGGCTCATTCCTCCTCCTCATCCTCCTCGTCGCGGCGGGGGTCGAGGGCGCGCCAATTGCGGTCCTCGGCATCCCGGGCCGGGCGGGCGGCGAAGTCGTTCAGCTCGGCGGCGCTGCGCCAGGCCTGCTCGGCGCCGCCCACCACCTCGGCATCCTCGCCGAAGGCGAACCAGGCGGCCAGCACCTGCTCCGGGCTCATGCCGCGGTTGCGGCAGCGCTCCACGCTGTCCCGCACATAGCGGCGGGCGAAGGCATTGGCGTGTTCCAGGGTCTGGAAGCCGCGGATGGTCTCCACCGGCTCCGCGCCATTGCCGCCGGACAGATCCATGATGCGGACGGCATAGCCGCCCTCCCGCCCGAACAGGCCGGTATCGAAAGCTGCAGCCATGGCGGCCTCCTCTCTGCGGCTGCGCCCTATAGGCCCGCGAGGGGGCGGAGGGGAGCCTTGCCCCCAACGCGCCCGGCCCGGCAGGGGTCCGGGGCGGCCCTTGCCGATGCCGCCTTGGCCAGGTCCTGAGGCAGCACCGCCTTCGGAACCCGTTTCTGTTGCGGTCCCCGGCCAAGTCCGGTTACGCCAAAGCTGGTGCTTGCGATACGGGGGACGGGACCCATGGCAGATCAGGTCATCACCCTGCGGCTCAGGATCCAGGACCCGTTCCCTGGAGTGGCCTACAGCCTCCAGAACAGGAAGAGCGAGCCGGTCGGGCAGGTTGTCGCCGGCGACGAGCCGATCTCGTTCGAGGTGCCGGTGCGGGTGGCGCCGGGGCCGAAACTCCATGGGGATTTCGTTCGCAGCGAAGGGGCTGCCAGACGCTTTGTCTACATTGCGATCGGCGAGCAGGCCGGGCAGCGCCCCTCGCCGTGGAGCCGGCGCGCCAAGATCGACATCCACCTGCTGCCCGCCGAGTTGCTGGACAAGGCTTTGGCCGGCGGAGTTCTCGAGGCCCTGCTCCCCGGAAAGGCCAAGGATGGTGGCCCGGCCTGCGCTACCCTGCGCCCGATCGGCGCCTGGCGGGTCGTCGAGTGACTCCGGCCCGAAGATCCGGACCCTGCCTTCCGCCCCTTCGCTGGCGGTCCGCCATCGCTCGGCAGCGGGGTCTCACGCGATCAGGTCGGTGTAGCCGTTGCTGATCGGGTAGCGCCGGTCCCGGCCGAAGGCCCGCTTCCCGATCTTCACCCCGGGCGGAGCCTGGCGGCGTTTGTATTCCGCCCAGTCCAGCAGGCGGCGCACCCGCAGCACCGTGGCGCGGTCATGGCCCTCGGCGACCAGCGCCTCCACCCCGCGCTCCCCCTCCACCAGCCCTTCCAGGATAGCGTCCAGCTCCTCATAGGGCGGCAGGTTGTCCTGGTCCGTCTGGCCCGGCTTCAGCTCGGCGGAGGGCGGCTTGGTGAGGACCCGTTTCGGCATCACCGGCCCCTGCGGCCCCAGCGCCCCGGGCGGCAGATGCGCGTTGCGCCAGCGGGAGAGCTCGAAGACTAGCGTCTTGTAGACGTCCTTCAGCACCGCATAGCCGCCGCACATATCGCCATAGAGCGTGGCGTAGCCGACCGACATCTCGCTCTTGTTGCCCGTGGCCAGCACCATGTCGCCGAATTTGTTGGACAGCGCCATGAGGGTGAGGCCGCGGGCGCGGGACTGGATGTTCTCCTCGGTGGTGTCCGGGGCATGGTCGCCGAAGGCGGGCGCCAGCATGGCACCGAAGGCCTCCATGGCCGGGCCGATAGGGATGGTCTCGTAGCGGATGCCGAGCAGCGCGGCGCAGGCGGCCGCGTCCTCCAGGCTCTCGGGGGAGGTGTAGGGGGAAGGCATCATCACCGCCCGCACCCGGTCCGGCCCGAGCGCATCGGCGGCGACGGCCGCCGAGATGGCGCTGTCGATGCCGCCCGAGAGCCCCAGCACCACCCCGGGGAAGCGGTTCCTGGTCACGTAGTCCCTGAGGCCGAGCATCATCGCCCGGTAGATTTGCTCCTCCACCGGGGGGATGGGCGCCAGGGGCTGCGAGGTGCAGACCAGCCTGCCCCCCTCCCGCCGCCACTCCGTCAGGGTCACCGCTTCCTCGAAGAGCGGCATCTGCACCGCCAGGCTGCGATCCGGGTTGAGCACGAAGCTCGCCCCCTCGAAGACCAGCTCATCCTGGCCGCCGACCTGGTTGAGGAAGACGAAGCCGAGCCCCGTCTCCACCACCCGCGGCACGGCGAGGTCGATGCGGCGCTGCGCCTCGCCGACCTCGAAGGGGGAGGCGTTGATGCCGATCAGCACCTCCGCACCGCTCTCCTCCAGGGTCTCGGAAACCGCCGGGAACCACCTATCCTCGCCGATCATCAGGCCAAGGCGGACGCCGCGGAAGGCCACCGGGCCCGGGGCAAGGCCGGGCTCGAAGAGCCGCCTCGCATCGAAGACGCCTTCCGGCGGCAGCTCATGCTTGGCGCGACGGGCGATGATCCGGCCGCCATCCAGCACGTAGAGGCCATTGTGGCGCTTGCCCTCCGCCACCCACGGGCCGCCGAGCACGATGCCGGGACCGCCATCCGCGGTCTCGGCCGCCAGCGCCTCGATGGCGGCGGCGGCATCGGCGTTGAAGCCGGGCTGCAGCACCAGATCCTCCGGCGGGTAGCCGGCGATGGAGAATTCCGGGGTGACGAGCAGGTCCGCGCCGAGCCGCGCCGCCTCCGCCCGGGCCTTGCGAATGCGCCCGGCATTGCCCCGGAGGTCGCCGACATGCGGGTTGATCTGGGCGAGGGCGATGCGGAGGGTTGCGGCCATGGTCCCACCCGGCTGGAGCAGCGTCAGGCCGGGCGGAGGCGCCCGGCGAACCGAACAACGCGACAGAGCGAAGGGCCGGGGCGGCGACACGCCGGCACGGCCAGCCTTAGGCGCCCTGGCAAGCCGGCCGGCGGGGGCAGGCACAGCCACGGCCCCCGCCGCCCTTGCCCCTGCTACTCCATCCGGGCGCCGGAAATCCGCACCATCTCCTTCAGCATCGGCCGCTGGGAGGCAGCGTGGCGCTCGGCATCCTCCGGCGTGCTCCAGACGCAGCGGGCGCCGGTCTGCTCGAAGCGGCGCTGCACGGCAGGGTCGGCCGCCACCTCCTTCATCGCCGCATTCACCTTGTCGATCACCGCCCGCGGCATCCCCGCCGGCCCGACCCAGGCGCACCAGGAGGTGACGACGAAATTCGGCACCCCGGCCTCCGCCATCACCGGGATCTGCGGCAGGCTCGGCCAGCGCTCGGGGCTGGTCACCGCGAAGGCCTTCACCCGCCCCTCGGCGATCACCGGGGTGTAGCTGGCCAGGTTGTCGATCGCGAAGGTCAGGTCGCCCGCCAGCATGGCCGGGATGATCTGCGCCGCGCCGCGGAAGGGCACGTGCTGGCCGTCGATCTTCAGCCGGTCGCAGAAGGAGGAGCCGCAGAGATGCGCGGTGGTGCCGACGCCCGGGGAGCCGTAGCTGACGCCGTTCCGCTGCGCCTTCGCCCAGGCGATGAATTCCTGCAGGCTGTTGGTTGGGTTGTGCTGGGCGGAGACGACGACGACGTTCGGCAGCTCCCAGTGCATGGAGACCAGGGAGAAATCCTTCTCCGGATCGAAGGGCAGCCGCGTGTAGAGGAATTGCGCGACGGAAAGGTTGGCGATGGTCGCCGGCCCCTGGGTGTAGCCATCCGGCGCCGATTTCGCGATCGCCTCCATGCCGATATTGCCGCTGGCGCCCGGCCGGTCCTCCAGCACGAAATTCTGGCCGAGCTTGTGAGTCAGCTGCTCGCAGAGCAGCCGCGCCAGGACATCGGTGGAGCCGCCCGGCGGCCAGGGGACGATGACGCGGATGGGGCGGTTCGGCCAATCTCCGGCGGATTGCCCCAGGGCGGGCGTGGCGAGCGGCAGGAGCGGCGCAGCCAGCAGGGAACGGCGAGGCAGCATGGAACTGGGTGATCTCCCGATCTTGGACATGGGGGAGATGGCATCATGCGCCCCGGGGCGAAAGCCCTTTCCTGATGCCGGCCCCTGCCGCGCCGCGCACCCCGCTCCCAGCCTCAGCAGTCCAGCACCAGGTTCCCCATCAGGCTGCCGGCCTCCACCGCGTCATGCGCCGCGGCGCATTCGGCCAGCGGCATATGCGCAGCGACGGCATGCCGCACCAGGCCACGGGCCAGCCAGGATTGCAGCGCCCCCACCGCCTCGGCACGCTGCCGCGGCGTCAGCTCATAGACGATGAAGAAGCGCACCCCGATGCCCTTCATGATGGTGGGGGAGAAGGGGAAGATCGCCTCCTGGGTATTGGAGCCATAGGCGCCGACCACCGCGCCATGCGCCGCCAGCTTGTGGATCATCGGGCCGTTGCCGGCCAGGTCCACCTCGACGATCCGCTCCGCGCCAACGCCGCCGGTCAGCTCCATCACCCGGGCCGGCACGTCCTCCGTGCGGTAGTTCACGCAGACATCGGCGCCGGCGGCCATGGCATGCGCCGCCTTGGCCGGGGAGCTGACCGTGGCGATGACCTGCGCCGCGCCCAGCAGCCGGGCGAATTGGATGGCGTAGAAGCCGACCGCGCCGGCGCCACCGGTGACCAGCACGCGCTGCCCGGTGCAGCTGCCATCCGTCACCAGCGCGTGCAGCGCCGTGAGCGCCGGGATGCCGAGGCAGGCGCCCTCGGCGAAGCTGGTCCCCTCCGGCAGGGGCACGGCCTGGATGGCGGGCAGGGCGATGTATTCGGCGGCGGTGCCGAAGGCGCGCTTCCACTGGCCGTTCCAGATCCAGACGCGCTCCCCGATTCGGCCGACGGGGACCCCCTCCCCCACCGCCTCGATCACGCCGGCGCCGTCGCTGTGCGGGACGACGCGCGGGAAGGCCATGGGACGGGAGGAGCCGCGGCGGGTCTTCCAATCCGAAGGGTTCACGCCGGAGGCGGCGAGGCGGACCAGCACCTCGCCCGGGCCGGGGCTCGGCGTCGGCAGCTCGCCGAAGGTGAGGACGCTGCTGTCGCCGTTCTTCTCGTACCAGATCGCCTTCATGCCGACGCTCTCCCTTCCCGCTCATATCCGGCGCGGCACCCTGCCCGGGCGATGGGGCCGGCGCAATCGGCGCAAGCGCGCCGGCATCGCCCTTCGGGCGCCAGCGCCGCACGGCCAGCCGGGCGACTGTCCCCGGGCCGGCCGGGCCGGGTGCGTCACCCGGCTGGCCGGAGCAGCCCGTCCTGGCCTTCGTCGCAGCCGTGCCCTGGCTGCTCCACGCCCCCGACGGTCGCCGGGCTCCCTTCCTCCGACTCTCCGGGCCGGCCCTAGCTCGCCGCCTGCCGCACCCACTCCGCCCAGGCCAGCACCGCCTTGTCCTGGCCGAAGGCCCCGACGAGCTGCGCCCCGAGCGGCAGCCCCTTCGGCCCGGTGCCGACCGGCACCGTCACGCAGGGCAGGTGCAGCAGGGTCCAGAGCGAGTTGAAGGCGGGATCGCCGGTGGCGCCGATCCCCTCCGGCGCCTCGCCCGGCGCGGCAGCGGTGAGAAGGGCGTCGAAGGGCGCGATCGCCTCCGCCACCGCCGCCCGCGCCGCGGCGAAGGCGGCGCGGCCTGCCGCCAGGGCGGCGCGAGGCTGGTCGCGGCCCCACTCCATCCGCTCCCGCAGCACCGGGGAAAGCTGGGCGGCGGCGTGGTCCAGCTCCCAGGCCAGGGCCTCGGCGGATTCGCCGTTCATCACGAGCTGATGCGCCTCCAGCCCCGCCGCCGCGGCAGCGGGCAGCTCCACCGGCGTCACGCTGGCCCCGGCCTTCGCGGCGGCGCTGGCCACGCGCTCGATCGCGGCGCGGGTCTCGGGCGCGGCCTGGGACGCGGTCGGGCCCCAGCACAGGCCGAGCCGCGGCGCGCGGCCCGGCTTCGTCTCCGGCGTGCCGTAATCGCCGCCGGTCAGGCCTGCCATCGCATGGGCGGCATCGGCGACGCTGGCGGTGATGACGCCGATGGTGTCGAGCGACTCGCTCATCACCTTCATGCCGCCGCGATGCAGCGTGCCGAAGCTCGGCTTGAAGCCGACGGCGCCACAAAAGGCTGCGGGGCGGATGATGCTGCCCGCGGTCTGGGTACCGAAGCCGGCATGGAAGAAGCCCGCCCCGGCGCCCGCCGCCGAGCCGGAGGAGGAGCCGCCCGGCGTATGCGCCGGGTTGTGCGGGTTGGTGGTGGGCCCGGGGAAGCGGGTGGCGAATTCCGTGGTGACGGTCTTGCCGAGGATCACTGCCCCCGCCCGCCGCGCCAGGGCGACGCAGGCGGCATCCGTGCGCGGCCGGTGGCCGGCCCAGATGGGGGAGCCGTATTGCGAGGGCTGGTCCGCCGTATCCAGCACATCCTTCACCCCGAAGCCGAGGCCGGCCAGCGGCAGGCGCCGCCCCGCCTTCGCCGCCGCATCCACCGCCGCCGCCTGGCGCAGGGCGAGGGCGGGGTCGAGATGGATGAAGGCCTTCACCACCTTCTCCCGCGCCGCGATGCGGGCGAGCAGGGCCTCGGTCAGGGCGATGGCGGAGAGGGCGCCGGCCTGGATCCGGCGGGCGGCCTCGGCGGCGGGAAGAGCAGCGGGATCGGACATAAGCAAAGTGTGCACCGCAATATCGCCGCTGCGAAGGGGGCGGTCACGGGATGACCGCGATGGCGGTGATCTCGATCAGCGCCTCCGGGTGGGTGAAGCCCGTCACCTGCACCATGGTGGAGGCGGGCGGGGTGCCGGTGAAGTATTCTCGCCGTACCGCATGGATCTGCGGGAAGTGCCGCATGTCGGCGATGTGGACATCGACGCGGCAGATGTCGTCCAGCGTGCCGCCGGCGGCCGCCACTGCGGATTTGAGGTTCTCGCAGACCTGGCGGGTCTGGGCGGTGATGTCGCCGGCGCCGACCAGCGCGCCGCTCGCATCCTTTGCCAGCATGCCGGAGATGAAGACCAGGCGACCGGCGGGGGCGATGATGCCGGCCGGGAAATGCCCGCTCGGCGGCGGCAGCTTGTCCGAGGTGATGCGCTCCTTCGGCATGTCCCTGTCCCTCCTGCCGCTCGGCGGCGCCCAGCGGGCGCTTCGGGCCGAGCGCCCGGCGCAGGGTGCGCCCGGGGGCGGCGGCGCGGAAGGGGCCATGCTCTCCCGGACAGCACCATCCTGACGGAGCGTGGAGCCCTGCGGGCAGGCAGGATGGCGCCCGATCGAATGGCGGCCATCGCGGGCACCGCATTCCAGCGATCCGGCCCGGCTGCGGCGTGCCGGCGAAGGCGCTGAAGGGCACCGGCGGGCGGCCCGCACCGCTCCCCGATGGACCGGGCAGTGCGGCCTTCGCATGGCTTCACCGGCGGCGAGGGAGGCGGGGCCCGCCTCAGTCCGTCCCCATCACCTTCACATAGCTGCCGGGCGCGTCCTCCAGCGCCGGCAGCCCGCCCTCCCCCGGCACCCGGGCCGGCACGGTTTCCTTGCCCAGCGCCGTCACCCAGCGGTGCCAGTCCGGCCACCAGGAGCCGGCGAGCTCCGTCGCGCCGCGGAACCACTCCTCCGGATCGGGGGGGAGCTGCTCATTCACCCAATGGCTGTACTTGCCGGAGCCCGGCGGGTTCACGATGCCGGCGATATGCCCCGACGCCGCCAGCACGAAGCGCACCGGGCCGGCATAGAGCTGGGTCGCCCGATAGGTGCTTTTCCAGGGCGCGATATGGTCCTCCCGCGTCGAGATCAGGTAGCTCGGCACCTTGATCTTCCGCAGGTCGATCTTCGCCCCCAGCAGCTCGATGGCGCCCGGCTCGCCCGGCTGCTTCACCAGGTCGTTCTGCTGGTACATCCGCCGCAGGTAGAAGCTGTGCATCTTCGCCGGCATGCGGGTGCTGTCGTCGTTCCAGTAGAGCAGGTCGAAGGGGAAGGGCTCCTGTCCCATCAGGTAGTTGTTGACGACGAAGGACCAGATCAGGTCGTTGGCCCGCAGCATGTTGAAGGTGGTGGCCATCTCCGTCCCTTCGAGATAGCCGCGCTGCTGCATCTTCTCCTCGAGGCCCTTGAGCTGCTCCTCGTCGATGAAGACGCTGAGCTCCCCGGCCTCGGCGAAATCCGTCATGGTGACGAAGTAGGTCGCGGATTTGATGCGCGTGTCGCGCTTCGCCGCCATATGCGCCAGGGTCGTCGCCAGCAGCGTGCCGCCCAGGCAGTAGCCGATGGCGTTGACCTGCTTCTCCCCCGTCGCCTTCTCGATGGCGTCGAGCGCGTCATAGACGCCCTCGCGCATGTAGTCGTCGAAGCCCTTCTCGGCGAGGGTCTCGTCCGGGTTGACCCAGGAGACGACGAAGACGGTGTGGCCCTGCTCCACCGCCCAGCGCACGAAGCTGTTCTTCGGCCTGAGGTCGAGGATGTAGAATTTGTTGATCCAGGGTGGGAAGATTACCAGCGGCCGCTTCAGCACGCGCTCCGTCGCCGGGGCGTACTGGATCAGCTGCATCAGGTCGTTCTGATACACCACCTTGCCGGGGGTGACGGCAATGTTCTCGCCGACGCGGAACTTGCTGTCATCCGTCATCCGGATGCGCAGCTTGCCCTTCCCGCGCTCGAGATCCGCGAGCAGGTGGGAGAGGCCCTTCAGCAGGTTCTCCCCGCCGGTCTCGGCGGTGCGGCGCAGCACTTCCGGATTGGTCAGCAGGAAGTTGGACGGGCTCATCGCATCGACGAATTGCCGCGTGTAGAAATCCACCTTCTGCGCCGTCTTCTGGTCCAGCCCCTCCACCCCGCCGACCACGGTCTGGAAGTAGCGGGCGGAGAGCAGGTAGGATTGCTTGATGAAGTCGAAGACCTCGTTCTCCCGCCAGGCCTCGTCCTTGAAGCGGCGGTCGCGCGGATCCTCGGCGATGACGGGCTTCGCCTCCTCCCCCAGCATCCGCCGCGCGGTATTCTGCCAGAGGGTCAGGTAATCCTGCCAGAAGCCGAGCTGGGCCTGGACAAGCTGGGCCGGATTGGCCATCAGCCGCGTCGTCATTTCCAGGAAGGCGCCGCCGATGTTCAGCGGGTCCGGGGTCGCCGCGGAATCCGATTGGCGCTTGAGGAAATCGGTGACGATGCGCTGCCCTCGCTCCGCCACCTCCGCCATGGTGCGGGTGACGATGGCGGGGTCGGGCAACCGGAAAGCCGGGCCTTCTGGGGTCTTGTCTTCGGCCATAAGGTCAATCTAGCGATTGCACCAGGGCTTCTCCACCCTGCGCGTACCCCTTATTTGCGCCGCCCCGGCGCGGTAGGATTGCCGCATGGCAACGGCGGATCGGGCAGGCATGGGCGGCAGGGCGAGGCGGGCAGGGTGCGGGCTGCTGCTGCTGCTCCTCGGTGCCTGCGAGGTGCCGAAGGAAGTCAATCCGGTGGTGATCTGGCGCCGGGTCTCCGGCGCCGATGACGAGGGGCGGCTGCCCCCGCCGGGCCTCGACGACCCCAGCCCCAACCTCGCCAGCGTGCCGCCGCGGCCGGATCGCCCCTCCCCCGAATCGCGCGCGGCGCTGACCGCGGCGCTGGAGGAGCAGCGCGCCGCCTCCCGCAGCCCGGTCGCGCTGCGCACCACCCCGACGCCGCCGGGCGCCCCCTCGCCTGGAGAGCCGGGCATTCCCGGCGCCCCACCATCGCCGCCGCGCCTGGCCAATGCCCCGAGCATCCCGTGGGACATGCCGCCGCCGCCGCCGCGCCCCACCCGGCCGCAGCCGGGCCA
>NZ_JAMZIK010000158.1 GCF_024178315.1 Siccirubricoccus soli | reverse complement strand
CCTGTTCCTCAACGCCTACAACTACGCCAGGCGGCTCAAGACGCTGAAGGGCCTCACCCCCTACGAGTTCATCTGCCGATCATGGGCCACCGAGCCACACAGGTTTACCGCTGACCCGCACCACCAAATGCCGGGACCAAACATCCTAGAGCGGCTCCAGGCCGCGAAGGCTGCTCGCGCCCGGCGCGGGAACCAGGCAACCGGCAGCTTGCGCCCGGTATCCGGGAGGGTCGGGCGCGGCGGCGACCGGGGCCATCGGCATGGCGCGGCGCCGCTACCCGGCCTCCGCGACCACCCCGGCCATCACCGCCTCGAACATCTCCGCCGTCAGCCGGCGGGTGGAGGTGTTGTAGCGGCTGACATGGTAGCTGTCGGCCAGCATCAGCCCGCCGGGCAGCGCGTGCCGCGCGCCATGGCCGAAGGGGATGCGGCTGGGCTTGAGGCCGAGCGCCCGCAGCAGCGCCGCATGCGCCAGCACACCGAGCGCCAGCACCACCCGGAGGTTCGGCATGCGCTGCAATTCCCCGGCCAGGAACTGGTTGCAGGCCCTCACCTCCGCCGGTTCCGGCAGATTGGCCGGGGGTACGCAGCGCACCGCATTGGTCACCCGGCAGCCGGTCAGCTCCATGCCGTCATCCGGCCGCTCCTGGTACTCGCCCCGGGCCAGGCCGAATTTCAGCAGGGTGGCGTAGAGCAGCTTGCCGGCATGGTCGCCGGTGAAGGGCCGGCCGGTGCGGTTTGCCCCCCGCTGCCCGGGCGCCATGCCGAGCACCAGGATGCGGGAAGCGGGCGGCCCCCAGCTCGGAACCGGGGCGTTGTGCCATTCGGGAAAGGCAGCGCGGTTGGCCTGGCGCAGCGCCACCAGCCGCGGGCAGAGCGGGCAGTCGCGCCCGGGCTCGGGCGCTGCCTCCGGGCCGGGGAGGGGCCCGCCGGCGCCTGTGCCGCTCACTCCGGCAGGTCCGGCAGCTCCCGGAAAGGCTCGGCCGGAGTAGCCCGGCCGGCGGCCGCCGGGCGAGGCGCAACCACCGGCGCCCGGGGCCGCGGCTCCACCTGGCGGCGGGTGATGTGCTCGGCCAGGTCCGAGAGGTCGAAAAAGGCGTCCGCTTGGCGGCGCAGCTCATCGGCGATCATGGCGGGCTGGGTCCGGATGGTGGAGACGACCGTCACCCGCACCCCCCGGCGCTGCACGGATTCCACCAGCCGCCGCAGATCTCCATCGCCGGAGAAGATGATGACGTGGTCGAGATGGGGGCAGAGGTCCAGCACGTCCACCGCCATTTCGATATCGACGCTGCCCTTCACCCGCCGACGGCCGGTGGCGTCGGTGAACTCCTTGGCCGGTTTGGTGACAACTGTGTAACCATTGTAGCCGAGCCAGTCGACCAATGGCCGCAGAGGGGAGTATTCTTCCGTCTCCAGCAACGCCGTGTAATAGTAGGCACGGACTAGATAGGATTTTTGTCGGAAGTATCCCAACAGGTTCTTATAGTCCACGTCGAAGCCAAGGGTCCGGGACGCGGCATAGAGGTTCGCGCCATCGATGAAGAGCGCGACTCGTTCAATACGTTCAGGCGACAAGCTGGGCTCGCGAAATCTGGTGCATGCCGGATTGGCGGGCCGGATAGTAGGCGTGTGATAGGGATTAGGAAGCAAGAAAAGGTGGTCCTTATCGCTTTAGGCGCGAATTTGCCGGGATCGTGCAATGAATCCCCACTCGCGACCTGCCGTGCCGCTGCTGTGGCGCTGGATCGGCTGCCGGGGCTCCGGCTGCTCGCCCTCTCCCGCTGGTATCGCACCCTGCCGGTGGATTCGCCGCCCGGTGCGCCGCCCTTCATCAACGGGGTGGCACGGCTGGAGGGGGAGGTGCCGGACCCGGCGGCGCTGCTGGCCGCGCTGCACGGGATCGAGGCTGCGGCGGGGCGGGAGCGGCCCTTCCCGAACGCGCCGCGGCGGCTGGACCTGGATCTCATCGCCATCGGCGATCTGGTGCGGCCGGGGCCCGCCCCCATCCTGCCACATCCCCGGGCGCATCTGCGCCGCTTCGTGCTGGACCCGCTGGCGGATGTGGCGCCGGGCTGGGTGCATCCCGGGCTCGGGCTGGGGCTGGATGCGCTGCGCGCCGCCCTCGCGGCGGAGCCGGCGCCGGAGCCCGTGGCGGAGTAACCCCCTGAAGCCCTTGGCGGGATGACGGGCGGTGCGGGCCAGGCCAGGGCAGGCCGCAGGGCTGCGGAAGCGGGACGCCAGCTTCACGCCGCGGCCGGGGCTCGCCGTCGCGGTCCTTGCAGTTTGCCCTGGCTCTGTCTATCTGGAAGTTTCACGAATCCGCAGGCTGGCCCTTCCCGGGCCGGCGCCTGCCCATTCAACGCATGAGGCCGGCATGGCGCGCGTCACCGTCGAAGATTGCATCGTCAAGGTTCCGAACCGGTTCGAGCTGGTGCTGTTGGCCGCCCAGCGCGCCCGCAACATCAGCCGGGGCGAGGAGCTGACGGTTGACCGGGATAATGACAAGAATCCGGTGGTTGCACTCCGTGAGATCGCCGACGAAACCATTGCCCTGGACGCCATCGAGGCCGACCTCATCAAATCCCTGCAGCGCGCCCCGGAGCCGGAGCCGGCGGAGGAGGAGGTGCTCGACCTCATCGCCACGGACGAGAACATCTTCGGCGTCATGGATGTGAACGAGGAGCTGCCCGCCGAGGGCCAGGGCCTCGAGGACATGTCGCCGGACGACATCGAAGCGGCCATCGCTGCCGAGTTGGGCAGCGGCCGCCGCTGAGCGCAGGACGTTGAGCGCCGGCGACATCGGGCCGCGTTCCGCCCCGGTGCCGCTTGCGCCGGAGGGGGTGGCTGCCGGAGTGGCCGCCCCTGTCAGCCCGCCGGGGCTGGCCGAGGTCGCCGCGCTGGTGCAGCGCGTCGCCGCCTACGACCCCCGCGCCGATCTCTCCCTGCTGGAGCGCGCCGGCCGCGTCGCCGCCGAGGCGCATGCGACGCAGCAGCGGGAGAATGGCGACCCCTACATCACCCACCCGCTCGCCGTCGCCGGCATCCTGGCCGATTACCGGTTGGACAGCGCCACCATCGCCACCGCCCTGCTGCATGACGTGGCGGAGGACACCGCCGTCGGCCTCAAGGAGATCGAGCGGCAATTCGGGCCGGAAGTCGCTCGGCTGGTGGATGGCGTCACCAAGCTGACGCGGATCGAGCTGCAATCGGAGCGCACCAAGCAGGCTGAGAACCTGCGCAAGCTGGTGCTGGCGATGAGCGAGGACATCCGCGTCCTCCTCGTCAAGCTGGCCGACCGCCTGCACAACATGCGCACGCTGCATTTCGTGCCGCAGCCCGCCCGCCGGCAGAAGACGGCGCGCGAGACGATGGAGATCTTCGCGCCGCTGGCCGAGCGTATCGGGATGGATGCGCTGAAGACCGAGCTGGAGACGCTCGCCTTCCAGGAGCTGCACCCGGAAGCGCGCCAGACCATCGCCGCGCGCCTGACCTTCCTGCGCGGCCAGGGCGCCGACCTGATCCGGGAGATCGAGCAGGATCTGCGCCGCGTCCTCGCCAAGCATGGCGTTGCCGCGCTGGACGTGACGGGGCGGGAGAAATCGCCCTATTCCATCTGGCGCAAGATGCAGAAGAAGAACGTGGCCTTCGAGGCGCTCTCGGACGTCATGGCCTTCCGCGTTCTGGTCGAGGACCGGGCCGCCTGCTACGTCGCGCTCGGCGCGGTGCACGACGCCTATCGGGTCGTACCCGGCCGCTTCAAGGACTACATCTCGACCCCGAAGACCAATGGCTACCAGTCCCTGCATACCGGGGTGACGGTGCCGGAACGGCGGAACGCCAAGATCGAGGTGCAGATCCGCACCCGCGAGATGCATGAGGTGGCGGAATACGGCGTCGCCGCGCACTGGATCTACAAGCAGGGGCCGGAGGGCCAAGGCTCCCGCGGCCGCCGCTACCCCTGGGTGCGGGCGCTGCTCGACATCCTGGAGAATGCCGAGGGCGCGCAGGAATTCCTCGACCACACCAAGCTCGAGCTGCATCGCGACCTGGTCTTCTGCTTCTCCCCCAAGGGCGACCTGATCGAGCTGCCACGCGGCGCGACGCCGGTGGATTTCGCCTATGAGGTGCACAGCCAAGTCGGCGACACCTGTGTCGGCGCCAAGGTCAACGGCAAGATTGTGCCGCTGCGCCACCAGCTCGAGAATGGCGACCAGGTGGAGATCATCACCGCCCGCGGCGGCCAGCCCAACCCGGCCTGGGAACGCTTCGTCGTCACCGGCAAGGCGCGGGCGCGCATTCGCCGCTTCGTCCATGCGCGGCAGAAGGAGGAGAACCGGGAAAGCGGCCGCTCCGCCATCGTGCGGGCCTTCCGCCAGGAAGGGCTGGATGCGACGGAGAAGCTGCTGGAAGGTGCGCTGAAGCCGCTGAAGCAGCCGGGGTTGGAGGAGCTCTACACCGCTGTCGGCGCCGGGACCCTTTCGCCGAAGGAGGTGCTGCACGCGGCGGTGCCGGAGCTGCGCATCCCGCCCCGCGCCGCGGATCCCTCGCCGCTGGTGCGGCCGCGCGCGCGGATCGGCGCCAGCCCCCTGCTCGGCCGTCCGGGCGGGGAGCGCGGCAGGGCGTCGGGACTGAACGCCATCCCGATCACCGGGCTGGTCAGCGGCATGCCCTATCATTTCGCCGGCTGCTGCCACCCGCTGCCCGGGGAGCGCATCGTCGGCATCGTCACCACCGGCAAGGGCGTGACCATCCACGCCGCGGATTGCCATACGCTGGAGAATTTCGCGGCGACGCCGGAGCGCTTCCTGGATGTGGACTGGGACGAGACGGTGGGCGGCGGCCGGATCGGCCGCATCATTGTGGAGACCCGCACCCGCAGCTCCGCCCTCGCCGCGCTGACGGAATGCGTGGCGCAGCAGGATGGCGCTGTCACCGGCCTCAAGGTCCAGCACCGGGACGCCGAGTCGCTGGAAGTGGCGCTGGATGTGGAGGTCACCGACCTCCGTCATCTGGAGCGGATCATGGCGGCGCTGCGGGCGCCGGCCGACAATCTCAGGGTGGAACGCGCGCGCGGATGATCCTCGGCCTCGGCAACGATACGGTGGATATCCGCCGCATCGAGCAGACCATTGCCCGGCATGGCGACCGCTTCCTCGAACGGGTCTTCACCCCGCTGGAGCGCGCCAAGGCGGAGCGGCGGACGGAGCGCATCCGCGCCGCCACCTATGCCAAGCGCTTCGCGGCGAAGGAGGCGGCGTCCAAGGCGCTCGGCACCGGCTTCCGCGCCGGCGTGTTCTTCCGTGACCTCGGCGTGGTGAACCTGAAATCCGGCCAGCCGACCATGGTCTTCACCGGCGGCGCGGCAGCCCGGCTGGCTGGCCTGGTGCCGCCCGGCATGACGCCGCGCATCGATCTGACGATGACCGACGAATACCCCTACGCCAACGCCGTCGTCATCATCTCTGCCCTGCCGCTTCCGGCCGAGGCGCCGAGCCGGTAGCCTGCCCGCGAGAGCGGGAGGAGGACGCGATGAATGCACTGGACCTGAAGGGCCGCGTCGCGGTGGTCACCGGCGGGGCGCGTGGCATCGGCCTGGCGATTGCCGAGCGCGCGGTGGCGAGCGGCGCGCGGGTGGCCATCTGGGATGTCGATCTGGCGGAGTCCGAGGCGGTGGCCGCCCGGCTGGGCGGCTTCGCGGCCAAGGTGGACGTGACGAGCGAGGCGGCGATCGCCGCGGCGCTGGCCGGCACAGAGAAGGCGCTCGGCCCCGTCGATATCCTCGTCGCCAATGCCGGCATCACCGGGCCGAATGCGCCGGTGGAGAGCTACCCGGTTGATGCCTGGCGGCAGGTGATCGAGATCGACCTGACCGGCGTCTTCCTCTGCTGCCGGGCGGTGGTGCCGGGAATGCGGGCGCGGGATTACGGCCGCATCGTGAACATCGCCAGCATCGCGGGGAAGGAGGGCAACCCGAACGCTGCCGCCTATTCCGCCGCCAAGGCCGGCGTCATCGGCCTGACCAAGTCGCTGGGGAAGGAGCTGGCGACGACCGGCGTGCGGGTGAATTGCGTGACGCCCGCCGCGGCCAAGACGGACATCTTCAAACAGATGACCGAGGCGCAGATCGCCTACATGCTGTCCAAGATCCCGGCCGGGCGCTTCGCCCAGGTGGAGGAGATCGCGGCGCTGGTCTGCTGGCTGGCCAGCGAGGATTGCAGCTTCTCGACCGGCGGCGTGTTCGACGTCTCGGGCGGGCGGGCGACGTATTAGAGCGAAAAACAAAACCTCCAGCTGGCCCATAATTTCATTGGCTTGGGCCTGCCGATAGCCGGTTTTGAGAGGCGCTCTTAGAGCATTTTCCGTTCGCATGCGTTCACCGAGAATGCTCTACGTCTTTGTTTGCGGAGCGGAATCACGTCTTCGACGATGCTGCCCTACGGCGATCTGCTCTAATTTCCGCACCGTCTCCGGCGGCTCAGGCTTTGCTGCCTTGGAAGAGACTCGCGCAGCCTGCGCCGGGCGGGATCAGGCCAGCAGGGCCACAGCCAGGGCGGCGCTGCCGATGATGACGGCGCCGCCGCCGGCCAGGCCGCGTGCCAGCGCCGGCAGCGTCAGCCGCAGCGCGACCGCCATCGCCACCCCGGCAATCGCGGCCTGGGAGAGCAGCAGCGTCAGCAGATAGGCGAGCACGGTGCCGAAGGGCGAGCCCGCCACCGCCTCGGCATAGGCATGGCCATGGAACAGCCCGGCCAGGGCGAAGCCCGGGACCAGCCAGAGTGACAGCGCGGGCAGTCGCCCCGGTGCCAGCAGCAGCGCCGCGCCGGCGCCGAGCACGCTGAGGGCGACCACCGCCTCCACCGGGCCCATCCCGGTGCCCGCCAGGTGCAGCAGCGCCCCGACCACCCCGGCGCCGAGAAAGGCCGCCAGCGCGGCAAAGCCAGCCCAGCCCGGCAGCATCGCCGCCAGCAGCCCACCTGCCAGCAGGAAGGCCAGGTGATCCAGCCCGATTACCGGATGGGCAAGGCCGGAGACGATGCCCTCCCAGGCGCTTTGCGGCAGGGCGCCGCCCATGGCGTGGTGCGCCAGCGCCGTTCCCGGCAGCAGGGCCAGCGTGGCGGCGACAAGGGCAGAGCGGTGAAGCCTCATTGGGCACATCCCATCAGCGTGACGCGCCGATGTTCGCCGCAAGCTGGGGCGCGGGCAAGCGATGCCAAGCTTGTGGCACCGCCTGCAGGGCCTCTCACCGAAAGGCCACCGCCCCATCAGACCCGGCCCAGGCCGACGCCCCCGACCCACACCGGGGTCCGGAGCCCGGTCCGGTCCCCGGCGGGGTTGCGGCACTGCCGCCAACGGGGCAGCGCCCCCGCCCTTTAAGCCGCCCTTTGCCGCAGGATCGCGAGCCCACGTCGGAAGGCCTCGGCCATCTGCTCCGGCGGCATGGCGCCGCTGAACACCACATGCCCGTCCAGCGCGAAGGTCGGCACGCCGGAGAGGCCCGCCTGGCGGAAGCTGAAATCCTGCTGCCGCACCTCGGCCTCGCCGGCGCCGCTGTCCAGGAAGGCGGCGATCTCCGCCGTCTCCAGCCCGGCCGAACCGGCCACCGCGGCCAGCACCGCGCGGTCGCCGATATCCTTGCCCTCCTGGAAATAGGCGCGGAACAGCGCCTCCACCACGGCACTCTGCGCCGCCGGGCCGCGCTGCCCGGCCAGGGCGATGACCCGGTGGGCATCGACGGTGTTGGGCGTGCGCCGCATCAGCTTGTGCTGGAATTCCAGCCCCGCGGCGCGGCCGGCGGCGGCGACGCGCGCATCCGCCGCCTGGGATTTCTCCAGGCTGCCGAATTTCGCCGCCCGATAGGCCTCCCGCTCCACCCCCTCCCGCGGCATCTCGGGATTGAGCTGGAAAGGGTGCCAATGCACCTCGAAGCGCTCGCCCTCTTCGGCAAGTTGGGCCAGGGCGCCTTCCAGGTTGCGCTTGCCGACCCAGCACCAGGGGCAGATGGCGTCGGAGACGATGTCAATGCGCGAGGGCGCGCGCCCCAGCGGCAGCGTCGTGGCGGCCGCCGCAGACTGCGGCACCTCGCACCCGTCCGGGCCGCAGACCGCGCCCGTCTCCATCCGGTCATCCATCGGTCGTCTCCCCGAGAGCCCTCCTACACTTCGTAGCCGAGGGCGTCCCGCGCAAGCCCGCCGAACAGCTCCATCACCCGGGCGCGCCAGGCGAAGACCGGGTCGCCCTCCTCCAGCAGCCGGAAGGGGCTGGTGCAGCGGGCCCATTGGAAGGCGCCGAAGACGATGTAGTCGGCATAGCCCGGCGCCGCGCCGGCCAGCCAGGGCTGGGCCCGCAGCGTGAGGCGCACCGGCTGCAGCGCCTTGCGGAACTCCACCACCAGCCGGTCGCGCTCCGCCACCCATTCCTCCAGCGTGGTGCCGAAGCGCTTCTCCCGGCTTTCGCGGAAATAGCCCTTATCCTCCTGCCGGATCACGTCCAGGATGTCCCGCACCACCAGCCGGGCGATCCAGGGGTGCAGGGCGCTGTCCGCCCAGGAATTCAGGAAGCGCGTGGCCGCCTGCCCGGCGGGGCCGCCGAACAGGCTCGGCCGGTCCGGGTAGCGGGCTTCCAGCCAGCAGGCGATGTCCCAGGATTCGTGCAGGACGTGCCCATGGTCCACCAGCACCGGCACCAACCCCTGGCCGGAGAAGGCGATCTTCTCCTTCTCGGTGAAGCGCCAGGGGATGGTCTCGACCGGCAGCCCCTTATGCGCCAGCGCCATGCGGATGCGCCAGCAGAAGGGGCTGAAGCGGCGGGCCGGGTCGGCACCGGCCAGATCGTACAGGATACGGGACATGGGCAGCTCCTCTGCGCCGATGCTGCCGCATCCGCTTGCCCTTGGCCATGCGGGCGACAGATACAGGCGGAAAGGGAGGGCGGCGATGCGGACGCAGGTCGGAATCGTGGGGGCCGGGCCGGCCGGGCTGCTGCTCGGCCATCTGCTGCACCTCGCAGGCATCGAGAGCGTGGTGCTGGAGAACCGCTCCCGTACCCACGTCGAGGAGCGCATCCGCGCCGGGCTGCTGGAACAGGGCACGGTGGAGGTGCTGACCGAAGCCGGGGTGGCGGAACGGCTGCATCGCGAGGCGATGGTGCATGAGGGGCTGGAGCTGCGCTTCGATGGCCAGAGCCACCGCATTCCGCTGACCGGGCTGACCGGCAAGCGCGTGACAATCTACGGCCAGCAGGAGGTGGTGAAGGACCTCATCGCCGTCCGCCTCGGCGCCGGCGCGCCCCTGCTGTTCGAGGTGGACCGGGTCGCGCTGCATGACCTCGAGACCGACGCCCCTTCCATCAGCTTCGTGCATGAGGGCATAGCGCAGAGGCTGCATTGCGACGTCATCGCCGGCTGCGACGGCTTCCATGGCATCTGCCGGGACAGCATCCCGGCCGGCGTGTTGCGTGCCTATGAACGGGTGTACCCCTTCGCCTGGCTCGGCATCCTCGCCGCCGCGCCGCCCGCTTCCCATGAGCTGATCTATGCCCGGCATGAGCGCGGCTTCGCCCTGGCGACGATGCGCAGCCCGACCCTGTCGCGGCTCTACATCCAGTGCCGGCCGGAGGAGGATCTCACCCAATGGTCGGATGACCGGATCTGGGCGGAGCTGCATGCCCGCCTCGCCCATCGCGACCACGGCTCTCCGGTGAAGGAGGGGCCCATCCTGCAGCGGGGCGTCACCACGATGCGCAGCTTCGTGGTGGAGCCGATGCGCTTCGGCCGGCTGTTCCTGGCGGGCGACGCCGCCCATATCGTGCCGCCGACCGGGGCGAAGGGCATGAACCTCGCCATCGCCGATATCCGCGTGCTGGCGCAGGCGCTGGAAGCCTTCTACCGCGGCCGGGGCACGGCGCTGCTGGAGGCCTATTCCGGCCGGGCGCTGGCGCGCGTCTGGAAGGCGCAGCGCTTCTCCTGGTGGATGACCTCCCTGCTGCACCGCTTCGACGGCGACGACCTCTTCGAGCACAAGCTGCGGCTTGCGGAGCTGGACTATGTCTGCAACTCCGCCGCCGGCGCCATGACGCTGGCGGAGAATTACGTCGGGCTGCCGCTGGCGCCCGGCTGAGCACGCCCTGCAAAGCCGGCCCTGCTCGGCCCGGTGTCCTGCCGCGGCTTGGCCATGGCAGGCTGAACAAGGCCGGCGGCATTCAGCGAATGACGGGGCCCACAAAGCCGCGCAGCGGTCTGCGGAGATTCTAGGCCCTCTGGCCCTGCGGGTCGCGGCGGTCGCACGGGACGGGGATATGCGCCGGATCGAAATCCGGGCCGGGGATGGCGAGATAGGCGATGCGCTTCGCCTCCTGCCGGCCGCGCGTCACGGTGTCCAGGATCAGGCCGCAGGCGAAGGAGAGGAAGGAGAGCAGGACAAGGCCGGTGGACAGCACCGCCGTCGGCAGCCGTGGCACCAGGCCGGTGGCGAGGAAGGTGCGGATCAGCGGCACCGCCAGCAGCACGGCGAGCAGCAGCAGCAGCCCACCGGCGGCGGAGAAGAACATCAGCGGCCGCTCCCGCTGCACCAGGATGAGGATGGTGCGCAGGATGCGGAACCCGTCCTTGTAGGTGCTGAGCTTGCTGGCGGAGCCGGCCGGGCGCTCCTTGTAGGCGGTCCGCACCTCGCCCACCGGCAGCTTCAGCTCCAGCGCATGGACGGTGAACTCCGTCTCCGTCTCGAAGCCGGAGGCGAGCGCAGGAAAGCTCTTCACGAAGCGGCGGGAGAAGACACGGTAGCCGGAGAGCATGTCGCTGATCCGGTCGCCAAAGACGCGGCGGACCATGCCCGTCAGCACCGCATTGCCGAGCTGGTGGCCGGGGCGGTAGGCGGCAGCGGCCTTCGCCTCCTCCGTCACCCGGATGCCGGTGACCATGTCGAGCCGCTCGGCGAACAGGCGCCGCAGCATCTCGGGCGCCGCTGCGGCCTCATAGGTGTCGTCGCCATCGACCAGCACATAGGCATCGGCCTCGACATCGGCGAACATGCGGCGGACGACATGTCCCTTGCCCTGCAGGCTCTCCTGCCGGACCACGGCCCCGGCGGCGCGCGCCGCCTCCACGGTCCGGTCCCTGGAGTTGTTGTCATAGACATGGATCACCGCCTGGGGCAGGGCGGCGCGGAAGGCGGCGATGACGCGGGGGATCGCCACCTCCTCATTGTAGCAGGGGATGAGGACGGCGATGCGAGGGGCCGGGGCTGCCAGGGGCGGCAGCGTGGCGGGGCGCGCCTCGGCGTGGAAATCGGGCACAACACTCTCCTGCGGCCACAGGCGATTCTGCCTGGACCCTTGCGCAGGATAGCGCCGGACGATGGCGTTTCCAGGGCGGGGTGAGCCCCTGGCACGTCCGGCCATGTGGATCCACCGGAAGGCCGTGCCCGAGGTCCCTCATGCGACGGCGCATGGCGCCGCCGCATGAGGGGATCAGAGCGCGTTCTTCATCCGGACGACGGCGAGCAGGGTGCGCACCAGGATGGTGAAGTCGAGCCAGGGCGACCAGGTCTCGATGTATTCCAGGTCGCTCTCGACCCGGCGGATCAGCTTCTCCTCCGTCTCCGTCGGACCGCGCCAGCCGCGCACCTGGGCCAGGCCGGTGAGGCCGGGCTTCACCCGGTGCCGGGCGGCGTAGCGCGCCACCACCTGCTCGAAGGGCCGGCCGCCGGCGCGGGTGCCTGGGGCGTGCGGGCGGGGACCGATGAAGGACATCTCGCCCTTCAGCACGTTGAAGATCTGCGGCAGCTCGTCCAGCGAGGTGCGGCGCAGGATGGCGCCGACGCGCGTCACCCGCGGGTCACCTGCCGTCACCTGCCGCTCCGCCCGGTGGTCCGTCTGGTCCACATACATGGTGCGGAATTTCAGCACGTGGAATTCGTTGTTGTTGAAGCCCGTACGGCGCTGGCGGAACAGGATCGGCCCCGGGCTGTCCAGCCGCACCGCCAGCGCGATCAGCGCCATCGGCACCGCCGCGACCAGCAGGGCGCAGCCTGCCAGCAGGTAGTCCTCCGCCGTCTTGACCACGGCGGCCCAGCCACTGATCGGCCGATCGGCCAGGCGGTGCAGCAGCAGCCGCTCTGCCGCCCCGCCGCAGCGATAGGCGAGCAGGTCCGGTGCCAGGCGGACATCCACCGGGTAGTCCGCCAGCACCTGCATCACCGCCGCCACGCGGGTCTCCTCCGTCCAGGGCAGGGCGAGGATGACCTGGTCCACCCCGCCGCGGCGGATGAGCTGGCAGAGCGCGTTGAGGTCGCCGAGCCGCGGCAGGCCCGGCATCATGGCGGCGACGCTGCCGCGGCCATGGCCGTCATCCACCTGGCCGATGAGGCGGAGGCCGGTATTGGGCTGCTGCGCCACGGCGGCGGCGAAGCGGCTGGCCTGCGGCCCATCCCCCACCAGCACCGCGCGCTGCCGCACCCGGGCCGAGAGGGCCCGCAAACCGGAGCTGGCGGCGGCCCGGCCGGCCAGCAGCAGCGGCGCGGCCAGGGCCAGCCAGAGCCCGGCCAGTTCCAGCCGGAAGGCATGGCCGGCGCCGAGCGCGGTGGCGGCCCCCGCCATGCCGAAGAGGGTCAGGGCGAGCCCGGCCAGGGCCGGCGGGCTGGCCCGCCGGCCGCCGAACAGCCGCCCCGGCGCATAGGCGCCGAGGCCGGCGGCCAGCAGCGGCATCGCCAGAGCAACGAAGCCGATCAGCGCCACGGAGGGCAAGCGGAAGGGCAGGGGCACCGCCTGCAACAGCGCCCCGGCCAGGGTGGTGGCAAGGGAATCGCTGGCGGCGACCAGCAATCCGGCCAGCGCCGGCGGTACGGTTGTCGGCAGGTGCACCGCGGCCGGGCGCATGCCGGCAAGCGGTACCAGGCCGCCGGTCAGCCCGGCCCAGCCGGCATCGCCGGCCGCGGCGGAAAGGAGCTGGGCCTCCGGCCCGCGCGGCTCCGCCGGCATCAGCCCACCCATGCGGTCAGGCTCCGGCGGCGCCGGGTCAGGCTTGGGCAGCAGGGGGGAAGGCTGGGTCTGTCGCACATCTCACCCACCGGTTGCTGTCAGGTCGGAAGGGGCCGGGCTTCGCCGCCGCGGGCGAAGACGAAGCGCCGGCTGAGGAGGAAATTCCCCACCATGCCCGCCAGGGATCCCGCTGCGACCCCGATCACGGGGTGCGCGGCGGCCAGCGGAAGGTGGGTGAGCATGAAAGCGTAGGTGCCGTAGTTGCAGGCGAAGCCAACCAGATTCACCAGCAGGAACAGCGCCCAGCGGCGGCCCACCGCATCGCGCGGCGCATGCCGCCAGGTCCAGGCCCGGTTCAGCGCGAAGGTGGTGGTGGCGCCGAGCAGGTAGGACAAGGCACGGCCCAGCCAGGGGCCGAGCCCGAGCGCAATGCCGGCCATCAGCACCGCGGCGTCGACGATGAAGCCGGCGACGCCGACGACGCCGAAGCGAAAGAATTCACCCGCGAGCCGCACCAGCTTGTGGTCGGCAAGAGAGCTCGGCGTTCGGAACAATGCGATCATCGGCTGCATCCTGGGGCCAGTCATCTACGCAAATGCCGCGGTGCACACAAACCACGGGCTGGTGACGTCACGCACTCAGGATGGGCAAAGTGCCGCTCCTCGCATCACGTTCGGCGGCGTTTCTGAATCGAGGGTTAAGCCAGCACGTCTCGATCACACGAGTCCGCACCGTAATCCACTCTTGCGTTCCGCCGCCGAATAGGGTTTGCCAAATCGGCTTCACTCGCATGGGACCGCCGCCATGGATCGTCGCAGCTTCCTCCTCGGCGCCGCCGGTGCGGCTGCCTTGCCCCTCGCGGCGCCTGCTTCGGCGCAGGGTGCAACCCGCCTGTTGAAATTCATCCCTCAGGCCGATGTCGCGGTGGTCGATCCCATCGTGACCACCGCCTATGTCAGCCGCCACCACGGCTACCTCATCTACGACACGCTGTACGGCGTGGACAATGAGTTCAAGCCGCAGCCGCAGATGGCGGAAGGCCATGCGGTGGAGGATGGCGGCCGCCGTGTCACCATCACGCTGCGCCAGGGGCTGAAATTCCACGATGGCGAGCCGGTGCGCGCCCGTGACGCGGTGGCCAGCGTCAAGCGCTGGGCGGCGCGGGACGCCATGGGTCAGGCCATCATGGCGGTCCTCGACGATTTGGTGGTGGAAGACGACCGCAAATTCAGCTTCCGGTTGAAGAAGCCCTTCGCGCTCCTCATCGACGCGCTGGCGAAACCCGCCTCGCCCGTCTGCTTCATCATGCGGGAGCAGATCGCGAACAGCGACCCGAACACCCCGATCCGCGACAACATCGGCAGCGGCCCCTTCCGCTTCGCGGCCAGCGAGCGGGTGCCGGGCAGCCTGCTGGTCTACGAGAAGTTCACCGACTACGTGCCGCGCAGCAACGGCACGCCGGAATTCACCTCCGGCCCCAAGGTGGTGAATTTCGACCGGGTGGAATGGCACGTCATCCCCGACGCCTCCACCGCCGCCGCCGCACTGCAATCCGGCGAGATGGATTGGTGGGAGCAGCCGACCGCCGATCTCCTGCCGCGGCTTTCCCGCATGCGCAATGTGGTGGTGGAGCAGTATGACCGCACCGGGCTGATGGCGCTGGTCCGCTTCAACCACCTGCACCCGCCCTTCAACAACCCCGCCATCCGCCGTGCCCTGCTCGGCGCCGTCAACCAGGCGGACTACATGACGGCGGTGATCGGCACCGACAAATCCATGTGGCGCGAGGGGGTGGGCTTCTTCCCGCCCGGCACGCCCTTCGCGTCCGAGGTCGGGCTCGATGTGCTCACCTCGCCCCGTGACTACGACAAGGTCAAGCGCGACCTGGCCGCCGCCGGCTACAAGGGGGAGAAGGTGACGCTGATCGCCGCCTCCGACTTCCCGAGCCTGAATGCGCTGGCGCAGGTCTGCAATGACATGCTGCAGAAATCCGGCATGAACGTGGACTACGTCTCGACCGATTGGGGCAGCGTGGTGAACCGGCGGGCCAACCGCAACCCGCCGGACCAGGGCGGCTGGAACGTCTTCCTCACCTTCTTCACCGGGCTCGATTTCTTCAGCCCGGCCGGGCATCTCGGCCTGCGCGGCAATGGCGCCAACGCCTGGTTCGGCTGGCCCACCATGCCGAAGCTGGAGGAACTGCGGCAGGCTTGGTTCGATGCACCCGATCTTGCCGCGCAGCAGAAGATCGCCGCCGAGATCCAGGAGGAAGCCTTCCGCGAGGTGCCCTACCTGCCGGCCGGCCAGTATTTCCAACCCTGGAGCTATCGCAACAACCTGACCGGGGTGCTGAAGGGGCTGCCGATGTTCTGGAACGTCAGCAAGGGCTGACGCCCTGGACGGGCAACCGGCCCCGACGGTCCGGGAGGCTGGCAGGCGCTGACGGGCCTGGCTCCGCCTGGGGCGTCTTGCGCCCCCTCCTTGCGTCCCTTGGCCGTTCCGCGCTTCACTCCCCGAAACGGCAGGGACGGCCGCCGGGGAGACCAGAATGCACCGTCGGGAGCTGCTGCGCGGCGCCGCGGCCGCGGGCGCCGTGGGCGTATTGCCGCAATCAGCCATTGCCCCGCCGGCGGCGAACCGGGCGCTGAAGTTCATCCCGCAGCCGGATCCCGGCATTCTCGATCCCGTCGTCGCCACCGACCTTGCCGCTCAGCAGGCGGCACGGGAGATGCAAGCCCTGGCCGTCGAGGAGGTACCTACCCTGCCGCTCGGCCGGTATTCCCAATCCATCGCCTATCGCCGCACCCTGAGCGAGGTGGCAAAGGGCATGCCCGTGTTCTGGAACCTGAAGAAAGGCTGACCATGATTCGTCGCCGCGATGTGCTGGGGGCCGGTGCCGCCGCCCTGGCTGCGCCCCGCTTCGCCAACGCCCAGGCCAGTGCCGGCCGGGTGCTGAAATTCGTGCCCCAGGCCAACCTCACCAGCCTGGACCCGATCTGGACCACCGCCAACGTCACCCGCAACCACGCCTGGCTGGTCTATGACGTGCTCTATGGCATGGATGCGAGTTTCCAGCCGCAGCCGCAGATGGCCGCCGGCCACACGGTGGAGGATGACGGCAAGCGCATCGCCATCACCCTGCGCAGCGGGCTGAAATTCCACGATGGCGAGCCGGTCCGCGCCAGCGACTGCGTTGCCAGCCTGAAGCGCTGGATGAAGCGCAATTCCAACGGCCAGAAGCTGGAGCCGCTGGTCGAGGAGCTGGCGGCGCTGGACGACACGCGCCTGCAGTTCCGCCTGAAGCGGCCCTTCCCGCGGCTGTTCGACGCCCTGGCTAACCCCTCCAACCCCGCCGCCTTCATCATGCCGGCGCGGATCGCCGCGACCGACCCCTACCAGCAGATCCGCGAGACGGTGGGCAGCGGTCCCTTCCGCTTCCTGGCCAATGAGTACAATTCCGGCAGCTTCGCCGCCTATGCCCGCAACCCGGACTACCAGCCGGTGGCGAGCGGCACGCCGAGCCTGACCGCCGGCCCGAAGGTGGCCTATTTCGACCGCGTCGAATGGCACATCATCACCGATCCGGCCACCGCCTCCGCCGCGCTGCAGAATGGCGAGATCGACTGGTA
>NZ_JAMZIK010000157.1 GCF_024178315.1 Siccirubricoccus soli | reverse complement strand
CCTATGCCCGCAACCCGGACTACCAGCCGGTGGCGAGCGGCACGCCGAGCCTGACCGCCGGCCCGAAGGTGGCCTATTTCGACCGCGTCGAATGGCACATCATCACCGATCCGGCCACCGCCTCCGCCGCGCTGCAGAATGGCGAGATCGACTGGTCCGAGCAGCCGCCGCCGGAGATCCAGCAGCTCTTCCGCCGCAACCGCCAGATCACGGTGGAGCCGATCGACCGGCTGAAGAACCCGTCGATCCTGCGCTTCAATCACCTGATCCCGCCCTTCAACGACAAGAAGATGCGCCAGGCGCTCCTCCCGGCCGTGAACCAGGAGGACTACATGACGGCGATCGTCGGGCCCGACCCGCAGCTCTGGTCGCAGATGGGCGTCTTCACCCCGGACACGCCGCTGGCGACCGATGCGGGGATGGAGGCGCTGGCCGGCCCGCGCAGCCTAGCGAAGGCGAAGCAGCTGCTGAAGGAGGCGGGCTATACCAACCAGCTCATCCGCCTGATCGGCCCGACGGACATCCTGGCGCCTGCCGCGATGACCCAGGTGGCTGGCGACATGCTGCGGCGGCTGGATGTCAACCTCGACTTCGTGCTGACCGATTGGGGCAGCGTGGTGCAACGCCGGGCCAGCCGGGAAAGCCTGGAAAAGGGCGGCTGGAGCATCTTCCTCACCGCCTTCGCCAGTTTCGAGATGGCCGATCCTGCGGGCAATTCCCCGCTGCGCGGCCATGGCAACGCGGCCTGGTTCGGCTGGCCCTCCATCCCGAAGCTGGAGGAGCTGCGCGACGCCTGGTTCGAGGCGCCGGACATGGACATGCAGAAGAAGCTGGCGCGGGAGATCCAGCTCACGGTGCTGGACGAGGTGCCCTACATCCCGGTCGGCGCCTATACCTCCATGACCTCCTTCCGCCGCAACCTCACCAACCGCGTGCCGGGCTTCGCGCTGTTCTGGAACATGCGTCGTGCGTAGCGCGCGCGGATGTGCCCTGCGTAGCGCGCGGGGGGCACATTCATGATCGGGCGGCGCGGATTGCTGGCGGCGGGCACGGCCGCCGCCTTCGCCGCGCCGGCGCTGGCGCAGCGGCCAAGGCTGCTGCGCTTCGTGCCGCAGGCGGACCTCTCCTCCCTGGACCCGGTCTGGACGACGTCCAATGTCACCCGGAACATGGGCTACATGGTCTATGACACGCTCTATGGCAGCGATGCGGGTTTCCGCCCGCAGCCGCAGATGGCGGCGGGCCATGAGGAGGCGGAGGAGGGCCGCCGGGTCACCATCACCCTGCGCGAGGGGCTGACATTCCACGATGGCAAGAAGGTGCTGGCGCGCGATGCGGTGGCCAGCATCCGGCGCTGGATCACCCGCCATGCCATGGGCCAGAAGCTGGCGCCGCTGGTGGAGGAGATCGCGGCGCTGGACGACCGGCGCCTGCAATTCCGCCTGAAGAAGCCCTATCCGCTGCTGCTGGAGGCGCTGGGCAGCCCGGTGGCGCCGCCCTGCTTCATCATGCCGGAGCGGCTGGCGAAGACCGATGCCTTCACCCAGCTGCGCGAGGTGGTGGGCAGCGGGCCCTATCGCTTCCTGGCGAATGAGTTCGTTGCCGGCAGCGGCGCCGCCTTCGCCCGGTATGAGGGCTACAGCCCGACGCCGGTCGCCGCCACCGGCTACACCGCCGGGCCCAAGGTGGTGCATTTCGACCGTGTCGAGTGGAAGATCATCCCCGATGCAGCCACCGCCGCGGCGGCGATGCAGGCCGGCGAGATCGACTGGTTCGAGCAGCCGCCGCCGGAGATCCAGCAGCTGCTCCGCCGCGGCCGCAATGTGGCGATCGAGCCGATGGATCCGCTGCCGATGATGGCGCTGATGCGCTTCAACCATTTGCAGCCGCCCTTCGACAAGGCCGCGATCCGCCGCGCCCTGCTGCCGGCGATCGACCAGGAAGCCTTCATGCAGGCGGCGGTCGGCACCGATGCCGCGCTCTACCAGACCGATGCCGGCTTCTTCACCCCGGGCGGGCCGATGGCGAGCGATGCCGGCCTCGAGCCCCTGCGCGGGCCGCGCAGCCTGGAGCGCGCGAAGGCGCTGCTGAAGGAGGCGGGCTACACCAACCAGCCCATCCGCCTGATGGGCCCGACCGACATCCTGGTGCCCGCGGCGCTCACCCAGGTGGCCATCGACCTGTTCCGCCGCCTTGGCGTGAACCTGGACGTGGCGTTGACCGATTGGGGCACGGTGGTGCAGCGGCGGACCAACAAGGGGCCGCTCGACCAGGGGGGGTGGAGCGTCTCCATGTTCGCCTTCAGCTCCATGGATTTCCTGACCCCCGCCACCAACCCGACGCTGCGTGCCAATGGCGCCGGCGCCTGGTTCGGCTGGCCGGACATTCCCCGGCTGGAAGCCCTGCGTGACGCTTGGTTCGAGGCGCCGACGCTGGAGCAGCGCCAGGCCCTGGCGCGGGAGATGCAGGTGCTGGCGATGCAGGAGTTGCCCTACATCCCGGTCGGCGCCTACCGCTCCCAGACCGCGGTGCGGCGGGACTTGGCGGACCGGGTGCGGGGGCTGGCGATCTTCTGGAATATCCGGCGGGTGTGAGAGGGAGAGACATGCAGCGGCGTTCCATCCTGACGGCGGCCGCGGCCTCCGCCCTGCCGCGTTTCGCCATCGCGCAGCCGGCGGCGTCGCGCGTGCTGCGCTTCGTCCCGCAGGCCGATCTCGGTGGGCTCGACCCCGTCGCCATCAGCTCCAACGTCATCCGCAACCATGGCTACATGGTCTATGACACGCTCTATGGCGTGGATGCGCAGTTCCGGCCGCAGCCGCAGATGGCGGCCGGGCATGTGCTGGAGGACGATGGCAAAAGCTGCATCATCACCCTGCGCCCCGGGCTGCAATTCCACGATGGGGAGCGGGTGACGGCGAATGACTGCGTCGCCTCCCTGAAGCGGTGGATGCGCCGCTCCCCCATGGGCCAGGCCCTGGCGGCGCGGACCGATGAGCTGGCGGCGCTCGACGATCTCCGCCTGCGCTTCCGGCTGAAGCGGCCCTTCCCGATGCTGCTGGATGCGCTGGCGGTGCCGGCCAATCCCAGCGCCTTCATCATGCCGGCGCGTATCGCCGGGACCGACGCTTTCCAGCAGATCCGCGACCCCACGGGCAGCGGCCCCTTCCGCTTCGTGATGAGCGAGTTCCGCCAGGGCAACCGCGCCGTCTGGGAGCGCAACCCGGATTACAGCCCCACCCCCGTCGCCGCGCATGGCCTGACGGCGGGGCCGAAGATCGTGCATTTCGACCGGGTGGAGTGGCACATCATCCCCGATGCCGGCACCGCCGCCGCGGCCCTGCTGGCCGGCGAGGTCGATTGGTTCGAGCAGATGGCGCCGGAGATCCAGACGCTGCTCCGCCGCAACCGCAACCTGACGGTGGAGGCGATCGACCCGCTGCCGCTGCCCGGCCAGTTCCGCTTCAACCACCGCCAGCCGCCCTTCGACAACCCGGCCATCCGCCGTGCCTTCCTCCAGGCCATCAGCCAGGAGGATTTCATGACGGCGATCGTCGGCCCGGACCCGAAGCTGTACGAGGCGAATGTCGGCTTCTTCACCCCCGGCGGGCCGATGGCCAATGATGCCGGCCTCGAGCCGCTGAAGGGCCCGCGCAGCATCGAACGGGCGAAGCAGGCGCTGAAGGAGGCGGGCTACAATGGCCAGCTGGTCCGGCTGCTCGGCACCACGGATATCAACTCCACCACCGCCCAGGCGCAGGTGGCGGCGGATCTGCTGAAGCGGCTCGACCTCAACCTGGATGTCGTGCTGACCGATTGGGGCACGGTGGCGCAGCGGCGGATGAACAAGGGGCCGCTGGACCAGGGCGGCTGGTCCATCGCCTGCTTCGCCTCCTCCGGCATGGATTTCATCAACCCCGTCACCCATGCCCAGCTCCGCTCGGATGGCGAGGCGGCGGCGCCTGGCTGGCCCGATCTGCCGAAGCTGGAGCAGCTTCGCGCCGCTTGGCTCGAAGCCTCAGATCTTGCCGCACAGAAGGCGCTGGCGCGGCAGATCCAGGCGGAGGCGATGCAGGGCCTGCCCTACATCCCGACTGGCGCCTACTACTCCATCACCGCGCATCATCGGAATCTGGTGGACCGGGTGAAGGGCTTTGCGATCTTCTGGGGCATCCGGAGGACCTGACCCATGCGCCGCCGCCACCTGCTTGCCCTCGCCGCCGCCCTCCCGCTGCCGGCGCTGGCGCAGCCGGCGGCGGCGCGGCCCATCCGCTTCGTGCCCCAGGCGAACCTCGCCTCGCTGGACCCGATCTGGACCACGGCGACGGTCACCCGCAACCACGCCTATATGGTCTATGACACGCTGTTCGGCGTGGATGCGGGGTTCCGGCCGCAGCCGCAGATGGCGGAGGGCGCGACCACCGAGGAGGATGGCCGCCGCGTCACCATCACCCTCCGCCCCGGCCTGCGCTTCCATGATGGCGAGGCGGTGCGGGCCAGGGATGCCGTCGCCTCCATCCGCCGCTGGATGAAGCGCAGCCCCTTCGGCCAGAAGGCGGAGACGCTGACCGAGGAGCTGACCGCGGCCGATGACCGGCGGATCGTGTTCCGGCTGAAGCGGCCCTTCCCGCTGCTGCTGGCCGGGCTCGGCAGCCCCTCCTCCCCCGTCTGCTTCGTCATGCCGGAGCGGATCGCGGCGACGGATGCCTTCCAGCAGATCCGCGAGGCGATCGGCAGCGGCCCCTACCGCTTCAAGGCGGAGGAGTTCGTCAGCGGCAGCCTCGCCGCCTATGAGAAATTCGAGGGCTACGTCCCGACGCCGGGCGGCACCCCCAGCCTGATCGCCGGGCCGAAGCAGGTACACATCCCGCGCGTCGAATGGCGCATCATCACCGACCCCGCCACCGCTGCGGCGGCGCTGCAATCCGGCGAGGTGGACTGGTTCGAGGAGCCGGCGCCCGAGCTGCAGCAGCTGCTCCGCCGCAACCGCGCCATTGCGGTAGAGAAGCTGGATGAGCGCGCGGTGTGGAACCTGCTGCGCTTCAACCACCTGCACCCGCCCTTCGACGACCCGGCGATGCGCCGCGCCCTGCTGCCGGCCATCCAGCAGCGCGACTTCTCCATGGCGATCGTCGGGCCGGATCCGGCGGATTGGGTCGAGGATGTCGGCATCTTCACGCCCGGCACGCCGCTGGCGAACACGGCAGGGCTGGAGCTGCTGCTCGGCCCCCGCAGCCTGGACCGTGCCCGCGCCCTGCTGAAGGAAGCGGGCTACACCAACCAGCCGGTCCGCCTCATCGGCCCCACCGACATCATGACGCCGACGGCGCTGACCCAGGTGACGGCGGATCTGCTGCGGCGGTTGGAGATGAACCTCGACCTCGTGCTGGCGGATTGGGGCACGGTGGTGCAGCGGCGGGCGAGCCGGGAGCCGCTGGAGAGGGGCGGCTGGAGCCTCTTCTGCACCGGCTTCCAGGGCTTCGACACGGCCAGCCCCGCCGGCCATTTCCCGCTGCGCGGCAATGGCGCGGGCGCCTGGCCCGGCTGGCCCAGCATCCCGAAGCTGGAGGAGCTGCGCGACGCTTGGTTCGAGGCGCCGGACATCGCCACCGAGCGCGCCATCGCCGAGGAAATGCAGCGCGTGGCGATGACGGAGCTGCCTTTCATTCCGCTTGGTGGATATTATGCCAATACTGCGCTGCGGCGGGAGCTGCGCGGGCGGATCTCCGGCTTCCCGATCTTCTGGAACCTGCAACGCGGCTGAGGACGTCCCCCATGCAGCGACGTGACCTGTTCAAGGCCGGCCTGGTGGCCACCATGCCGGCGCCGGTGCTGGCCCAAGGGGCGGCGAAGACGCTCCGCGTCATCCCCCAGGCCAACCTCACCAGCCTGGACCCCGTCTGGACCACGGCCGTCGTCACCCGCAACCACGCTTTCCTGGTCTATGACCAGCTCTGCGCCCAGGATTCCAAGGGCGAGATCCGGCCGCAGATGGCGGAGGGCTGGGAGACGACCGCCGATGGCCTGACCTGGAATTTCACCCTGCGCGAGGGCCTGCGCTTCCATGATGGCGAGCGGGTGCTGGCGAAGGATTGCGTCGCCAGCATCCGACGCTGGGCACGGCGCGACCCCTTCATGCAGGTGCTCTGGCCGGGCGTGGCGGAGGTGGCGGCGCTGGATGACCGCCGCTTCCGCTTCCGGCTGAAGAAGCCCATCCCGCTGCTCCTGCTGGCGCTCGGCCAGACGCAATTCCCCTGCTTCATCATGCCGGAGCGGATCGCCCAGACGGACGCCTTCCAGCAGATCCGCGAGCCCATCGGCAGCGGCCCCTTCCGCTTCCGACCGGAGGAGTGGAATCCCGGCCAGCGCGCCCTGTGGGAAAAATTCGAGCAGTACCAGCCGCGGCAGGAGCCGGTGGATGGCCTCGCCGGCGGCCGCGTCCCGCGTCTCGACCGGGTCGAGTGGACCATCATCTCGGATTCCGGCACCGCCGCCGGCGCCATGACGGCGGGGGAGCAGGATTACTGGGAATACCCGCTGCACGACCTGCTGCCGCTGCTGCGGCGCAGCCGCCAGGTGGTGGTGGAGCAGCGCCTGCTGGAAGGCACCTACGGCATCTGCCGCTTCAACTGCCTGCAGCCGCCCTTCAACAACCCGGCCATCCGCCGCGCCGTCGCCATGGCCGTGGACCAGCGGGACTATCTGCGGGCCGTGGCCGGCAACGAGCCCGATGGCTGGGAGGCCTGCGAGGGCGTCTTCACCTGCGGCACCCCGCTGGCCAATGAGGCGGGCAGCGAGATCCTGAAGACCCACGACCTGGAGAAGGCCAAGGCCGCGCTGGCCGCCGCGGGCTACAATGGCGAGAAGGTGGTGCTGATCACGCCGGGCGACTACCCGCAGATCAACGCCCTCTCCCTCGTCACCGCCGACCTCATCCGCCGGCTCGGGATGAATCTGGAACTCGTCGCGGCGGATTGGGGCACGCTGATCCAGCGGCGGACGAGCAAGGAACCGGTGGAGCGCGGCGGCTGGAGCATCATCCACACCACCTCCTCGGGTCTCAGCCTGTCCCTGCCGGTCTTCCACCTCTTCCTCCGCGCCAATGGCCCGCAGGCCTGGTTCGGCTGGCCGGAGGATGCGGAGATCGAGCGGCTGCGGGCGGCCTGGACGGAAACCGGGGACCCCGCCGAATCGAGGCGGATCGCCGAGGCGCTGAACCGCCGGGCGATGGAGGTGATGGCCTATGTCCCGCTCGGCTTCTACTGGCAGCCCTCGGCCTGGCGGCGCAACCTCACCGGCATGTTCCGCGCGCCGGCCACGGTGTTCTGGAACATCTCCAAATCGTAATCTCCGGTTGCGCGCGCGGCCCGGCTGGGGCAAGGGGGCGCCCGAAGCCGCCGCCGGAGGATTGAGGAGCGATGCATCGTCGGAGCCTGTTGCAGGGCGGCGTCCTGGCGCTGGCCGCCCCCCGCCTGGCGCTGGCGCAGGGCAATGCCCGCACCCTGCGCTTCGTGCCCCAGGGCAACCTGGCGACGCTCGACCCCATCTGGAGCACGACCACCATCGCCCGCAACCACGGGCTGCTGGTCTATGACACGCTCTTCGGGTTGGGGAAGGATTTCCAGGCCAGGCCGCAGATGGCCGCGGCGCATGAGGTCTCGGCCGATGGCCTGACCCACGCCATGACCCTCCGGCCCGAACTCCACTTCCATGACGGCGAGCCGGTCCGGGCGCGCGACTGCATCGCCTCCATTGCCCGCTGGTCGAAGCGGGACGTCCTCGGCCAACGCCTGGCGATGCTGCTGGAGGAGATGCGACCCACGGCGGATGACCGCTTCGAGATCATCCTGAAGAAGCCCTGGCCGGGCCTCGCCTGGGCGCTCGGCAAGCCTTCCGCCAATATCTGCGCCATCATGCCGGAGCGGATCGCCACGACCGATCCCTTCACCCAGATCACCGATCCGGTGGGCAGCGGCCCCTTCCGCTTCCGCCGCTCTCAATGGGTGCCGGGCAGCCTCGCGGCCTATGAGCGCAACCCGCATTACGTGCCGCGGGACGAGCCGCCGGATTTCCTCGCCGGCGGCAAGGTGGTGAATTTCGACCGTGTGGAATGGCACGTGATGCCGGACCCCGCCACCGCCGCCGCCGCGCTGCAGGCGAATGAGGTGGATTGGTGGGAGACGCCGCTGGCCGACCTGCTGCCGGTGCTGAAGCGCAATGGCGACATCGCGGTGGAGGTGGTGAACACCGCCGGCGCGCTCGGCATGCTGCGCTTCAACCACCTGCACCCGCCCTTCGACAACCCGGCGGTGCGCCGCGCCATCTTCCCCGCCATCGACCAGCGCGCCTTCATGCAGGCGGCGCTCGGGGAGGACACCTCGCTCTGGACCGTGCCGGCAGGCGTGTTTACGCCCGGCACGCCGCTGGCCAATGCGGCGGGGCTGGAGGTGCTGACCGGCCCGCGCGACCCGGAGGCGGCGAAGCGCGCCCTGGCCGCCGCCGGCTACCGCAACCAGAAGGTCGTCATCCTCGCTCCCAGCGACTTCCCCACCCTGAACGCCCTGACGGAGGTCTGTGCCGACACGCTCCGCCGCATCGGCATGAATGTGGACCTCCAGGCGATGGACTGGGGCACGCTGGTGCAACGGCGGGCGAAGAAGGAGCCGCCGGAGCAGGGCGGCTGGAACATCTTCTGCACCACCTGGGAAGGCCTCGACGTCTCGGTGCCCGGCAGCCACCAGCCGCTGCGCGGCAACGGCCAGGAGGGCTGGATCGGCTGGGCCACCAGCCCGCGGCGGGAGGCGCTGCGCGACGCCTGGTTCGAGGCCGCCGACCAGGCGGCGGAGAAGCGGATCGCCGAGGAGCTGCAGATGCTGGTCTGGGAGGAGGCCCCCTTCATTCCGCTCGGCCTGCTGCGGCCGCCCCAGGCCTACCGGCGCAGCCTGACCGGCCTCGTCACCGGCGGCCCGCCGCTGTTCTGGGGTGTGAAGCGGGGCTGACGCCCCCGTGACTGGCACGGGGCATGCAAGCCACCCCGTCCGTTACCGCGGCCCACCCCTTCCGCGGCTTGCCTCCAGCGTTGGGCGCTGGCGCAATGCCCAAGGCTGAGGCAGGCTGATACTGAACCGGGCGCATGGGAACCGCGCCTGGCATGGAAGCTGGGGGCAAAGAGACGATGGAGCGGAGGAATTTCCTGAAAGCGACGGCAGCGGCCGGCGCTCTTGGCGGCATGGCCGGCCTGGCCGGCCCGGCACTTTCCCAGGGGGCGGCGGCGCGGACCCTGCGCTTCGTGCCGCAGGCCAACCTGGCGAATTTCGACCCGATCTGGGGCACCCAGTACGTCGTCCGCAACGCTTCGGCCATGGTCTGGGACACGCTCTATGGCGTGGACGAGAAGCTGGCCGTGCAGCGGCAGATGGTAGAGGGGGAGGAGGTCTCCCCCGATGGCCTGACCTGGACCATCCGGCTGCGTCCCGGGCTGAAATTCCACGACAACGAGCCGGTGCTGGCCAAGGACGTGGTCGCCAGCATCACCCGCTGGATGCCGCGTGACCCGATGGGGCAGATGCTGAAGGTCATCCAGCAGGAGCTGGTGGCGGTGGATGACCGCACCCTCCGCTGGGTGCTGAAGAAGCCCTACCCCAAGCTGACCTACGCGCTGGGCAAGACCAACACGCCGATCTGCTTCATCATGCCGGAGCGGATTGCGAAGACCGACAGCTTCACCCAGATCAGCGACTATGTCGGCAGCGGCCCGTTCCGCTTCCTCCGCAACGAATGGGTGCCTGGTGCGCGCGCGGCCTTCGGCAAATTCGACGGCTATGTGCCGCGGCAGGAGCCGGCCTCCTGGCTTGCCGGCGGCAAGCGGGCGATGGTCGATCGGATCGAATGGCATGTCATGCCGGACCCCGCCACCGCCTCCGCCGCGCTGCAGAACGGCGAGGTGGATTGGTGGGAGAACCCGATCACCGACCTGATCCCGACGCTGAAGCGCAGCCGCAACATCGCCGTCGACATCGCCGATCCGCTCGGCAATATCGGCAGCTTCCGCATGAACCACCTGACCCCGCCCTTCAGCAACCTGAAGGCGCGGCAGGCCGTCCTCATGGCGATGAGCCAGGAGGACTACATGCGCGCCCTGGTCGGCGACGACAACAACCTGTGGCGGGCGCTGCCCGGCTACTTCACCCCGGGTACGCCGCTCTACACCGAGGAAGGCGGCGAGGTCCTCAAGGGGCCGCGCAACCTCGACGCGGCGAAGAAGCTGCTGGCCGAGAGCGGCTATAGCGGCCAGCCGGTCACCTGCCTCGTCGCGCAGGACCAGCCGATCACCAAGTCGATGGGCGACGTCACCGCCGACCTGCTGAAGCGGCTCGGCATGAATGTGGATTTCGTAGCGACCGACTGGGGCACGGTCGGCCAGCGCCGGGCGATGAAGAATCCGGTGGGGCAGGGCGGCTGGTCCATGTTCCACAGCTGGCATGCCGGGGCGGATTGCGTGAACCCGGCCGCCTACAACGCCATCCGCGCCAATGGCGACGGTGCCTGGTTCGGCTGGCCAAACATCCCGATTGTGGAACAGGCGGTCGCCGAATGGTTCGACGCGCCGGACCTGGCCGCGGAGAAAGTGGTGATGGGCAAGCTGAATCGCGTCGCGCTGGAGAATGTGGTCTATGCCCCTACCGGCTTCTTCCTTGGCTACCAGGCATGGCGGCGCAACGTCAGCGGGGTGGTGAAGGGGCCGTTGCCCTTCTTCTGGGGCGTGTCGAAGTCCTGAAGCGCGGGGAGTAACGCGCAATGTTCGCTTATATCGTGCGACGAATCCTGGCGACGATCCCGGTCATGGCGATCGTCGCGCTGTTCGTCTTTTCGCTGCTCTACATCGCGCCGGGCGACCCGGCCGCGGTCATCGCCGGTGACCAGGCCACGCCCGACGATGTGGAGCGCATCCGCGCCTCCCTCGGCCTGGACCGCCCCTTCCTGGTGCGGTTCGGCGAATGGGTCTTCCGCATCCTGCAGGGCGATCTCGGCGTCTCGATCTTCACCAACCTGCCGGTCACGACGATGATCCAGCAGCGGCTGGAGCCGACCTTCTCGCTGATGATCCTGACGCTCTGCCTCGCCGTCGCCATCGCCGTGCCGATGGGCGTGGTCGCTGCCTGGAAGCAGGGCACGCTGATCGACCGCGCGGTGATGGGCTTCGCGGTGATGGGCTTCTCCGTCCCGGTCTTCGTCGTCGGCTACCTGCTCGCCTATGTCTTCGCACTGGAGCTCGACTGGCTGCCGGTGCAGGGCTACACGGCCTTCAGCAACGGCTTCTTCCCTTGGCTGGAGAACCTCATCCTGCCGGCCATCGCGCTGGGCGGCGTCTATATCGCCCTGATCGCCCGCATCACCCGGGCGACCATGCTGGAAGTGCTGCAGCAGGACTACATCCGCACCGCCCGCGCCAAGGGCGCCGGGCAGCGCAGCATCCTCTTCCTGCATGCGCTGAAGAACGCGGCGGTGCCGATCGTCACCGTCATCGGCATCGGCGTGGCGCTGCTGATCGGCGGCGCGGTGGTGACCGAGAGCGTCTTCGCCATCCCCGGCCTCGGGCGCCTCACGGTGGATGCGATCCTGCGGCGGGACTACCCCGTGATCCAGGGCGTGATCCTGCTGTTCAGCTTCATCTACGTCATCGTCAATCTGGCGATCGACCTGATGTACACCCTGTTCGACCCGAGGATCCGGTACTGATGGCCTCCGCAACCGTCCTTGCCCGGCCCGAGGTGACGCGCGAGAGCGTCGCCGCGGCGCCCCAGATGCCGGATGTGCTGCCGCCGGTGAAGGCCCGGAAGGGCTTCATCGGCTTCCTCCGGCGCAACCCCACCATCGCGGTCGGCGGCGGGCTGCTGCTGATCATGCTGGCCATCGCGGTCTTCGCGCCCCTGCTCTGGACGGTGGACCCCACCGCCCTGGCGCCGGCGCGGCGCACCCGCGAGCCTTCCGCCATGTACTGGTTCGGCACCGACATGCTGGGCCGGGACGTCTATTCCCGTGTGCTCTACGGGGCCCGGGTCTCGCTGCTGGTCGGCTTCTCGGTGGCGATCCTGTCCTCCGTCATCGGCCTCGCCATCGGCATGGTCTCCGGCTTCGTCCGCTGGGCGGACAGCATCGTCATGCGGATCATGGACGGGCTGATGTCCATCCCGCCCATCCTGTTGGCCATCGCGCTGATGGCGCTGACCCGCGGCTCGGTGCAGAACGTCATCATCGCCATCACCATCGCGGAGATCCCGCGCGTCTCCCGCCTCGTCCGCGGCGTGGTGCTGAGCCTGCGGGAGCAGCCCTATGTGGATGCGGCGGTGGCGGCCGGCACCCGTACGCCGGTCATCATCTGGCGGCATATCCTGCCCAACACCCTGGCACCCATCACCGTGCAGGCCACCTATATCTGCGCCAGCGCGATGATCGTGGAGGCGATCCTCTCCTTCATCGGCGCCGGCACCCCGCCCATCATCCCCTCCTGGGGGAACATCATGGCGGAAGGCCGGGCGCTCTGGCAGGTGAAGCCCTATATCGTCTTTTTCCCTGCCATCTTCCTGTCCATCACCGTCCTCGCCGTGAACCTGCTCGGCGACGGGCTCCGCGACGCGCTCGATCCGCGCATGGCGAAGAGGCTCTGAACCATGGCCCTGCTCGAAGTCGAGAACCTGCAGACGCATTTCCGTACACCGGACGGCGTCAACCGCGCTGTCGATGGCGTCTCCTTCCACGTCAATGCGGGGGAGACGGTTGCCATCGTCGGCGAGAGCGGCTGCGGCAAGTCCGTCACCTCCATGTCCATCCTGCGGCTGATCCCGGAGCCGCCGGGCAAGATCGCCGGCGCCATCCGGTTCCAGGGCAGGGACCTGCTGAAGCTTTCCGACCGGGAGATGCGGCAGATCCGCGGCAACGAGATCAGCATGATCTTCCAGGAGCCGATGACGAGCCTGAACCCGGTGCTGACCGTGGGGCGGCAGATCGGCGAGACCCTCCGCCTGCACCAGGGCCTCTCGGCCAGTCAGGCAGAGCAGAAGGCGATCGAGATGCTGACCCTGGTCGGCATCCCGGAGCCGGCGCGGCGGGTGAAGGAGTATCCGCACCAGCTCTCGGGCGGCATGCGGCAGCGCGTGATGATCGCCATCGCGCTCGCCTGCAACCCGAAGCTGCTGATCGCCGATGAGCCGACCACCGCGCTCGACGTGACAATCCAGGCGCAGATCCTGGAGCTGATGCGGGATTTGAAGCACCGCGTCGGCGCCGCCATCGTCCTCATCACCCACGACCTTGGCGTGGTGGCGGAGGTCGCGGAGCGCGTCATCGTCATGTATGCGGGGCGGAAGGTGGAGGAGGCGGCGGTCGGTCCGCTCTTCCGCACGCCGCGCCACCCCTATACCCAGGGGCTGCTCGGCTCCATGCCGAAGCTCGGCTCCTCCCTGCATGGGGAGGAGACGCGGCTGGCCGAGATTCCTGGCCTGGTGCCGAGCCTGAAGGCGAAGATCCCGGGCTGCGTCTTCGCTACCCGCTGCCCGCATGCCACGGATCTCTGCCGCCAGGTGGCGCCGGCGCTGGAGGAGAAGGCGCCAGGCCATGTCGCCGCCTGCCACTATGCCCTGAAGGAGGAGGCGCTCGCGGCATGACCAAGCTCCTCGAAGTCAGCGACCTGAAGAAGCATTTCCCGATCAAGGCCGGCTTCTTCGGCGGCACCACCGGCTATGTCTATGCGGTGGACGGCGTCTCCTTCAGCATCGAGAAGGGCGAGACCCTCTCGCTGGTGGGCGAATCCGGCTGCGGCAAGTCCACCGTCGGCAAGGCCATCCTCCGCCTCTTCGACATCACCTCCGGCCAGGTGGTGCTGGACGGCAAGCGGATCGACGACATGCCGGCCGGCAGCCTGCGGCCCCTGCGGCGCCGGGTGCAGGTGGTGTTCCAGGATCCCTTCAGCTCGCTGAACCCGCGGATGAAGGTGAAGGACATCCTGGCGGAGCCGATCCGCAATTTCGGCCTGGCGAAGGACTCCAGGGATCTGGACGAGCGCGTCGCCAAGCTGATGGACACGGTGCGCCTGCCGCGGGATGCGGTGAACCGCTGGCCGCATGAATTCTCCGGCGGCCAGCGCCAGCGCATCGGCATCGCCCGGGCGCTGGCGGCGGAGCCCGACCTCATCGTCTGCGACGAGGCGGTCTCCGCCCTCGACGTCTCGGTGAAGGCGCAGATCGTGAACCTGCTGCAGGATCTGCAGCAGGAGCTTGGCCTCGCCCTGCTCTTCATCAGCCATGACCTCGCGATCGTCGAGCATATGACGCATCGCGTGGCCGTGATGTATCTCGGCAAGATCGTGGAGGTGGCGCCGAAGCGCAGCCTCTTCGCCGCGCCGAAGCATCCCTATACCCAGGCGCTGCTCTCCGCGGTGCCGGTGCCGGAGCCGGGGGCGAGCCGCCAGCGCATCATCCTGAAGGGCGACGTGCCGAGCCCGATCAACCCGCCCAAGGGCTGCCGCTTCCATACCCGCTGCCCCTATGCCTTCGACCGCTGCCGGGTGGAGGAGCCGAAGCTGGCCCAGCCGGCCACGGCCGGGGCGGGGCATGTGGCGGCCTGCCACCTGCACAGCCTGCCGGATGCGGAGAACCCGCTGGCGGCCGCGGTCGGGGAGCTGGTCGTCCCGGCCTGACGGCCGGGGCGGCGCTTGGCACGGATGACCGCGCCACCTATGGCCTCGGCGCCGCCGGTCCTGGTGGAGGTGCGCGAGCGGCGCGGCCTGTTCGGCCGCGTCGTGAAGCGCTTCTTCTTCGGCTTTCAGCTCCTCATGCTGGCGGCCAGCCTCGGCACCTGCGCGCTGGTCAGCAACTACATGTCGGGGCCGGATCCGGACGTGGCCATGGGGGCCGGCCTGTTCGGGCTTTCGGCCTTCGCCGTGCTGTGGACGCTGTGGCCGCTCGGCACCGTGGTGCTGGGCGTCCTGGTGCTGGCGACCAGGGGTAGGAAACGGCTGATTCCAGCGCCCGGGACCGTGGTGCCGCCTGCCGCGCCGCCGCACCGCCCGGGCGGCAGCGTGCCGGAGACCGGGCCTCGCCGCTGATCCGGCCACCTTCATGTCGTGACGCTTGACGGAAGGCGGGGCCGGGGCAACCTTTCACCCAGGCGCGCGGCCCCCCGGCCGCGCCGGTGCAGACTCTTGGGGGAGGCGCGGCATGCCGCAAGTGACGCTGACCGTGAATGGCAAGACCAGCACGGTCGAGGTGGAGGGGCGAACCCTCCTCGTGGAGCTGCTGCGCGAGAAGCTGCGGCTGACCGGTACCCATGTGGGCTGTGACACCAGCCAGTGCGGCGCCTGCGTCGTGCATGTGAATGGCGACAGCGTGAAGTCCTGCACCATGCTGGCGCTGCAGGCCGATGGCGCCAACGTCACCACCATCGAGGGGCTGGCGAAGCCCGACGGCACCCTGCACCCGATGCAGGAAGCCTTCCGCGAGTATCACGCCCTGCAATGCGGCTTCTGCACGCCCGGCATGGTGATGTCCGCCATCGACCTGGTGCAGAAGCACCCGCAGGGCCTCTCCGAGAAGGAGATCCGGGAGGGGCTGGAGGGCAATCTCTGCCGCTGCACCGGCTACCACAACATCGTCAAGGCCATCGCCGCCGCGCAGGAGGTGATGCACGGCCGCCGCTCGGAGCTGGCCTCGGCCGCCGAATGAGCCGGAAGGGCCTGCCTTCGTGCGGGCCCGGCCGGGGCTGACCATCAACGGCCGCCAAGGCCGGGTGAAGAAGCAATTCAGCCCCGCGCCACGCTGCGCCGGGGCGGGGGGAGCAGGACCATGAACGTGGTGACACCCTTCGAGGGCATCGGCGCCAGCGTGAAGCGCAAGGAGGATCTGCGCTTCCTCTCCGGCCGCGGGCAGTACACGGACGACATCAACCGGCCCGGCCAGGCCTATGCCTACATCCTCCGCAGCCCGCATGCGCATGCGAAGATCACCTCGATCGACACCGCGGCGGCGGCCGCGATGCCGGGCGTGCTGGCGGTGTTCACCGGCGCCGACACGGCGGCGCTCGGCAGCATCCCCTGCGGCTGGCAGATCCACAACAAGGACGGCTCGCCGATGGCCGAGCCGCGGCACCCGATGCTGGCCGAGGGCAAGGTGCGCCATGTCGGCGACCAGGTCGCGGTCGTCATCGCCGAGAGCCGCGCCCAGGCGAAGGACGCCGCCGAGGCGATCGCCGTGGAATATGAGGTGCTGCCCGCGGCCGCCACCATGGAGGCCGCTCAGGCCCCCGGCGCGCCGCAGGTGCATGAGGGCGTGGCCGGCAACATCTGCTATGACTGGCATATCGGTGACAAGGCGGTGAACGATGCGGCCTTCGCCGCCGCCGCCAAGGTGGTGACCTTCGAGACCACCAACAACCGCCTGGTGCCGAACGCCATGGAGCCGCGCGCGGCGATCGGCGAGTACGATGCCACCACGGGCGACTACACCCTCTACACCACCAGCCAGAACCCGCATGTCATCCGGCTGCTGATGGGCGCCTTCGTGCTGCAGATCCCGGAGTCGAAGCTCCGCGTCGTCGCGCCCGATGTCGGCGGCGGCTTCGGCAGCAAGATCTACCACTATGCGGAGGAGGCGATCGTCACCTGGGCCGCCGGCAAGCTCGGCCGACCGGTGAAGTGGACGGCCGAGCGCACCGAGAGCTTCATGTCCGACGCGCATGGCCGCGACCATGTGACGAAATGCTCGCTCGCCCTGGATGCGAACGGCAAGTTCCTCGGCCTGCGGGTGCACACGCAGGCCAATATGGGCGCCTATCTCTCCACCTTCGCGCCCTGCGTGCCGACCTATCTCTACGCCACGCTGCTGGCGGGCGTGTACACCACGCCGACCATCTATTGCGAGGTGAAGGCGGTCTTCACCAACACCGTGCCGGTCGATGCCTATCGCGGCGCGGGACGGCCGGAGGCGACCTATCTGCTGGAGCGGCTGGTGGACATCGCCGCGGCGGAGACGGGGATCGACCGCATCGAGATCCGCCGGCGCAATTTCATCCCGAACGACGCCTTCCCCTACCAGACGCCGGTCGCCCTGCAATATGACAGCGGCGACTACACCGCGACGCTGGACGCCGCGCTGAAGGCGGCGGATTGGGCCGGTTTCGAGGGCCGTCGCGCCGAGGCGGCGAAGCGCGGCAAGCTGCGCGGCATCGGCTGCTCCACCTATCTGGAGGCCTGCGGCATCGCGCCCTCCGCCGTGGTCGGCTCGCTCGGCGCCCGCGCCGGGCTCTACGAAGTGGGCACCATCCGCGTCCACCCCACCGGCAGCGTCACCGTCCTCACCGGCGCCCACAGCCATGGCCAGGGGCATGAGACCACCTTCGCCCAGCTCGTCGCCGACCGGCTCGGCGTGTCCGTCGCCCAGGTGGATGTGGTGCATGGCGACACCGCCAAGGTGCCCTTCGGCATGGGCACCTATGGCAGCCGCAGCCTGGCCGTCGGCGGCAGCGCCATGGTCAAGGCGATGGACAAGATCGTCGCCAAGGGGAAGAAGATCGCCGCGCATCTGATGGAAGCCTCGGTCGAGGACATCGAATTCGAGCGTGGCACCTTCCGCGTCGCTGGCACGGACCGGACCAAGTCGCTGGCCGAGATCAGCCTGGCCGCCTATGTGCCGCACAATTACCCGATCGAGGAGCTGGAGCCGGGCCTCGAGGAAACCGCCTTCTACGACCCGAAGAACTTCACCTATCCTGGCGGCTGCCACATCGCGGAGGTCGAGATCGACCCCGATACCGGCCATGTGCAGGTGGTGAATTTCACCGCCGTGGACGATGTCGGCCGGGTGATCAACCCGATGATCGTGGAAGGCCAGGTGCAGGGCGGCGTCGCCCAGGGCATCGGCCAGGCGTTGCTGGAGAATTGCGTCTATGACGCCTCCGGCCAGCTTCTCTCCGGCAGCATGGCGGATTACTGCCTGCCGCGGGCGGAGGACCTGCCGGCGGTGGGCGTTGCCACCCACACCACCCTCTGCACCCACAACCCCCTCGGGGTGAAGGGTTGCGGGGAGGTGGGGGCCATCGGCTCGCCGCCCGCGGTGATGAATGCGGTGGTGGACGCCTTGAAGAGCTACGGGGTGCGCCATATCGAGATGCCGGCGACTCCGCCGAAGATCTGGGGCATCATCCACGCAGCTCGGCCGGCGATGGCCGCGGAATGAGCAGGGGATCGGACCATGTATGATTTCGCCTACCACAAGCCGACATCCATCGCCGACGCGGTGAAGCTCCTCTCGGCCGACCCCGATGCGCGGCCGATCTCCGGCGGCCAGACCCTGCTGCCGGCGCTGAAGCACCGGCTGAACAAGCCCAGCGCCCTCATCGACCTCTCCGGCATCGCCGAGCTGCGCGGCATCCGGCGGGAGGGCGACAAGCTGGTCATCGGCGCCCTGGCGAAGCATGAGGAAGTGGCGAACAGCGCCGAGGTGAAGGCTGCGATCCCGGCCCTGGCCACGCTCGCCGGCACCATCGGAGACACCCAGGTGCGCAACCGCGGCACCATCGGCGGCAGCGTCTCCAACAACGACCCGGCGGCGGACTACCCGGCGGCGGTGCTGGCGCTGGACGCCACCATCGTGACGGACAAGCGTCGCATCGCCGCGGATGATTTCTTCCAGGGCATGTTCACCACGGCGCTGGAGCCGGGCGAGCTGCTGGTGGCGGTGGAGTTCCCGATCCCCGAGAAGGCCGGCTACGCCAAGATGCGCAACCCGGCCAGCCGCTACGTCATGGCCGGCGCCTTCGTGGCGAAGACGAAGTCCGGCGTGCGCGTCGCCATCAACGGCGCCGGCCCCGGCGTCTTCCGCCAGGCGGAGATGGAGAAGGCCCTGGCCGCCAGTTGGTCGCCCGATGCCGTCGCCGGCATCAAGCAGGATCCGGAAGGGCTGAACGGGGACATCCATGGTAGCGCCGAATACCGGGCGCATCTCGTCACGGTGATGGCGAAGCGCGCCGTCGCCGCCGCCGGCTGAGGCGGCGATGCGCCGCCGTGGCCTGGTCCTCGGCGGCGCCTTGCTGCCATTGGCTGCGTTGGCCCAGGCCCCCTGGCCGCAGCGCCCCATCCGCATCGTCATCCCCTACCCGCCGGGCGGCGCCAGCGACATCATCGCCCGGATGCTGGCGCCGCACCTGACCGAATCACTCGGTCAGACCGTGGTGGTGGAGAACCGCCCGGGCGCCAATGGCTTCATCGCCGGGGAGCTGGTGGCCCGCGCCGCGCCGGATGGCTACACCCTGCTGATGGCGAATGCCGGGCCGAACGGCATGGGCCCGGCGCTCTATGGCAGCCGCACTCCCTATGATGCGCGGCGCGACTTCGCCCCCGTCATGGCGGTCTCCGTGGTGCCGCAGATCATGGCGGTGCACCCGGATGTGCCGGTGCGCAACGTGCCGGAATTTCTCGGCTATGTGAAGGAGATGCAGGGGCGGATGAGCTATGGCTCGGCCGGCATCGGCTCGGCCGGCCATATGGCGATGGAGCTCTTGAAGAGCCTGACCGGCGTGGAGCTGACCCATGTGCCCTATCGCGGCAGCTCTCCCTCCACCGCCGACCTCATCGCCGGCGTCATTCCGGTGAATTTCGATACCGTGCCGGTGCTGCTGCCGCACCACCGTGCCGGGCGGGTGCGCGGCATTGCCGTGTCCTCCAGGGACCGGGTGCCGGAAGCGCCGGAACTGGCCGCCATCGCCGAAACCGTGCCGGGCTTCGAGACGGTGAGCTGGGGCGGCATCCTGGCGCCGGCCGCCACGCCGAAGTCGGTGGTCGAGCGGCTGAACGCCGCGCTGCGTGCCGCCATGACGCGCCCGGACGTCGCCGGGCCCCTCGCCGCCCAGGGCGTCCAGCCGCAAAGCGGCTCGCCCGAGGCCTTCGGCGCCTATGTCGAGTCCGAGCTCCAGAAGTGGACCGAGGTGGTCCAGCGCATGGGGCTGCGGCCGGAATAGCCCCTCTCTGGACTTCCGCCTGGGCCAGGGCAAGGCTGCGGGCAGAAGGCTGCACGACAGCCCCCAGGAGGAAGTCCGCCATGCCGCAATCGCGCCACCCCGTCACCGAACCCGCCGCCTGGACCCGCGCCGAGATGGAAGCCGATCCGGGCTGGCGCTTCCAGCTCACTGCCGAGCAGATCGCCGAGCTGGAGGCCGCGCTGGCCAGTGTGCAGGCGCGCGGGCTGCCCATGGCCGCCGTGACCCGGGAGGATTTCCCGCTGCCTTCCTGGGCCGGGCTGCTGGCCGCCATCCGTGCTCAGCTCCGTACCGGCCGCGGCGTCGCCCTGCTGCGCGGCCTGCCGGTGGCGCGCTACACGGAGGAGGAGGCGCGCCTCGCCCATTGGGGCATTGGCACCTATCTGGGCGAGGCGGTGACGCAGAATGCCGCGGCGGAGCTGATGGCCGGCGTCTATGACCGCGGCCAGACCTATGGCGGCGATGTCCGCGCCTATCAGGTGCGGGCGGAGCTTTCCATGCATTGCGACAATTCGGACCTCGTGGCGCTGTTCTGCCTGCGGCAGGCGAAATCCGGCGGCGAGACGCTGCTGACCAGCGCGCTCTCCATCTACAACCGGCTGCTGGCGGAGATGCCGGAGACGCTGCCCCTGCTGGAAGCCGGCTTCCCCTATGACCGCAAGGGCGAGCAGGGCCCGGGGGAGCCGCCCATCAGCGCGCCCATCCCGGTCTTCGCCCGGGCCAGCGACGGCACGGTCAGCGCGCGCTACGCCCGCTCCTACATCACCAGGGCAGAGCAGCGCAGCGGCATCCCGTTGTCGCCGGAGGGCAAGGCGGCGCTTGACGCCTTCGACCGCATCGCGCTGGACCCGGCGCTGATGCTGGAATTCCACCTGCAGCCGGGCGACATCCAATTCGCCAACAACTACACCGTGCTGCACGCCCGCCGCGGCTTCGAGGATTACCCGGAGCCGGAGCGGCGCCGGCTGATGCTGCGCCTCTGGCTGCAGGATGAGTCGCTGCGGCGGGTGGAGGACATGCAGCTCCGCTTCGGCTTCACCCGCTTCGGGAATCACGGGCGGACGGCGCGGGAGCTGCTGGCGGCCTAGGCCCAGGGGCGCCCCGCTTCACGCCGCTGGGCTGCGACACCCAACCCCCACCGGGGTCCGGGGAGGGGTCCCCTCCCCGGTGGAGGTGCAGGGTCGCGGGCACTGCCCGCGACGGGCCTCCTGCCGGGGGCACGGGGGGCGGAGCCCCCATCTTCACCTACACCGACACCCAGGAGAGCAGATGCAGATCGACGACCCGGCGGTGATCGCCGAGGCCCGCGCCGTCTTCGACCGCTACGAGGCCGCCATCGCCGCCAATGACGGCGTCGTGCTGAACGACACCTTCTGGTCGGATCCGCGCACCGTGCGCTTCGGCATCACGGAAATCCTCTATGGCATCGAGGCCATCATGGCCTTCCGCAGCTCCGTCGCCCGCTACGCGCCGCGGGCTACGCGGAAGGTCCATATCACCGCCTTCGGCCAGGACTTCGCCTGCACCCATCTGGAATATGAGCGCCAGGACACCGGCCTGATCGGGCGGGAGACCAAGATCATGGTCCGCCTGCCGGAGGTGGGTTGGAAGGTCGTCTCTGCCCATGTCTCACTGCTGGCGCCGAGCGACCCGGGCCGCGTGCCGAAGCGCTGACGCAGCCTTCCGCGCCTGTTCAGCCAGCGCCGCCCTTTGCTGCGGAAGGCCCTGCGGTGCCGCGCGGCGGTGTCATGGGGAACTAGAGCAGCCTCCGACCTGATGGATCCCGCCGTGATCCATCAGGTCGGAGGCTGTTCCAGATCTTGCGTTTTCTAGTTGTTTGGTCCCGGGATTTGGTGGTGCGGATCATGGATGAACCTGGACGGCTCCTCTGTCCAGGCTTTGCAGATAGCTTCGTAGGGTGTGAGGCCGCGTAGGGTCTTCAGCCGGCGGGCGAAGTTGCAGGCGATGATGACGTTGGCCAGGTGCTGTCGGAGCTGCTGGTGGCTCTCGTAGTGGAACCGCTTGACGGTGGCCTCTTTGATGGTTCGGTTCATTCGCTCGACCTGACCGTTGGTCC
>NZ_JAMZIK010000156.1 GCF_024178315.1 Siccirubricoccus soli | reverse complement strand
GGCGAACTCGAAAGCATGGCAGAGGAATGGCTGCTTGCTGGCCAGCATCTGCTTGATGTCCTCGGGCGTCCATCCTCGACCGACAGGACGGTCGATCTGGGCTCCTGAGGGCCGGTGCGCCGGTCGGAGACGGAGGTGCGCTTCCTCCACTTGGCCACGGTCTTCGGGGTGACCCCGTAGCGGCTGGCGAGCCCTCTCAGGCTCTCTTGACTATGCTGGATCGCTCGACGGATCGCCGCTGTCGTTGTGGCGCTCCCATGATGAACCGGGCCCATAGCGCGTCCTTCCACGCCTGCTGGAAGACCGCCCCATCAAACCCCGGGATCAAACAGCTAGCCGTCACCTCCGACCGCGCACGGGGCTGACGGACTCCGCCAGCCGCCGATGGCATGAGGCGGTTGGGGGCAGGCGGAGGCCTGCCCCGCCCGGGTCAGATGGCCTGGCCGCCCGAGACCTCGATCCGCTGCGCGTTGACCCAGCGATTCTCCTCACCCAGCAGGCTCGCGATCATCGGGCCGATATCGTCCGGCACGCCGACGCGCCCGAGTGCCGTCATCCCGGCGAAGACCTTGTTGAGGTCGGGCATGTCGCGCACGGCGCCGCCGAGGAAGTCGGTCTCGATGGCTCCGGGCGCGACGACATTGACCGCGATGCCCCGGCTGCCCAATTCCTTCGCCATGTAGACGCTGAGTACCTCGATCGCGCCCTTCACGGCGGCATAGGCCGCAAAGCCCGGATGGGAGAAGCGGGTGAGGCCGGAGGAGAGGTTCACGATCCGCCCGCCATCCGCGATCAACGGCAGCAGCGCCTGGGTCAGGAAGAAGACGCCCTTGAAATGCACATCGACCAGGCGGTCGAATTGCGCCTCGGTGGTGTCGGCGATCATGGCCATGTCGCCATGGCCGGCATTGTTGACGAGATGGTCGAAGCTGTCGCGCTGCCAGGTCTCGCGCAGGGCGGCGCGCAGCCGGCTGGCGAAATCGGCAAACCCGGCGGTGCTGCCGGTATCGAGCTGCAGCGCCACCGCCTTGCGGCCCAGGGCGGCGATCTCCGCCACCACGGCCTCGGCCTCGACGCTGCGGCTGTGGTAGGTGACGACGACATCGCCGCCGCGCCGCGCGATGCTGAGCGCGGTGTTGCGGCCAAGCCCGCGGCTGGCGCCGGTGACGAGCGAAATCTTGGTCATGGCAGGCTCCTCTGACTGGGGTGGTCCCAATATCGGCCCGGGAAGCCGGGCCATGTTGCCCGCGGCTCGCCCTTGCTTGCCTGATCCTCTCAACTCTAGCCCCGGCACGCGCCGATCCGCTATGGTGACGGCATGACAGGCACCCTGCTTGGCTGTGTCCGCCGCCATACCGAGGCGCATGCCGGCCAGTCGGGCTACGCGGCCACGCCGCTGCCGGGCCTGGCGACGGTGCGCGCAACGGCGCCGAGCGGGCTGATCCACGACCTCTCGCGGCCGCTGGTCTGCCTGGTGCTGCAGGGTGGCAAGCAGGTCACCATGGGGCGGCACAGCGTCAGCTTCGGGGCCGGGGATTCGCTGCTGATCACCGCGGATGTGCCGACCGTCAGCCAGATCACCTGCGCCAGCTTCGTCGCCCCCTATCTCTCCTTCGTGCTCGAGCTCGACCTGGCCATCGTTGCCGACCTCGCGCTGCGGATGCAGGGCGCGCCGGTCGAGGAGGGCCCGGCGGTGCGCATCGAGCGGACCGATGGGGAGACGGCGGATGCCGCCCTGCGCCTGATGCGCCTGGTGGAGCGGTCGGACCCCGACCCGGTGCTGCATGCGCTGCGGCTGCAGGAGATGCATTACTGGCTCATGGCGGGGCGGCTCGGGCCGGCCATTCGCCGGCTGGGTTGGCCCGAGGGGCCCAGCCAGCGCGTGGCGCGCGCCATCGCCGTGCTGCGACGCGACTTCGCCCGCCCCCTGCCGGTCGAGGCGCTGGCCGATGTGGCGGGGATGAGTCCCTCCAGCTTCCACCGGCATTTCCGGGCCATCACCTCGCTGTCGCCGCTGCAGTTCCAGAAGCGGCTGCGCCTGATCGAGGCGCGGCGATTGATGTCGGCCGAAGGGCAGTCGGCAAGCAGCGCGGCCTATGCTGTCGGCTATGAAAGCGTGCCGCAATTCACCCGGGAGTATGGGCGGATGTTCGGTCTGTCCCCGGTCCGCGATGTCGAGAGGATGCGGAACGAGGTCCGGGCCGCTGCCTGATCGGCCGCGGCTGATCGCGTGCAAGCCGCGCGCCTGAAGGGGATGGCCAGGCGACCCTGCCGGCCCATGCGCCACGCCACCTTCACGCATTGCCGCAGCCGGTCACACGTAGCGCAGCGCCAGGAACCCCAGCACGATGCCGGCGGCGGCCGCCGTCGTCACCAGCGTCAGCCGCTTCTCGATGAAGCCCTGGATCGGCGGGCCGAAGCGGCGGATCAGCCAGGCCAGCAGGAAGAACCGCGCCCCGCGCGTCGCGATGCTGGCAGCGAGGAAGATGGGGAAGCTGAACTGCGCCGCGCCGGAGGCGATGGTCACGATCTTGTAGGGGATCGGCGTCAGCCCCTTGATGAGGATGACGAGGGCGCCCCAGCGCTCATACCAGCCCTGGAAGCGCAGCAGTGCATCGGCATGGCCATAGGCGCGCAGCACCGGCTCGGCCAGCGCCTCGAACAGGTAGTAGCCGATGGCATAGCCGAGGATGCCGCCGAGCACCGAGGCAATGGTGCAGATCAGCGCGTAGCGCCAGGCCCGCTCCGGCCGCGCCAGGCACATCGGGATCAGCATGGCGTCGGGCGGGATGGGAAAGACGCTGCTCTCCGCGAAGCTCACCACCGCCAGCCAGGCAGGCGCCTTCGGATGCCCGGCCAGCCGCAACACCCGGTCATAGAGGCTTCGCAGCATTCCCTCGTCCTTCGCAGCCGGGCGCGGCTTCGCACACCAGCGCCGGGGGTGCAATTCACGGCGCATTGCCCCGCGCCGGCCGCATGCCTCCGCCCCCGGGCCATGCGGCACCCGGGCTTGTAACGGGCTGGTGCGGAATGGGACACAAGCAGCCCAGGTAACCATTCGGACCCGGCATCGCCCGCCCCTTCCGCGCCCCGGCGCCCCGGGGACGGCGCTCTGGCCGGCACGCCGCGGAGGATGCGCAGCATGGCAGGTGCAGGCAGGGCGGCGACGCCCCCAGGAGAAAGCAGGGGGGCGAGCCCCGCCGTGGCGGTCGGCCTGCTGCTGGCCTGCGGCGTCATGACCGCGGCGCTGGCCATGGGGCTGCGCCAGAGCTTCGGCCTCTTCCTCGCCCCCATGACGACGGCGAAGCAATGGGGCGCGGCGGATTTCTCCTTCGCCATCGCCCTGCAGGTGCTGGTGAACGGCCTCACCCAGCCGCTCTGGGGCCAGCTCGCGGACCGCATCGGCGGCCGCCGGGTGGTGATGCTGGGCGCCGCGCTGCAATGCGTCGGCGTGCTCGGCATGGCGCTGACGGATAGCCGGCTGGTCTTCACCCTCTTCGCCGGCCTCGCGGTCGGCGCCGCGGTCTCGGCCGCCGGCATGCCGGTCATCATGGCCAGCCTTACCCGCCTGCTGCCGGAGACGCTGCGCGGCCGTGCCACCGGGCTCGGCACCGCCGGCTCCTCCTTCGGGCAGTTCCTGGTGGTGCCGCTGGCGCATCTCGCGATCGCCAGCTTCGGCTGGCAGGCGGCGCTGGTGATGGTCGCGCTGACCTCCCTGGCAATGATCCCGCTCGCCCTGCCGCTGAACGACCGGCCGGCCCCCGTGGTGGCCGGCGCTCCGGCCGAGGAGACGGCGCGGGCGGCGCTGGGCCGGGCCTTCCGTACCCCCTCCTTCTGGTTCCTCTTCTTCGGCTTCTGGGTCTGCGGGCTGCACGTCTCCTTCATGGCGGTGCACCTGCCGGGGTTCGTTGCCTCCTGCCACCTGCCCGCCGCAGTGGGCGCCGGGGCGATCAGCCTGATCGGGCTGTTCAACGTGGTGGGTTCGCTGAGCGCCGGGGAGATCTCCGGCCGCTGGTCGCGGCGCGGGCTGCTGGTGGGGATCTACGCGCTGCGCGGCGTCGTCATGGCGGTGTTCCTCTTCGTCGAGAAGACCACCGCCTCCGTGCTGATCTTCTCCGCCGCGATGGGGGTGCTGTGGCTTTCCACCGTGCCGCCCACCGTGGCGCTCTGCGCGCGGAATTTCGGCACGCGCTGGCTGGCGACGATCTTCGGCCTGGTCTTCCTCGGCCATCAGCTCGGCGGCTTCACCGGCGCCTGGCTGGGCGGGCTGATCTTCGACCGGACCGGCAGCTACGATTTGATGTGGTCCCTCTGCATCGCGGCGGCGGCCTTCGCGGCGCTGGTGCATCTGCCGGTGCGGGATGGGGCGGCCAAGGCGGTGCTGGCCCGGGCCTAGGGTTGGGGAAGGGCTTTGCCCTCCCCCAAGCCCCCTCCCAGCAAAGGCCGAAGGGCCTCTGGAAACCGTGAGTTCGGGGGAACGGCGCGGCCCCCTGCCGGGGCCCTCGGTTCCCGGCGGCCCGGAAGGGGGCTAGAAGAACCCAGTGACTTGTGCGGAGAGAAGCATGCGGCGTTGGGTGATGCTCCTGGTCCTTGGGCTGCCGCTCTCGGCCACGCTGGATGCGGGGGCGCAGCCACGCCCCGGCCCGCCGCATGAATGGAGCTTCGGCGCCTGGACCGGCGGCATCTTCCCCCCGGGCGACGGCAACGACACCCCCGCCTGCTTCGGCAGCCCGGTGGTGATCTTCACCCGGGACGTGGTGATGCGGGCGACGCCGCTGGATGTCGCCTACCGCCAGCGCAATATCGAGACGGTGGCGGGGACGCCCAATGGCGGGCTGGAATTCCGTTTCACCCCCGCCCCCCCGGTGATGAGCGCCATCGGCCCCCGCCCGGCCAATGATGCCGGCTTCGGCTGCGAGGGCGGGCCGAACGTGCTGCGGGTGGAACGCCGCGGGCCGGACGAGATCGTCTTCCCCAATTGCAGCGAATTCCCCTCGCCGCTGAAGCGCTGCGTGACGAAGTAAGGGGCCCGTCATGCGCATCGCGCTGATCCACGCCCTCCGCCACTCCCCGCCGCCCATCGAGGCCGCCTTCGCCCGCGCCTGGCCGGAGGCGACCCTGATGAACCTGCTGGACACCAGCCTCTCGGCGGACCTCGCCAGGGCCGGCCGGCTGGATGCGCGGATGACGGAGCGCTTCCTGACCCTGGCCCGCTACGCGACCGGCACGGGGGCGGAGGGGATCCTCTTCACCTGCTCCGCCTTCGGCCCCTGCATCGAGGCGGTGGCGGAAGCCCAGGCCCCACTGCCGGTGCTGAAGCCGAACGAGGCGATGATCGAGGAGGCCTGCGCCGCCGGGAAGCGCATCGGCCTGCTGGCCACCTTCGCCCCGACCCTGGACAGCATGCCACCGGAATTCCCGGAAGGCGTGACGGTGGTGCCGAAGCTGGCGGAGGGTGCGCTCGCCGCCCTCGATGCCGGCGACGCGGCGGAGCATGACCGGCTGGCGGCCGAGGCGGCGAAGTCGCTGGCGGATTGCGACGTCATCGCCCTGGCCCAGTTCAGCCTGGCCCGCGCCGCCCCGCTGGTGGCCGCGGCGACGGGGAAGCCGGTCTTCACCACGCCGGACAGCGCGGTGCGGAAGCTGAAGCGGCTGCTGGGGGCCTGATCGGCCAGGCCGGATCGGCCGGAACCTGACGATGAGCCGGAGCGGGACAGGGGAGCGGAGCCCAACCGATCCCGCTTTGGCGGCTTAGAGCCCCTGACGAAACCTGACTTGGTGCGTTGGGGACGGGATGGCTTGTCCGTTTGTTTTTGGTGGTCTTTGGGAGGTAGTGGCGCCCTTGCTGCCGCCGCCCCGACCCAAGCCGAAAGGAGGTCGGCCGCCCATTTCGGACCGTGCGGCGCTGACCGGCATCAGCTTCGTCCTCAAGACCGGCATCCAGTGGGAAGACCTGCCTGCTGAGATGGGCTGCGGGTCGGGCATGACCTGCTGGCGACGGTTGCGGGACTGGCAGGCGGCAGGCGTGTGGGCTCGCCTGCACCCGCGTGCTGCTGGAGCGGCTGCACGGCGCCGACAAGTTGGACTGGAGCCGGGCCTCGCTGGACAGCGCCTCTGTTCCGGCGAAAAGGGGGGAGCGGCAACCGGCCCAAATCCGACGGACCGCGGCAAAGCAGGCACCAAGCGGCACGTCGTGGTCGACGGCCATGGCACCCCGC
>NZ_JAMZIK010000155.1 GCF_024178315.1 Siccirubricoccus soli | reverse complement strand
CGTTGCCGCGCTGCGCCTGGCCGGCCGGCTGCCCCCGCTGCCGCTCCGCGCGCTCTATGCCGAGCCGCCGGCGGTCAGGCTGCCGGGATGAATCCGGAGCCGGCCGGGGCGGCCGCGGCGCCGGCGCTGGCGGCGCTGCACCGCCTCGCCTTCCCGCCCGAGGAGGCCTGGGGCGCCGATGCGCTGCGGCTGATGCTGGAGATGCCGGGCGCCTTCGCCCTGCACCTGCCGGGGCGGGGCTTCATCCTGGCCCGGGCGGCGGCGGGGGAGGCGGAGATCCTGACGCTCGCCGTGGTGCCGGCGGCGCGGCGGCGCGGCTGCGGTGCCGCCCTGCTCGGCGCGGCGCTGGGCCTGGCCGCCGGGCTGGGGGCGGAGGCGATGTTCCTGGAGGTGGCGGCAAGCAACGAAGCGGCGCAGGCGCTTTATGCCGGGGCGGGCTTCCTGCCGGTCGGGCGCCGCCGGCGCTACTATGCGGATGGCGGGGATGCGCTGGTGCTGCGCCGCGCCCTGCCGCCTTCGGCCGACAACGCTTTGCGGGATAAGGCGTTATAGAGGAGGAAGCCCGGGCAGGCGGCGGTTATTTCTTGCGCAAAAGCACCAATACGGTTCCATCCAGTGCCGCGACCTCTGCCAATACCGCATGGCCCTGTTCGCTGGCGGTACGGGGGATGTTGCGGCGTGGTTCTTCGCCGCGCAAGCGCACCAGCAGGGTCTCCCCGCTCGCCATGCGGTCCAGCGCAAGCCGGGTGCGGACGAAGGTCATGGGGCAAGTCTCGGCGGTGATATCGAGCTGGCGATCCCCCGCGATTTCTTGCCCGTGAAGGTATGGCGCCATAATCTACCCCCGCGAATCGACAAGCCGCATTGCGAAACGGCCACACGAAGCAGTATAGCTCCCGGGCCTGGAACAGGAAGACACGCCAGATGGCTGAAGAATCCCCCGCTGCCGACCTCCTGGGACTGACGGCCGAAATCGTCGCCGCGCATGTCTCGAACAATCCGGTGTCGCTGGCCGATCTGCCGAACCTCATCCAGGATGTGTACCGGACCCTGGCCTCGGTCGGGCAGCCGGTGGCGAAGCCGCAGCCGGAACGCCCGCAGCCGGCCGTTCCTGTCAAGAAATCGATCACGCCGGAGTATCTGGTGTGCCTGGAGGACGGCAAGAAGCTGAAGATGCTGAAGCGGCATCTGCAGACCTCCTACAACCTCACGCCGGACCAGTACCGGGAACGCTGGGGCCTGCCGCCGGACTACCCGATGGTGGCGCCGAACTACGCCAAGCATCGCTCCTCGCTGGCCAAGAAGATCGGCCTCGGCACCAAGCCGCGCGGCCGCCCCGCGCGCGGGCCGCGGCGGGCAGAGCCGGCGCCGGCGGCCGCCAAGGCGGCGGGCTGAGACGGCGGGCGCTCCTCCGGCCGGGCGGGAGAGTTGATCGCTTGACCCCCTGGCGGGCCGGAAGCTAACCCGGCGGCGGCGCGGCCGCCCGCTTCGGCGATGGTGGCGGCGCAGCCGCGGCGCTATGGTCGCGGTTCCAGGCAGACGGAACACCGAGACCGCCACCGCAACCGCCCACCGCAACCGCCCACCGCAACCGCCCTGGGCAGCAGGCTGCCCAGGGCCAGGAAAGCCAGATCACCGCGCGCATGCACACGCCCAGCCTCACCGAGGACCAGGGGATCTCCCGCATCGAAAGGCTGTGCATCGAGCGCGGCCTGAAGATGACGGGACAGCGCCGGCTGATCGCGCGCGTGCTCTCGGAAAGCAGCGACCACCCGGATGTGGAGGAGCTGTACCGCCGCGCCATCGCGCGGGATGACCGCATCTCCATCGCCACGGTCTATCGCACCGTCCGGCTGCTGGAGGAGAAGGGCATCCTGGAGCGGCGGGATTTCGGCGGCGGCCGCGCCCGCTACGACCAGGCGGATCGCGGCCACCATTACCACCTGATCGACGTCGATACCGGCAAGGTCATCGAATTCGCCGATGAGCGGCTGGAAGCCCTGCTCGGGCGGATCGCCGGCGATCTCGGCTTCCGGCTCGAGGATACGCGGCTCGAGCTGTTCGGGCGGCGGCAGCCGGAAGCCCCCGCCCCCGTCCGCCCCCGCGGCAAGCCGCAGCGCCAGGAATGAGCGGGACGGGGGAGGAAGCCGGCTTCGGGGAATTGCGGGCCGGCCATCTGGGCGTCCGCATCGCCACGACGCCGGCGGAGGTGGATGCCGCCCAGGCGCTGCGCTACCGCGTCTTCTACGAGGAGATGGGCGCCCAGGCGGATGCCGCCGCGATCCGCGCCCGCCGCGACATCGACGAATTCGACGCGGTGGCCGACCACCTCCTGGTCATCAACCATGAGCGAGGCCAGGGGCCGGATGCCGTCGTCGGCACCTACCGGCTGATCCGCCGCAGCGCCGCCGCCCGGATCGGCCGCTTCTACACCGCCAGCGAATTCGACATCGGCCCGCTGCTGGCCCTGCCGGGCGAGATCCTCGAGCTCGGCCGCTCCTGCGTCGAGGCGGACCACCGCACCCGCGGCACGTTACAGCTCCTCTGGCGCGGCATCGCCGCCTATGTCTTCCGCCACAAGATCGACCTGATGTTCGGCTGCGCCAGCCTGCATGGCACGGATCTCGACGCGCTGGCGCCGGTGCTCACCTATCTGCACGCGCACCACCTGGCGCCGGAGCCGCTGCGGCCGCGCGCCCTGCCGGAGCGCCATGTGGAGATGGCGCGGCTCGACCCCGCGCGGCTCGACCTGCGGGCGGTGCAGAACGAGCTGCCGCCGCTGGTGAAGGGCTATCTGCGCCTCGGCGGCTTCGTCGGAGATGGGGCGGTGCTGGACCGGCCCTTCAACACCACGGATATCTGCGTGGTGGTGAAGACCGCGCTGATCACCGACAAGTACCACAAGCACTACGAGCGGCGACTGGGCTGGGCCGAGGCCGGCTGAGGCAGCGCCGGTCTGTTGCATTGCAGCATCCGCGGCGCCAGAGTGGCGCCGCAGCTTGCCCCGAGATTTGCCGCAATCGCGGCGCAGCAAGCCGATTGCCGATCTGGCCGGACTCCCGGCCGGACGGCGCCGCCGCGGCGGCGCCCGGGACGGGGCCGGCCGGTTCGGGGCGGCTTCACCCGGATCGTGCCGGCGTGGCGCCGCTCCGGGTTTTCGTTGTCGCATGGTCCGGATCGTCGGCGATGCCGCGCGGCCCGGGGATGCCCTGGGGATGGATGGAGAGAGTGGGGATGCCGAAACTGCAGGTGGTTCAGACGCGGGAATATCGCCTGCACCGGCTGGAGGTGGTGGACAACGGCAAGGCCGGCTTCAGCGTCACCATCGTCCCGCCGCCCAATCGCGGCCAGCCGCGGGAGGTGACGCGCGATTCCCTGGTGGTGACGCTGGCCGATGCGCTGAACCGCGCCAAGGCCGAGATCGACGCGGTGATGGGCCCGAAGCCGCCGCCGCGCGTCAGGCCCGGCGGCTACAGCGCCCGCAGGTAGTAGTCGCCGATCGTCTTCAGCCCGATCCTGACCAGCACCACCGTATTCGCCGGATAGGTGGTGTTGGTCGTCGGGTCCTCGGCGAAGCGCTTGAGGAAGCGGCCTTCCAGGATGAAGCACTCATCCTCGTAGCCGACGCTGCCCGTGAGCAGCACCATCCGCCCGATGCCGAGGTCGTAGCGCCCCGCCGCCGAGGCCCGCCAGTACTGGCCAAGCCTGGCCGAGACGCCGAGCGAGACCTCGTCGCGCGAACGGGTCGGGAGGAGGTAGGGCACCGGCGGGGCGTAGAGATAGCCGGCGGAGACCGCCACCGGGCCGAGCGAGACGGTGGCCGTGGTGTCGGCCAGCCGGCGCTGCGTCCAGCGCTCGCCATCGGTGCGGACGCGGCCCAGCACCTCGAACCAGCTCGTCGGCGCCACGCGCAGCCGCGCCACGTAGTCGGAGCCGCGGCGGTCGAGGCCCGAGCCCGGATAGGGGCTGAAGATGTCGTCGTCGAGGCGGAAGGAGCGGCCGACCAGCCCCTCCACCTGGCCGCCATTCGGGAAGTCCCAGGCGGCGCGGATGGCGGTATCCACCCGCGTCCCGCCCTCCTGCCGGTCCCGGCCGGTGAAGCGGTTCAGGGCGAAGAGGTTGGCGTCGGTGAATTCGAAATCGACGCTGTCCTCGTTCGGGATCTCGCGCTGCGGCCCCATGCGCGGGCCGGTGACGAATTGCACCCGCGGCTCGATGGTCTGGCTGCCCCACTCCCCGGCGGGGCGGACGAAGGGCATGCGCCAATCCACTGCGGCCCGGATATTGGCGACGCCGCGGGAGCCATTGGCCTCCGGCAGGTTGGTCGGGCTCTCCTGCTGGCCGCGGGCGCGGTAGCCGAGCACGTCGCCCTGCAGCTTGAAGGTCCAGAGCCCGCCGTAATTGTCCAGCTCCGGCCGTTCCCAGCTCACGCGCGTGGCGAGGCGCTGGCTGAAGCTGCCGATCTCCCGATAGATGCCGAGGCCGCTGATGTCGGCGGTGAGGAAGCCGCCAGCCACCCGCCCGCGCGGCGCCATCTCGTAGTAGAGGTTGGGGAGCACATAGGGCACCTGGCGGGTGTCGTCCGAGGTGCGCAGCCCCTGATAGGCGCGGGCGTCGAAGCGGGCATAGCCCTCGGTGCCCCAGAAGCCTTCGGTATAGGCCTGGCTGGTCAGCACCCGCCGGTACTCGTAGCGGAAGGTGCGGAGATAGAGCTCGCTGCTGGCCCGGTTCAGGTCGAAGCCGGCGCGCCAGTGCTCGTCCAGCGCGAAGCGGCCCTTCAGGAAGATGTGGCCGGCCAGCTCCTCCTTGCCGTCATTGTCCTTGCCGGAGAGGCCGCCGATGGAGGCGCTGCCGGTGATCTCCCCGGAATTGAACATGCGGCGGTATTCGAGGCCGATATTGGGGTATTGCCGGGCGGAGAACATCGGCGTCACCAGCAGGTCCTGGCTGTCGTCGATCGCCCAGAAATAGGGGAAGCCGACATAGGCACCGAGGAAGCGGGTGATGCCCATGGTGGGGAAGAGGAAGCCGGAGGCGCGGGGCAGCCCCGGCTCCGGATGCGAGAGATAGGGGGTGTAGAGCAGCGGCACGCCGAAGAAGCGCACCGTCGCGTCCCGGTAGGTGATGCGCTGCGACTCCTTGTCCTGCACCGCCCGGCGCGCCTGCACCTGCCAGAGCGGCGGGGCGGTCGGGTCGTCCTCGCAGAGGTCGCAGCTGGAATAGACCACGCGGCCGAGCTCGTTCACCGTGCCGCCGGTGCGGCGGGCGCCATTGGCGGCCATGCGGGCATTGGCGGCCAGCAGGGCGCGCACCCCGGTCAGCACGCCGTCGCGGAAGCGGTCCTTCAGCTCCGCGGTGTCGGCGAAGAGGACGGTGCCGTCGGCTTCCAACAGCTGGACGTTGCCGCGGGCGGTCGCGACGCCGGTGTTGCGGTCGTAGGTGAATTCGTCGGCGCGCAGGATGCGCTCGCCCTGCCAGGCCTCCACCCGGCCGCGGGCGGTGACCACACCGCGCTCACGGTCGTACTCCACCTCCTCCGCGGTGAAGGTGACGGGGGCGTTGCTGTCCTCCGGCGACGGCTCCGCCCCGCCGCCGAGGCGGCCGGCGCGGCGGGACGGCGCCGGCGCGGGCTGCGGGCCGGAGAAGGGCGCCGGGTCCCGCGGGGTGAGAGAGGGCGCGTCGATCTGCGCCCGGGCCGGCCCGCCCGAGGGGAGGCAGAAGAAGCCGGCCAGCGCCGCCGACACAGCTAGCTTCCGCAGAATCATCCATCCTCCAGATGCAGCAGCAGGGCGAGGGCGAGCAGCAACCCTGCCATGCTAGGCGCCCAGGCGGCCAGTTGCACAGGGAGGGTGCCGGCCTCCCCGAATTCGCCGCTGATCTTGTCCAGCACGAAGAGCGCGAAGCCGGCCGCGACGCCGGCCGCGACCATCTGCGCGGTGCCGCCGCGGCGGGAGGACCGCATGGAGAAGCCGGCCGAGAGCAGCGCCATGGTGCTGGCCAGCGCCGGCAGCGCCAGCAGGGACTGGAAATGCAGCCGGTGGCGCACGGCGGAGAAGCCCGCCTCCTCCAGAATCGCGATGAAGCCGGGCAGGGCCCAGAAGCTCAGCGTGTCCGGGGAGGCGAAGCTGTCCTCGATCCGGTTGGGGGTCAGGTCGGTCGGGAAGCTCAGCTCCTGCGGCGGGCCAGCGCTGTGGTCGGCGCGGAAGGTCACTGCACCCTCGAGGATCCAGCGGCCGGGCAGCAGCCGGGCGCGCGGCGCCTCGATCCGCGCCAGGGGCCGGTCCTGGGCGGAAAGGCGCCAGAGGCTGACATCGGTCATCGCGAAGGCGGCGCCGCGGGCCGGGCCGCGTTCCGCCACGGGCCGGCCGGAGAGGATGGCCACCCCCTGCGGCTCCAGCCCCCGATCCGCCTGGCGCAGCCAGAGCCGGCCGCCGGCGATGGCGGTGATGCCGGCCTGGGCGCGGAGATAGGCGTAGTCCAGCCGCTCCGCCCGGGCGAGCATGGCGGAGGAGAGGGGGGAGATGGCGAGCGTGCCGAGCAGGCCGAAGGCGAGCGCGACCAGCACCGGGCCCGACAGGAACCCCCAGGCGGAAATCCCCGCCGCCCGCGCCACCACGAGTTCGGAGGAGCGGGTGAGGCGCCAGAAGGCCAGCAGCCCGCCGAGCAGGATGGCGAAGGGCAGGATCTGCAGCCCGACATAGGGCAGGCGCAGCCCGGCGATCTGCGCCACCAGGGCGAAGCCCGCCTCCGGCCGGTTGGCGGCGCGGCGCAGCAGCTCGATGAAGTCGAACAGGGCGACGAGCAGGGTGAGGCCGGCCAACATCGCCAGGGTCGCCGAGAGGAAGCGGCGGGCGACATAGAGGGTGAGGGTGGTGGCCGCCATCATGCCGGGTCCGCCGCCGGGGGCCGGGGACGGTGCCGCGGCAGGCCGGGCATGCCGGCGATGGTCCAGGCGGCGACCACGCCGGGCAGGATGGCGGTCAGCCAGAGCAGCGGGATCATCGCATTCTGCCGCCCCGCCAGGTTGCCGGCGATGAGCCCGGCGGCCAGCAGCGCCACCACTACGGCGATGCCGGTGAAGAGCCGCAGCCCGCCGCCATGCCGGCGGAACTGCCCGGTCAGCGCCGTGGCCAGGGCGACAAGGCAGAAGGACAGGGTGTTGATCGGGTCGGTCAGGCGCCGGTGCGCCTCCGCCCTGAAGCGGCGGAGGTCGCGTTCCGGGACGTTGTCCGCCGGGTCGGGGTGCAGCAGCTCGTCCAGGGTGCGTTCCTGGGCGTTGCGGTAGCGGCTGTCCCCCTCCCCCCGGCTGGTGCGGGCGAGGTCCACGCTGTTCTCGCTGAAGGAGAGGACGGAGAGGCGGGTGGTGGCGGGGGTGCCGGGTGGGCTGCCGGCGGGGGGCGGCACCCGTTCCACCTGCTGGCGCTGGCCATTCTCCAGCGTCACGCGCGGGCCGGAGGGGGTGGGGGTGATGCGCCCGGCCTCCGCCAGGATGGTCACGGGGGCGCCGCGCTCCCGCGCATCATGCACCAGGATGCCGCGCAGGGTGCCGTCCTTGTCCCGGTAGCGGGCATAGACGGTGAGGTCGTCGCCGACCGAGCTGAAGACGCCTTCCTGCACCAGGATGGCGGCGAGCTGGTTGCGGATCTCGAACTGCCAGGCGCGGAAGGCGGCCTGGGTGGCGGGGACCACGTCCAGGTTCAGCCAGTAGCAGAGGCCGACGGTGATGGCGGCGAGGCCGAGGGCGGGGCGGGAGAGCCGCCATTGCGAGAGGCCGGCGGCGCGCATCACCACCAATTCGCGGTCCGCGGCGAGGCGGACATAGACGAAGAGCGTCACCACGAAGGTGGTGATGGGCAGGATGACGGCGAAGAAGCTGGGCAGCAGCAGGCCGGTCAGCTCGATGAAGACGAGGAAGGACAGGCCGCGGTCCAGCACCAGCTCGATGAAGCGGAGCGACTGGGTCAGCCAGACCAGCGCCGCCAGGCCGATGGTGACGGCGAGCAGCGCAAGGGCGAGCTGGCGGAAGATGTAGCTGTCGAGTCGGGTCATGGGGCTGGCGGGCGGCACCCTAGCGGCGGGGAGGGGCGGGCGGAAGGCGGGGATGGACAGGAGGGACAACAAGGGAGTGGGGGCTCCGCCCCCATGCCCCGCCAGGGGTGCTGCCCCCGGGCCCCGCCCCGGCGGGCTCGAAGTTCCGGGCAGGTCCTCAGGCGGGCGGGAAGAGGTCCGCCATCGCAAGGGTCAGGCCGGGCGGGTTCAGGGTGAGCCGGCCCTGGCTCAGCAGCCGTGTGGCGATGCCACCCGCCTGGTCCCTGGCGTGGTGGACCACCATCCGCGCCGCGGCCCGCACCACCAGGTAATGCCGGACGCTCGGGATGCGGAAGTAATCCCCGAGCTTCTCCGTGCTGTCGATCCGGGAGGAGGAGGGGGAGACCACCTCCACCAGGATCAGCGGGTCGGGCACCGCCAGCAGGTCCGGCGGCAGGGGGCCGCCGCAGCGGACCAGGGCATCGGGCTCATAGACCGTCGCGGCATCCACCTGCACCGACATGCCGTCCACCAGCGCCTCGCAGGGCAGTCCCGCGGCGCGGATGGCGTCCTCCAGCGCGCGGAAGACCTGGCCCTTGGTCCGGGCGTGGATGTAGCGCTCCGGTGCCATGGCGATCACCCGGCCGCCGGCCAGCTCCGCCCGGGCCTCGTGCTCCGCCGCCCAGGCGAGGAACTCCTCGGCGGTCATCGGCTCCGGCACGGGCTGGGGCAGGGCGTTCATGGGCGCAATATAGGGAGCCCCCGGCCGGGACGCATGCTTCAAATCCCGCATCGCCCGGGCCCCGAAGGGACTTCCGCGCATTGGACCGTGCCGGGCCCGGGGCGCCGGGACGCCTTCCAGGCCCGTTCCCGGCCTTGCGCGGAACGCCCTGCCCCCCCCGCTAAGGCAGCACCTTCCCCGGATTCATGATGCCCCGCGGGTCGATCGCCGCCTTCACCCGGCGCATGACGTCCAGCTCCGCCCCGCCGCGCCAGCTTTCCATCATGTCCGTCTTCAGCCGGCCGATCCCGTGCTCGGCGGAGAAGCTGCCGCCCAGCTCGCGGACGATCTCGTTCACCGTGTCCATGATGTCATGGCTGCGGGCGAGGAAGTCGGCCGCCTGCATGCCCGGCGGCTGCTGCAGGTTCATGTGGATGTTGCCGTCGCCGAGATGGCCGAAGGGCACCGGCCGGCTGCCGGGGATCATCGCCTTCAGGGCGGCGGAGCTGCGCCGGATCAGCTCCGGGGTCCGGCTGACCGGCACGGAGACGTCGTTCTTCACGCTCGCCCCCTCGCGCTTCTGCGCCTCCGGATGCTCCTCCCGGATGCGCCACAGCGCCGCCCGCTGCGCCTCGCTCTCGGCAATCGTGGCGTCCAGCACCTCGCCGGCTTCCAGCGCCTCCTCCAGCACCGCCTCCATCAGGGCGCGCAAGCCCGCATCGGGGCGGGAGGAGGCGAGGTCGACCAGCACATAATGCTCCCCGCCGGTCAGCGGCACGGTGCCGCCCTCGATCTGCGTCCGGTACAGCTCGACGCCCGTGCCGGACATGTATTCGAAGGCGCGCACCGCCGTCTCGTCGCGGTCCCGCACCCGGCGGAACAGGGCCAGCGCCGCAGCCTCGTCCCGCACGATGCACAGCGCCACCTCGCTCTCCCGCGCCCGCGGGAAGAGGCGGAGCACGGCGGCGGTGATGAAGCCGAGCGTGCCCTCCGCCCCGACGAACAGGTGGCGCAGCGCGTAGCCGGTATTGTCCTTCCGCAGCCGCCGCAGCCCGTTCCACACCTGCCCGTCCGGCAGCACCACTTCCAGCCCCAGCATCAATTCGCGGGCATTGCCGTAGCGCACCGTGGTGTTGCCGCCGGCATTGGTGGAGAGCACGCCGCCGATCGTCGCCGTGCCCTCGGCGCCGAGGGAGAGGGGGAAAAGGCAGCCCGCCTCCGCCGCCGCATCCTGGGCGGCCTTCAGCACCACGCCCGCCTCGGCGGTCATGGTCATGTCCAGCGGGTCGATGTCCCGCACCCGGTTCATCCGGGCCATGGAGACGACGATCTGCCGCCCGCCCTCATCCGGCACGCCGCCGCCGACCATGGAGGTGTTGCCGCCCTGCGGCACCAGCGGCGCGCCGGCGGCGGCGCAAAGCTTCACCGCCTCGGCCAGTTCCTGGGTGCTGGCCGGGCGCAGCACGCAGGGGGTCTTCCCCCGGTACAGGGCACGCCAATCCGCCAGATGCGGCTCCAGATCGGCCGCTTCGGTCAGGATGCCGCGCGGGCCGAGCAGGGCGGCCAGGCGGTCGAGCAGGGGGCTGGGCAGGGGCTGGTCGTCAGGCATGGCGGGACACTCCCCTTTCCTGGGACGCCGGTCAATTTCACCCGCCGGCGCCGCGCGCGCCAGGGCAGAAGCCGGCAGATGCCCTGCGGCGACCGCCCTCCCCCCGGCGAGAGCGGGCGGGCACCGCCCGCGCCCGGGACGGTGACAAGGGCGCAACTTTGCGGCATCCATCCCGCATGTCCCGCCGCGCCCTGCGCCATGGCCCCTTCCTCGCGCTGCTGCTCGCGCTGCAGTGGGGGATGGCCTTTGCGCATTGCATCGGGGGCCTCGGCGGGCATGGCCTGGCGGTGGAGATCTGCACCGTCGATGGCCTCCGCACCCTGCATCTGGACGGGGACGGCCGAAAGGAGGCGCTGCCGGCCCACGATAGCTGCCCGCTCTGCCCCGGCGCGGCGGCGCTGGAACCGGCCGCGCCCGCCCTGCCGGCGCTGCGCATCGCCTATGCCCGGGCGGTGCCGCCGCCCCTGGCCGGGCTGCCGCCGGCCCCCGCCCGGGCGCCGCCGCAGCAGCCGAGAGCCCCGCCCCTCGCCTGACGCCAGCCCGCCGCACGGCCCCGTGCGGCGTTCCGCGTTCGTCAGGAGATCTGTCATGCCCACCCCGAAGCGCGCCCTGCGTGGCGCCGCCCTGTTGTCACTCCTGCCCGGGCTTGCCCTGGCCCAGACCACCCTGCCCGCCATCGAGGTCGAAGGCCGGGCCGCCGGCTCCCTCACCGCCCCGCCGGTCGAGGCGCAGCGCCGCGCGCTGGAACAGGCGCCCGCCGCCACCCGCTTCGTCGACAGCGAGGAATTCCAGAACCGCTACGCCGCCACCCTGCGCGAGGTGCTGGCCGAAACGCCCGGCGTCTTCGTGCAGAGCCGCTACGGGCAGGAGCTGCGGCTCTCGCTGCGCGGCTCCGGCATCGCCCGCGGCTTCCACCTGCGCGGGGTGGAGGTGCTGCAGGACGGCATTCCGGTGAATTTCGCCGATGGCAGCGGCGATTTCTACCAGATCGACCCGCTGGCCCTGCGCAGCGCGGCCGTCTATCCGGGCGGCAATGCGCTGCGCTTCGGCAGCTCCTCGCTCGGTGGCGCCGTCGATTTCACGACGCCGACGGCGCATACGGCGGAGGCGCCGAACATCCTGCGGGCGGAGGGCGGCACCTTCGGCACCTGGCGACTCTCCGGCCAGGCCTCCCGCATCTTCGGCGACTGGGATGTGCTCGGCACCGGGACGGTGATGCACCAGGATGGCTGGCGGCAGCACAGCCGCAGCCAGTACGAGCAGTTCAACGCCAATCTCGGCTACCGCATCTCCAACAATGTCGAGACGCGCTTCTATGCCGGCGCCTATATCGTGCGGCAGCAGCTTCCCGGCTCGCTCAGCCTTTCGGACGCGCTGAACCGGCCGCGCAGCGCCAGCGCGGCGGCGCTGTCCGGCAACCAGGCGCGCAATGTCTGGGCGGAGCGCTTCGCCAACCGGACCACGGTGCGGCTGGCGGCCGGGCAGCTCGATGTCGATAGCTGGCTGACCCATAAGCGCCTCTACCACCCGATCTTCCAGGTGATCGACCAGGATGGCCTCACCTGGGGCGTGGCGCCGCGCTTCAGCACCGAATTCCAGCTCGGCGGGCTGCGCAGCGAGCTGGTGCTGGGGGCGCGCTACTTCGCCGGCAGCAATGACGCCTTGCAGTACCTCAACAACCGCGGCTCCCGCGGCGCGCTGACGGCCAAGGGCGTGCAGCGGGCGGAGAATTACGAGATCTATGCCGAGAACCGGCTCTGGCTGCTGTCGCAGCTTGCCCTGGTCACCGGGGTGAAGGCGCTGCGCAACGACCGGGCCTATGAGAACCGGCTGAACGGCCAGCGCTTCAGCCGCAGCTATGACGGGCTGAACCCGCGCATCGGCCTGCTGTGGGAGCCGCGGCCGGAGGTGCAGGTCTTCACCAACCTGACGCGCAGCCAGGACGTGCCGGATTTCTCCGACCAGCTGCAGACGGTGGGCGGGGCGCCCTTCTGGGTGCCGCTGCAAAGCCAGCGCGCCTGGACGGTGGAGATCGGCACGCGTGGGCGGTTCGAGCGCGGCGGCTGGGACCTGACGCTGTTCCGCAGCAACATCCGCGGGCAGCTGCTGCAATTCACCGTCGATCCCTCCATCCCGGCCGGCACCTTCAATGCCGGCAGCACGGTGAACCAGGGGGTGGAATTCGCCGCGCATGTCGATGTGGCGCGGGGGCTGCTGGGGGCGGAGGACCGGCTGAGTTTCGGCCAGGTCTGGACCTGGAACGATTTCCGCTTCCGCGGCGACCGGCAATATGGCGGCAACCGCATCGCCGGCCTGCCGCCGCATGTGCTGCGCAGCGCCCTCACCTATGCCCGGCCGGAGGGGTCGATCACCCCGATCCTGGACTGGGTGCCGGTGGGGGCCTGGGCGGATTACGCGAATACCCTCAGGACCAATGGCTATTTCAAGCTGGGGCTGGAGGCGGCGCTGAATGTGGCGCCGGGCATCACGCTCTTCCTCGATGCGCGCAACCTGACGAACAAGCGCTACGTCTCCGACCTCTCGACCCTCGCCAATGCCGCGGCGCCGGGGGCGAACACGGCGGTGTTCTACCCGGGCGAGGGGCGGAGCGTCTTCCTGGGGACGCGGATCGCCTTCTGAGCCACCCGAGCGCCGCCTGGTGCCCTGCTGCGGCTTTGCCGCGGCAGGCTGTGCGAGGCCCTCCTCACCAGGCGCCTA
>NZ_JAMZIK010000154.1 GCF_024178315.1 Siccirubricoccus soli | reverse complement strand
CTGAGCCACCCGAGCGCCGCCTGGTGCCCTGCTGCGGCTTTGCCGCGGCAGGCTGTGCGAGGCCCTCCTCACCAGGCGCCTACGGGGCCCCCATGGCGTTGCGCAGCAACGTCATGGGGATCAATCAAAATGGGAACCGGAAGGTGGCGCCGGGCGAAGGCAGGCGAAGGCCGGGCGCCGAGCGGCGGTCCGGCGCCGGGTCGGTGGCGCCGAAGGTCTCGCCCTGGATGGGCTCGGGCGGGGTCGGCACCCCGAGATCGACGCTCGAGCGCGGCGCCCTGTCAATGGCCGGCGGGGAGATGCCGGTCTCCGGCACCGGGGCCGGGGCCAGCCCGGACCGGCTGGTGGAGGATTGCACCGGCACGTCGATGGGCGGCGCCATGGAGGGCGCCGGCGCGGGCGCCGCGGGCTGGGCAGGCGGCGGCGCCGGGCGGGGCCGGGCGCGGCGACGGCGGCGCGGCGGCGTCTCCGCCGCCGCTGGCAAGGGAGCGAGCAGGGCCAGCAGCAGGGCGCGACGGCCGAACCTTCCGGTCATGAACCCATGACGCGCAAAGCGGCTTCGGGTTCATCGCCGGCCATGGCGCCATATCCGATCACGTGCGGCACCCGATCGGGCCCTGCCCTGAGATAGACAATATCTCAAGCGGCCTTAGAGCGTTTTCGGTTTACATGCGTTCACCGAAAACGCTCTACGCTTTTGTTTCCAGAGCAGATTCACGCCTTCGGGCGATGCCGCCCTACGGCGATCTGCTCTAGGCGGTGCATCGCCCGCCCCGCCTGCCCCGCCCGGCGAAGCCGCGAAGCGGAGCCGTGCCGGGAGGCGGGGCTGATTCCCCCAGAGGCGGCCTTGGCGGCACGGCGGCCAGCGGGCAGGCTCTTCAGCGCGTCAGCAGCCGCACCAGCCCGTGCACCCCGGCCAGCACCGGCACCTCCTCGCCGAGATGCCCGGCCAGTTCCACCAGGCAGCCCAGCACGGGCCCGAGCTCCAGCCGCCGTCCCGCCTCCAGATCCTGCAGCATGGAGGTGCGGAAGGGGCCGAGGCGGCGGGTGACGACCAGGCGGTCCTCGATGGACTGGGTGATCGGCAGGCCGATGCGGTCGCCGAGCGCGGCCATCTCCCGCATCATCGCCCGCACCAGCCCGGCGACGCCCGGATCCTCCAGCATCGCCTGCATGTCGGCGCGGCAGAGCGCGCTGAGCGGGTTCATGTTGGAATTGCCCCAGAGCTTTAGCCAGATCTCGCGGCGGATGTCGCCGGCCGGCTCGGCCGGGATGCCGCCCTGGCGGAGCAGGGCGAGGAGGGCGGCCAGCGCCTCCGGGTTGCGGCCGGAGGGGTCGCCGAACAGCATGCGGTCCTGCTGCATCAGCCGGATGGTGCCGGGCGCCTCCACCCGGCTGCCGACATGGGCAACGCCGCCGAGCACCCGCGCGGCCGGCAGGGCGGCGGCCAGCGCGCCGCCGGGGTCGATGCTCTGCAGGGTGAGGCCCTCGGCCGGGCCGCCGAAGCCTTGCAGGAACCACCAGGGCAGGCCGTTCTGCGCCGTGGCGATCAGGGTACTGGGGCCGAGCAGGCGCCGGATCAGCGGCAGGGCGGCGGGCAGGTCCTGGCTCTTCAGCCCGAGCAGGAGGATGTCGGCGCCGGCCAGCGCGGCGGGGTCGTCCGAGGCGGGGAGGCGGAAGCGTTCCTCGGTGGTGCCGTGGCGGAAGACCAGGCCATCCCGTTGCAGGGCGGCGAGGCTGGCGCCGCGGGCGAGGATGGCGAGATCGGCGCCGGCCCGGGCCAGGCCGGCCGCCAGCCAGCCGCCGACCGCGCCGGCGCCGAGCAGGGTGATGCGCATTCAGGGGGTCTCCGGGGCGAGGAGCGCGGCGATGGCGGCGACGAAGCGGTGGGCGGTGGCGAGGGCGGCGGTGGCCGGCTCCATCGCCAGGAAGACCGCCGGGTCGGCCTCGTAATCCGCCACCGCCTTCATCTCATAGGCCGAGGACAGGAAGCGGGCGAGCCTGGATCCAGGCCGACTTCCTCCCCGCGCCAGCCGGGCGAATTCCGCGCTCCCCGCGATGCGCCTTCACCACCCGGCCGGGCCGGACAGGAATGAACGCCATGGCCGCGTTGAGGATGGCGGAGTGGGCGGCGCGCCCCACGGCATCCGGGAGCGACGCGTCCCGCATCGCCTCGCCCTCCGCCAGCAGGGTCCGCGCCCTCCGGCGTCACAGCGGAATGCCCTCGCGCCGGATTTCCCGCATCAGCAGGGAGGTGCCGTCCTCCCAGGCCTCGGCGGGAAAGGGCTTGGCCGAGACCATCTCCCCGGTGTCGGCCGCGATGTCGGTGACGATCGGCGCCAGCCGCCCCAGCTCCTCCCACAGCGAGCCCGGCCGGTCGAGAGACACCGCCACGTCGTAGTCGGACTCCGCATGCGCATCGCCGCGGGCGCGAGAGCCGAACAGGACCACGCGCTTCAGCCGCGGGCCGTATTCCGCCTCCAGCGCCGCATGGCGGCGGCGCAGCACGGGGTCCTCCCGAACGGATGCCGAGCTAGGCGACATGGCGCCAGCATAGCATTATTCCGCCGTGATCCCCGCCCCGGCGATGATGCGGCGATAGACCTCGCCCTCCCGCGCGATGCGCGCCGCCATCGCGCCCGGCGGGCCGCCCAGCTTCGCCATGCCGAGGCGCAGCATGGCGGCCTGGGTGTCCTCCGCCGCCAGCGCCGTCTCCACCGCCGCGTTCAGCGCGGTGATGGCCGGCGCCGGGGTGCCCGCCGGCGCGGCCAGGCCGATCCAGGAGGTGAGGTCGAGATCGGGGAAGCCCGCCTCCGCCACGGTGGGCACCCCCGGCAGCAGCGGGGTGCGGGCCGCGCCGCTGGTCATTAGGGCGATGGCGCGGCCGGCGGCGACATGCTGCGCCACGTTGGGCACCGCCTCGAACATCAAATCCACATGGCCGGCGAGCAGGTCGTTCATCGCCGGGGCGCCGCCGCGATAGGGCACATGGGTCAGGGCCAGCCCAGCCAGGCTGGCGAAGAAGGTGCCCATCAGATGCGGCAGGCTGCCGGCGCCGGCCGAGGCGTAGGAGAGTGCGCCCGGGCGCCCCTTCGCCGCCGCCAGCAGCCCCGGCACGTCGCGGAAGGGGCTGCCCGCCTTCGCCGTCAGCACCATGGGCGTGGCGCTGATGGCGGCGATGGGGGCGAAGCTCGTCGCCGGGTCGTAGCCCGGGTTGCGGTAGAGATGCGGCGAGACGACCCAGGCGGTGGTCGGGCTGTAGAGCAGCGTGTGGCCATCCGGCGCGGCGCGCGCCACATGCTGGGCGCCGAGCGTGGCGCCCGCGCCCGGCCGGTAGTCGAAGACGAAGGGCTGGCCGAGCAGGCGCTGCAGATGCAGCGCGATGCCCCGCCCGAAGCCATCGGTGAAGCCGCCAGGGGAGAAGGGGTTCACCACCGTCACCGGGCGGTCCGGCACCCAGCCCTGGGCGCGGGCGGCGGCGGGCGCAAGGGCCGCGGCCGCCAGCAGGTGGCGTCGGCGCATGGATGCTCCTCCCCGGTTGTTGCCGCTATCCTAGGGCAGCCGGCATCCTGGCCGGAACGAGAAGTGTTCCAGGGGAGCCGGAAAAGGCGGAGGAGCGGATGCGCAGCGTGCCGGTGGTGATCGCGGGCGGGGGGCCGGTGGGCATGACGCTGGCGCGGGTCCTCGCCCGGTTCGGCATTCGCTGCCTGCTGGCGGAGCGCAACCCGACCACCACGCGCCATCCGAAGATGGACATCACCAACAGCCGCTCCATGGAGATCTTCCGCCGCCTTGGCCTGGCGGAGGCGCTGCGCGCGGTGGCGGTGCCGGAGGCGAATAATTTCGACGTCTCCTGGATCACCACCATGGCGGGGCATGAGCTGCACCGCTTCCGCTACCCCAGCGTCGAAGAGTGGCGGGCGCGGCAGCGCGAGCGGAATGACGGGACCATGCCGCGGGAGGCGCCGATGCGCGTCTCCCAGGTGGAGATCGAGCCGGTGCTGCAGCGCGCGCTGCTGGCGGAGGAGCTGGTGGAGGCGCGCTGGGGCCTCGCCTTCGAGAGCTTCGCCGAGGATGCGGCAGGGGTGACGGTCACGTTGCGCGACTCCGCGACGGGGGCAGCGGAGCAGGTGCGCTGCGCCTATCTCGCCGGCTGCGATGGCGGGGGCAGCCTGGTGCGCCGGCAGCTCGGCATTCCGCTGGAGGGGCAGGCGCGGGTGATGCCGCGCTTCATGACGCATTTCCGCTCGGATGACCGGGCGCTGCTGCAGCGCTTCGGCGTGGCCTGGCACTACCAGGGGCCCTACGGCACGCTGATCGCGCAGAACGATGTCGATGTCTGGACCCTGCAGAGCCGCTTCCCGCCCGGCGTCGAGGATCCCGGCGCGGTGGATCCGCATGCGCTGCTGCGGGCCTTCGCCGGGCGCGACATCGCCTATGAGATCCTGGTCGCCAACCATTGGCACCCGCACCTGCTGGTGGCGGAGAGCTATGGCAGCGGGCGGGTCTTCCTGGCCGGCGACGCGGCGCATCAATACATCCCGACCGGCGGCTACGGCATGAACACCGGCATCGGCGATGCGATGGATCTCGGCTGGAAGCTGGCGGCGCGGCTGCACGGCTTCGGCGGGCCGGTGCTGCTGCCGAGCTACGAGGCGGAAAGGCTGCCGATCGGCCGGCGCAACCGCGATGCCTCCGGCCGGCATACCGGGGTGCGGATCGAGATCGCCGCGGCCTATGCCGAACAGGGCGCGGCGCTGATGGCGGCGGGCCCAGCGGGCGAGGCGGCGCGGGCGGCGGTGGCCTCGCGCATCGCCGCACTGGGCAATGCGGAGAATGAGAGCTGGGGCATCGAGCATGGCTATGCCTATCGGGACTCGCCGGTGATCGCGGCGGAGCCGGGGGCGGCGCTGCCGGAGGACCCGCTGCGCTACGAGCCGGTGACGCTGCCCGGGGTGCGGCTGCCGAGCCTGTTCCTGGAGGATGGGCGGGCGATCCATGACCTGCTCGGGCCGTGGTTCACCCTGCTGGCGGTGGGCGTGGTGCCGAGCGGCGCGCTGGTGGCGGCGGCGGAGCGCGGCCTGGGGCTGACGGTGCTGGAGACGACAGACCCGGTGGCGCGGCGCGTCTATGGCGAGGGGCTGTTCCTGGTGCGGCCGGACCAGCACATCGCCTGGCGCGGCCGGGCGCTGGAGGATGGGCGGGCGGCGCAGGCGGTGATCGGGCGGGCGCTGGGTTGGGTGAGCTGATCCGCCGCGTGGACGCGGGCGCGCCCTGGGCGCGCGGCGCCGTCAGGCGATCCCCTCGCGACAGCGACGGTGCCGCAAGCGAGGCAAGGCCGGAGCCGCGCGTCGTGCGGCCGGCGCGACGCGCGGTGCCGCTTCGCGGCCTCCCTGGCTCGCCTGCGGCACCGTGGCCCCGGGCAGGGCTGGCCTTCGGCCGGCATTCCGCGAAGCAAGTCGCACGAGGGCGGGTCGGTGTCGAAGGCCCCTTCAGGGCTTCCGCCGTCGCGGCAGAAAGCCGGCCCAACCCGGACCGCCCCTTGCCCTGCCGTGGCTTCGCCACGGCAGGCTGTGCGAGGCGCTACTCGCCAGGCGAATCCGGGGTCCCCGCGGCGGTGCGCAGCAACGTCGTGGGGGACTCCTAGGCCCGGATGACGGCGACGAGCTGCTCCTCCTCCACCGCCTCACCCTCCGCGACATGCAGCGCCGCCAGCACCCCCGCCTTCGGCGCCGCCACTGGAATCTCCATCTTCATCGATTCCAGGATGAGCAGCGTCTCCTCCGCTTCCACCGCTTCCCCCGGCTGCTTCACGATCTTCCAGACGGAACCGGCAATCTCGGACTTCACGCGAATCTCGGGCATGACGCTCCCCCAACGGATTGCCGGCATTGCAGACGCGCGCCGCCCCGGGGTCAACCCCGCCCCCGCCCCCGGCTGGACGCGGCGCGCCGCCGGTGCTGCCATGCCGGGACGGAGGAACCGCACCATGACCACGCCCGGCGCCCTGTTCAGCAACCCGGTGAAGGAGAAGCTCGCCGCGGGGGGCGTCGCCCTCGGCCTTGGCGTGCGCATGTCCCGCTCGGCCGAGATCGCCCGCATCGCCCGCGCCACCGGCCACGACTTCCTGTTCATCGACGTGCAACACAGCCTGTTCGGCCTCGAGACCATCGGCCACATCGCCCAGGCGGCCATCGCCCTCGGCATCGCCCCCCTCGCCCGCGTCCGCAGCGTCGGCGACCAGGATGTGCAGGCGCTGCTGGACAACGGCATCACCGGCATCGTCTATCCGGATGTGAACACGGCGGAGCAGGCGCGCCAGGCGGTGGCCGCGGTGCGCTTCGGCCCGCTCGGCCGGCGCAGCGTCACCGGCGGCTATCCCTATTTCGACTATCGCGGCGTCCCGCCGAAGGAGGCGCTGCCGGCGATCGACGCCGCGACGCTGCTGGTCTGCATGATCGAGACGCGGGAGGGCGTGGCGAATGTGGAAGCGATCGCGGCGACGCCGGGGATCGACGTGATCCATATCGGCATGAACGATCTGCTGACGAATATGGGCAAGCCCGGCCAGTACCAGGACCCGGAGTTGCAGGCGGCGGTGGACCGGGTGCTGGCGGCCTGCCGGGCGAACAAGATCGCCTTCGGCTGCGGCGGCAACCGCGACCCCAAGGCGCAGGCCGCCATCATCCGGCGCGGGGCGCAATTCCTGACGACCCAGACCGATATCGGCCTGCTTTCCGCCGGCGCCAATGCCTGGACCAGCGGGATCCGCGCCGCGCTGGACGGCTGAGCGCGCCCCAGAACAATAGCCGATCCGGTGAAATCGCCCGATCGGATGTCTCGCTCTGGAAAACGCAACATCCAGAGCATCCTATCTCCGGTCCGATGGATCGCAACGTGACCCGTCGGGCCGGAGGCTGCGGTGGCGCCGCAGCGCCGGCCGGAGCCACGAATCCGGGGCCATCCGCGCCCGCTCCCGTTTGCGGCCGGGGCCAAATCCGCCGCCGCGCGTTGCGGCCCGGATGGACCCTTACATGCTGCTGCTCGCCGGCGTCGGCGGGCTGATCCTCCTCGTCGCCTGGCTGCCCATGGTGCTGAAGGAGCTGCCGCTCTCCCTGCCCATGGTCTGCGTCGCCATCGGCTACGGCGTCTTCTCGCTGTCCAGCGGAACGGTACCCGATCCGCGACAATTTCCGCGAGCGACGGAAGGGCTGACGGAGATCATCGTCATCGTGGCGCTGACCGGCGCCGGGCTGAAGCTGGACCGGCCCTTCGCCTGGCGGAGCTGGGGCGCGACCTGGCGGCTGCTCGCCATCGCCATGCCGCTTTCCATCGCCGGGATCGCCCTGCTGGGGCAGGCGATGCTCGGCCTCGCCCTGCCCGCCGCCCTGCTGCTCGGCGCGGCGCTGGCGCCGACCGACCCGGTGCTGGCCGCCGATGTCCAGGTCGGCCCGCCGCGGAGCGGGGAGGAGGACGAGGTCCGCTTCACCCTGACGGCGGAGGCGGGGCTGAATGACGGCCTCGCCTTTCCCTTCGTGAACCTCGCCATCGCCCTGGCCCTGGCGGCAGAGGAGGGGCAGCCCTGGCTGCGCCCCTGGCTGGAACACGACCTGGCCTGGAAGCTCGGCTGCGGGCTGGTGCTGGGCTATGGCATCGGCCGGGGGCTGGGCTGGCTCACCTTCCGCATGCCGAACCGGGCCAAGCTCTCCCGCACCGGAGATGGGTTCGTGGCGCTCGGCGCCACCTTCGTCAGCTACGGGGTGACGCAGTTGGCCGGGGGCTACGGCTTCCTCGCCGTCTTCGTCGCGGCGCTGGCGATGCGCGCGGCGGAGCGCCAGCACGCCTATCACGAGCGGCTGCACGATTTTGCCGAGCAGACGGAGCGGCTGCTGATGATGGTGCTGCTGGTGCTGTTCGGCGGGGCGATCGCCGGCGGGCTGCTGGCGCCACTGGACGGGCCGGAGGTGGCGATGGCGCTGCTCTGCCTGTTCCTGGTGCGGCCGGCGGCGGGGCTGCTCTCCTGCCTCGGCAGCCGCCTCCCCTGGGAGGAGCGGGCGGCGGTGAGCTTCTTCGGCATCCGCGGGCTGGGCAGCGTCTACTACCTGGCCTTCGCGCTGAACGCGGCGCCCTTCACGGAGGGGGAGCGGCTCTGGGCGGTGCTGGGGCTGACGGTGCTGGTCTCCATCGCCCTGCACGGGGCGACGGTGACGCCGGCGATGCGATGGCTGGACCGACGGCGCAGGCGGCAGGGGGTGTTGGAGTTGGGGGCATAGGTATTGCCCCACGAAACCGCCGCGCGGCTTCGCGGGGCCCCGGGAGTCGCTCGTCGCGCGGCGGCTCGCACGGCCTGCCGCGGCAGGATAACGGGAATGGCGGTTTGCCAGCCGCACCAGGGCCGAGGCGGCGCTGCCCCCGGCTCCGGGCAGGAGGCGCGTCACGGGCGGTGGCCGGGCCCCCGCCCCCGCCGGGGCGGGGACCCTGGCCCCGGTGGGCGTTCCGGGCCCGGCTACTCCCCGGCCTCGCCCAGCAGCTCGCCGAAGATCCAGCCCTCGGGCGCGGCCTCACCCACCTGCACCCAGCCTTCCTGCCGCCGATGGGCGCTGAATTCCTCGCCCGGGCGGGCGACGCGGAGGACGCGGCCGCGCAGATCCGGCGTGGCGCGGAGATTGGCGGATTTCTGCACCACCACGCGCGGCAGGGCCGGCGGCGGCACGAAGACGGGGGTGGGGGCGGGGCGCTCGGTGGCCAGCGGCAGGGGCTCGGCCCCGGCGCCCGCCCCGCTATCGGCGGCCAGGGCGGCGGCCAGATGCGACGGGGGCTCGGCCGGGGACCACAGCGCGGCCAGGGCGAAGCCGCCCAGCGCCGCCACCGCCATGCCGGCCAGCAGCGGCGGGGAGAGGCGGATGCGCGGCCGCGCCGGGGCCGCCATGGGCGGGCCGGGCGGGAGCATCACCTGGCCGGGCTGGCGCAGCCAGCCTTCCGGCAATTCCGCCTCTGCCCCCGCCTCGGCCAAGGGCGGGGCAAGCGGGGCCGCGGCAGCCGGCACCGGGCATTGCAGGGCGCGGCGGAGCGCCGCCACCCAGCCCTCGCCCCCCGGCAGATCCAGCCGCGGCTGGGCGATGAAGCCGGCCTCGAGCTGCTCCAGCAGCGGCTGCTCCGCCTCCTGCGCCACGGCCAGCATGGGCAGCCAGCCCGGGTAGATGGCGGTAAAGCCCGCCATCTCCAGCCGGTGCTGCAGCGCGGCGAGCGCGGCCTGGGCTTCCGGCAGGCTCGGCGCCAGCAGCGCCAGCCCGTAGCGGGGATGCAGCAGCAGATCCACTGCCTGCGGCCCCTGGCCGAGATCCAGGCCGCGCAGCCCGATCCAGCCCGGCGGCAGGGCTGCCATCACCGGGTCGCTCTGCCCCGGCTCCCCGGCGCGCATCGGGCGCTGCAGGCGATAGACGATATCCGGCGCTGCGGTCATGACGGCCCCCTTCGTTGCGCCGCGCATGGCGCGGCGGCTCCCCCAAGCAGCAAGAATACAATCTAAGGGATGCCGTTGCAGCGCAGGGTTCGCCTGGGCAACTTTCCGGCGCCACGGCCCGCCGCTACAGCCGCCAGCCGGTATGGATGGCGACGATGCCGCCGGAGAGGCTCTGGTAGCGCACCTTCTCCAGCCCCGCCGCCCGCATCATGCCGGCCAGCCTCTCCTGGTCCGGGAACATGCGGATGCTCTCGGCGAGGTATTGGTAGCTCTCGGCGTCCTGTGCCACCCGCTGGCCGAGCGCCGGCAGCACCTTGAAGGACCAAGCATCGTAGAGCGGCGCCAGCGCCGCCACCTCCACCCGGCTGAATTCCAGGCAATGGAAGCGCCCGCCGGGCCGCAGCACCCGCCGCGCCTCCCGCAGCACCGCGCCCTTGTCCGTGCAATTGCGCAGGCCGAAGGCCATGGAGATCTTCTCCACGCTGCGGTCCGGCAGCGGCAGCTTCTCGGCATCGGCGCAGAGGAAATGCAGCCTTGCGGCGAGGCCGCGGTCCAGCGCCCTGCCCTGCGCCACGCCGAGCATGGCCGCGTTGATGTCGGAGAGGATGACGCGGCCCGCCCCGCGCTCCAGCGCCCGGAAGCCGATATCCCCGGTGCCGCCCGCGAGGTCCAGCAGCGTCTCCCGCGCGGAGGCGGCGATGGCGGCGACGAAGGCATGCTTCCAGGCCCGGTGCAGGCCGAGGGACATCAGGTCGTTCATCAGGTCGTAGCGCGGGGCCACGCTCTCGAAGACCTGGCGGACCAGGCCGGCCTTCGCCTCCTTCGGGACATCCTGGTAGCCGAAATCGATCGTCTCGCCGGCGGCGCTCTTGTCTTCCTGCATGGCGCGGCAGCATAGCTGGGCGAGGGGGCGGGGGACATATGCCGGAGCTGCCGGAAGTCGAGACGGTGATGCGGGGCTTGGCCACGGTGCTCGAGGGGCGGGAGATCCGCGCCGCCAGCATCGCCCGACCGGATATGCGCTGGCCCTTCCCGGAGGGGCTGGTGGACCGGCTGCTCGGCGCCCGGATCGAGGGCTTCCGCCGCCGCGGCAAGTACCTGCTGATGCGGCTCTCGGGCGGGGACAGCCTGCTGATCCATCTCGGCATGTCCGGCCGCATGGTGGCGCGGCCCGCCGCCGACCGTCCCAACGCCCCGGTGCCGCACGAGCATTTCGCGCTGGAGACGGCGGATGGCACCCGGGTCGGCTTCGTCGATCCGCGGCGCTTCGGCTGCGTCGATCTGGTGCCGACGGCGCGGGAGGAGGAGCACCGGCTGCTCGCCGGCCTCGGCCCGGAACCGCTGGAGCCGGAATTCACGCCGGAGGTGCTGACGGCGGCGCTCGCCGGCCGCCAGACGCCGATCAAGGCCGCGCTGCTGGACCAGAAGGTCGTGGCCGGGCTCGGCAACATCTATGTGTCGGAGGCGCTCTACCGCGCCGGCATCTCGCCGAAGCGCCTGGCCGCCAGCGTCGCCGGGGCGCGCACGCTGCGCCTGGTGCCGGCGATCAAGGCGGTGCTGGAGGAGAGTATCGCGGCCGGCGGCTCCTCCTTGCGGGATTATGTCCAGGCGGATGGCGGCATCGGCTTCTTCCAGGACCGCTTCAAGGTCTATGACCGGGAGGGGCAGCCCTGCGAGCAATGCCCCGGCGTGCCGCCCTGCGAGGGCATCCGGCGTATCGTCCAGGCCGGCCGCGCCACCTTCCATTGCCCGCGGCACCAGCGTTAGAGCGTTTTCGGTTTACATGCGTTCACCGAAAACGCTCTACGCCTTTGTTTGCAGAGCAGATTCACGCCTTCGGGCGATGCCGCCCTACGGCGATCTGCTCTAGAGCAATATCCGATCAGGTGGAATCACCTGATCGGATCTCTTGCTCTAGAAAGTACAAGATCTAGAGCAGTTTATCTCCGACCTGATGGATCACGCGGTGATCCATCAGGTCGGAGGCTGCTCTAGTGTCCTGCCCGCGAGGATTTGGCTGGGCTCTCCGGCGAACGGCGCGGCCAAGCGGGCCACTCAAATCGAAGGCCAATGGCTCGAAGATGAATTCCGCAGGAGTTCGGGACCGAGCAACTGGAGCAGCCTCCGGCCCGACGGATCGGGGCGCGATCCACCATATCGAAAATGAACTTTCGAGATCTTTTATTTCCTGGACCAAGACATCCGACCGGGTGATTCCCCCCGACCGGATATTGCTCTAGGCATCATGCCCGACCAAGGAGGACGCCATGGCCGCGTATGAGATGATCCTGACCGAGGTGCAGGGGAAGGTCGCAATCATCCGGCTCAACCGGCCGAAGGCGCTGAACGCGCTGTGCGACCAGTTGATGGAGGAGCTGGGCCAGGCGCTGCGCGGCTTCGATGCCGATCCGGAGATCGCCGCCATCGTGCTGACCGGCAGCGAGAAGGCCTTCGCCGCCGGCGCCGACATCAAGGAGATGCAGTCCCGCACCTACCCCGCCGTCTATCTCGACGATTTCATCGGCAAGCGGTGGGAGGCGGTGACGCATGTCCAGAAGCCGGTGATCGCCGCGGTGGCGGGCTATGCGCTGGGCGGCGGCTGCGAGCTGGCGATGATGTGCGACATCATCCTGGCGGCGGAGAACGCGAAATTCGGCCAGCCGGAGATCAATCTCGGGGTCATTCCGGGCGCCGGCGGCACCCAGCGGCTGACGCGGGCCATCGGCAAGTCCAAGGCGATGGAGATGGTGCTGACCGCCCGCATGATGGATGCGACGGAGGCGGAGCGCGCAAACCTCGTCGCCCGGGTGGTGCCGCTGGACCAGCTGCTGCCGGAGGCGCTGAAGCTGGGTGAGAAGCTCGCGACCCTCTCCGCTCCCGCTGTCGCTGTCGCCAAGGAGGCGGTGAACCGCGCCTATGAGACGACGCTGGCCGAGGGGGTGAAGTTCGAGCGCCGGGCCTTCCAGGCGCTGTTCGCGACCGAGGACCAGAAGGAGGGCATGGCCGCCTTTGCGGAGAAGCGGCCGGCGCAGTTCAGGAACCGTTGAGCATGAAGGGCTTGGCGGATTCCCGGCCGCTTCGCTTGACGCGCCGTGGAGGCCGGCGTTAGAACCGCCCTCCTCGTGCCCGCCCGGCGGGCACTCTTCCCATTCACCTGTTGAACTGAAACCGGACCCCCAATGGCGAACACTGCTTCCGCCCGCAAGCGCATCCGTCAGACCGAGAAGCGCACCCTGCGCAATCGGGCCCGCCGGTCGCGGGTGCGGACCTTCCTGCGCAAGGTGGAGCAGGCGATCGCCGAGGGTGACAAGGGTCAGGCGCAGGATGCGTTGAAGGCGGCGCAGCCGGAGCTGCAGCGGGCCGCTACCAAGGGCGTGTTCCACCGGAACACCGTGGCGCGGAAGCTCTCCCGCCTCTCCGCCCGGATCAAGGCCATCGGCGCCGCCGCCACCGCCTGAAGCGAGGCTGCGGCGGGCCGTTCCCCGGCAGGTTAAATTCGGTCAAGAACCGAAGCTGAATTAAGGTTCAGCTTTGCGGTTTCTTGTTGAATCTCCGGAGTTTGTTTCTCCGGATAATCACCTGCGCGGGTCACGACGCTTTGCATCGAAAAGTTACTATTTGCGCCGTCTTGGGCGGCGGGGTAGTCTTGCTGTGCCAAGCTGGCGGGTTGTCTTGCCCCCTGAAACGAGGGCAACCCGTCGTCTGATACCTCGTGGGCACCCCATGGCGGGCCCCCACGCACAGGGCTGCCCGCGGTGCCGCCTCGGCGTTGCGGCAGCCCGCGTCGTTCGGTCAACGGGACGGAGAAGGAGGCGCGCGGCTTGTCCCCCCAGGATCCCGGACATATGGCCGCCTGCTGGGCCCGCATCCGCGCCCGGCTGCGCGACGAGGTCGGTGAGGTCGAGTACCGCAGCTGGCTGCGGCAGATGACGCTGGCGGGGATCGAGGGCGACGAAGCCGTCATCCTCCTGCCGACCCGATTCCTGCGGGACTGGGTGAACAGCCATTACGGCGACCGCCTGCGCGCCCTGTGGCAGGGCGAGGATGTCATGGTCCGGCGCGTGGACATCCGCGTGGCCCAGCCCGCCATGGCCGGCGGCCCCGAGGCCCCGCCGGACTTCGCCCTGGCCGAGCCCGGCGGGATGCAGGGCCTGGCGGAAAGCCTCGCCCCCTCCCCCAGCCTGCGCATGCCGGAGCGCCCGGCGGCCGAGCCCCGCTCCGACTGGGTGGTGCCGCTGGAGGCGCGCTTCACCTTCGACACCTTCGTCGTCGGCAAGCCGAACGAGTTCGCCCATGCCTGCGCCCGCCGCGTGGCGGAGCGCCCGGCCTCCCCGGGCTTCAACCCGCTCTTCCTCTATGGCGGGGTCGGGCTGGGCAAGACGCATCTGATGCACGCCGTCGCCTGGGCGATCCGGGAGCTGCAGCCGGCCCGCACCGTGGCCTATATGAGCGCCGAGAAATTCATGTACCGCTTCATCGCGGCACTGCGCAGCCAGAACACCATGGAGTTCAAGGAGACGCTGCGCGCCGTCGACGTGCTGATGATCGACGACCTGCAATTCCTCATCGGGAAGGACAACACCCAGGAGGAATTCTTCCACACCTTCAACGCCCTGGTGGACCAGGGCAAGCAGATCGTCGTCTCCGCCGACAAGTCGCCCTCCGACCTCAGCGGGATCGAGGACCGGCTGCGCACCCGGCTGGGCTGCGGCATGGTGGCCGACATCCATGCGACGACCTATGAGCTGCGCATCTCCATCCTGCAGGCCAAGGCAGCCGCGGCGCGGGTGGAGGTGCCGGCGAAGGTGCTGGAGCTGCTGGCCAGCCGCATCACCGGCAATGTGCGGGAGCTGGAGGGGGCGCTGAACCGGCTGGTGGCCCATGCCGGGCTGTTCGGCCGCCCGGTGACGCTGGATACCGCGCATGAGGTGCTGCACGACCTGCTGCGGGCGCATGAGCGGCGGGTCTCGATCGAGGAGATCCAGCGCAAGGTGGCGGAACATTACAATCTTCGCCTGACCGACATGGTCTCCGCCCGGCGGGCGCGGAACGTGGCGCGGCCGCGGCAGGTGGCGATGTACCTGGCAAAGCAGCTCACCCAGCGGAGCCTGCCGGAGATCGGCAGGCGCTTCGGCAACCGGGACCATACCACGGTCATGCATGCCGTCTCGCGCGTTGCGGAGCTCATGCAGCAGGATGCCGGCTTCGCCGAGGATGTCGCCCTGCTCAGGAAGATGCTGGAGACCTAGCTCCCCACAACGTCGCTGCCGCGCCGTTGCGGGGCCCCCGGGTCTCGCCCCAGGCGGGCGCTGCGCGCCGCCATGGGGCCCATCCGCGCCTTGCGGCCGGGGTCTCGCACAGCCTGTCGCGGCGAAGCCGCGCCAGGGCCATGGGCGGCGCGGGCGGCCATGGGGGAGGCAGGTGGCCCGGCTTGGGTTAAGGCGGGCGGCCGTCTGGGGACGGGCCACCGTAGAGCTTGGCCCGGAGCGGCGGAATCCCTACCTTTCCCTTGCGAATCCACGCTGTTAGCATGCGCGCCCCCGGCAAGACGGGGCAGCACGGTCTGGGGAGCCACTGGGGTTATGAAATTCACGGTCGAGCGGGCGCTCCTGCTCAAGGCGCTGGCGCATGTCCAGAGCGTGGTGGAGCGCCGGAACACCATCCCCATCCTCGCCAATGTCCTCCTTGCGGCGCAGGAGGGCAGCCTGAAGCTCACCGCGACCGATATGGAGATCGCGGTGGTGGAGGAGTTGTCCGGCGTCCAGGTTGCCCGGCCCGGCCGCACCACGGCGCCGGCCGCCACACTTTACGAAATCGTCCGCAAGCTGCCGGACGGCGCCAGGGTGGAGCTGGACCATGCCGGCGGCGACGCCCCGCTCCGCCTCCGCGCCGGCCGCTTCAACACCGACCTCGCCGTGCTGCCGGTGGAGGATTTCCCCTCCATGACCGAGGGCAAGCTGCCGCATGGCTTCGCCCTGCCCGCCGGGCAGCTGCGGGAGCTGATCGACCGCACCCGCTTCGCCATCAGCACCGAGGAAACCCGCTACTACCTGAACGGCATCTTCCTGCACGCGACGGAGAGCGAGGGCGAGAAGGTGCTGCGCGCCGTGGCGACGGATGGCCACCGCCTGGCGCGGGTGGAGGAGCCGCTGCCCGAGGGCGCCGCCGGCATCCCCGGCGTCATCATCCCGCGCAAGACGGTGAATGAGGTGCGGAAGCTGGCCGAGGAGACGCAGGAGGAGATCCAGGTGCGGCTCTCCGACACCAAGATCCGCTTCGACATCGGCACCATCCAGCTCACCAGCAAGCTGATCGACGGCACCTTCCCGGAATATGACCGGGTGATCCCGCGCGGCAACGACAAGGTGCTGAAGGTCTCGAAGAAGGAGTTCGCCGAGGCCGTCGGGCGCGTCGCCGCCATCAGCAGCGAGCGGTCGCGGCCGGTGAAGCTTTCCATCGACCGCAACCACCTCCTCCTCTCCGCCTCCTCCGCCGAGCAGGGCCAGGCGCAGGAGGAGCTGGACGCCGATGTGGTGGCGTATGAGAGCTCGCCGCTCGAGATCGGCTTCCAGGCGCGCTACCTGAACGACATCACCGACCAGATCGCCGACCAGGTGGAGTTCCGCTTCGCCGATGGCAGCGCCCCGACCGTGGTGACGGATGCGGCGAAGCCGGAAGCGCTCTACGTGCTGATGCCCATGCGGGTCTAGAGCGCCTTCGGTTCACATGCGTTCACCGAAAACGCTCTACGCTTCTGTTTGCAGAGCGGATTCACGCCTTCGGGCGATGCCGCCCTGCGGCGATCCGCTCTAGCGCGACAGGCCGCGCCATGGATCGCTTCATGGCGCTGTCCGTCTTCGTCCGCGTGGTGGAGCAGGGCGGCTTCACCGCGGCGGCCGGCAAGCTGGGGCTGTCTCCTTCCGCCGTCACCAAGACCATCGCGCGGCTGGAGGATGCGCTCGGCACCCAGCTCTTCACCCGCACCACGCGGCGCCTGCGGCCGACCGATTACGGCCAGGAATTCTACGAACGCAGCCTGCGCATCCTGGCGGAGCTGGAGGATGCGGAGGCGATGCTCCGCCGGGGCAGCGGCACGGCGCGCGGGCGCATCCGCGCCGTGCTGCCGCTGAGCTTCGGCCGCGTCACCCTGGCGCCCGAATTGCCGCGCTTCTTCGCCCGCTACCCCGGCATCACGCTGGACCTGCATTTCAGCGACGGCATGGTGGATCTGATTGCGGAGGGCTACGACCTGGCCGTCCGCACCGGCCATATTGCCGACAGCCGGCTGACCATCCGCCTGCTGACGCGCGGGCGGCAGGTGACGGTGGCCTCGCCCGCCTATCTGGCGCGGCATGGGGAGCCGGCGACGCCGGAGGCGCTGCGGGAGCACAACTGCCTGATCAGCCGCTTCGGGCCGGAATGGGGCTTCAAGGGCGAGGACGGCAAGCCCTTCAGCATCCGGGTGAAGGGCAATGCCGTGATCAACAGCGGCGACGCGCTGCGCGAGGCGGCGGTGGCGGGCACCGGGATCGCGCAGGGAACCTGGTGGCTGTACCGCAAGGACCTGGAGCGCGGGGATGTGCGGGAGATCCTGCGCGACTTCGCGCTGGAAGGGGCGCCGGTCTCGGTGCTCTACCCGGCGCAGCGGCATGTGCCGGCGAAGCTTCGGGCGTTCATCGACTTCCTGGTCGAGATCACGCGGACGGCTTGAGGAAGGGCCGAAAGGCCCCTTGAACGCTTGAGTCTGCCGTTCGAACCCACGCGCCTGAGACTCACGGTTTCCAAAGGCCTTTCGGCCTTTGGCGGGTGGGAGCTCGAGGGAGGGCGGCGCCCTCCCTCGACACACCCTCAGGCCCAGGGCACCCGATATCCCTCCGGCGGCCGCACCTGGAACACGTTGAGCTGCAGGGCGAGCAGCGTGTAGTAGCCGACCAGCCCGGTCAGCTCGACCGTGCCCTTGTCGCCCAGCAGCTTCTGCGCCGCGGCGTAGGTGGCGTCGCTCGCCTGGCCGGTGCGCAGCACCTCGCGCACGAAATTCGCCACCACGCGGTCGGGCTCGGCGTCGAAGGGCACCGTCTCAGCGCCGGTGCCGATGGCGGCGATCACCGCCTCCGGCACGCCCTGCTTCGCGGCGATCGGGGCATGGGCGTACCACTCGTATTCCGCCTTCCAATGCTGGCCGACGCAGAGGATGGCGAGTTCCCGGAGCCGCATCGGCACGCTGCATTCGTAGCGGATGAAGACGCCCACCTGCTCCACCCGGGCGCAGAGCTCGGCGCTGGTCAGCAGCGCCAGGAAGGGGCCGCCGACGCCGCCCCGGGCGCCGGAGGCGATGCGGTCCCATACCGCGCGCTGCGCGTCATCCAGGGTTTCGCGGCTCTTTGGCGGCAAGCGGCTCATGCTGGTTCCTCCCGGGGGATGGTGACAGGGCGCCACCCTGCGGGCGGAGCGGGGCAAGGGCAAGCCCTGCCCGCGGGCGGTCACTCCGCGGCGGCGGGGACCGGGCTGGCGAAGGCCGGCATCACCTCGCGCGCGAAGGCGCGGAGGTTGGCGACGGAGGCGTTGGGGTCCACCAGCAGGATGTTGGTCGCGCCGCCCGCTTCCAGCAGCTTGAGGCGCGCGATGATCTCCTCCGGCGTGCCGAGCAGCGGGGCGGTGTCCTCCTCGATGCGCTCGGCCAGCTTGTCCCGCGCCAGGTCGCCGATCACGCCGACCACGCGCCTGCGCGTCTCATAGGCCGCCTGGCGCTCCGCCTCGGAGTGGATCATCTGCAGGGCGCGGGCGGTGCCGACCATGTTCGGGTGGTAGCCGCGGCCGATGCGGGCGCATTCCTCGCGGTAGATCGCGATGCGCTCGATGATCTGCTCGACCGAGGCGAGCTGGTCCAGCAACAGGTTGTAGCCCTCCCGCGCCGCGCGGCGGATGCTGTCCCTGCTGCCGGCCGCCAGCCAGAGCGGCGGGTGCGGCCGCTGCAGCGGCGCCGGCTCCACCAGCATGTTCTCGTAGTGCCAGCGCTTGCCGTGATGGGTGAAGCGGTCCTCGGCGGTCCAGGCCTTGCGGATCACCTCCATCGCCTCGTCGAAGCGCTCGGAGGCTTCCTCGATGGGGATGCAGAAGGCGTCGAATTCCGGGCGGCGGTAGCCCTTGCCCACGCCGAAATCGAAGCGCCCGCCAGAGAGCAGGTCGAGCGTCGCCGCCTGTTCGGCGACCAGCACCGGGTTATGCCAGGGCAGCACCACCACGGCGGTGCCGAGGCGGATGCGCTGGGTCTTCGCCGCCAGATAGGCGAGCAGGGTCATGGAGGCGGAGACCTGGCCCTGGCCGGTCGAGTGGTGCTCCACCATGAACATATGGCGGAAGCCGAGGCGATCAGCCTCCATCACATAGTCGATGAAGCTCTGGTAGCCCTGGCTGTCCTCGATGCCGACGCTGCGCTTGGTGCGCGCGCCACCGAACAATCCGAACTGCATGGGGCGCCTCCTCAGGCCTCCGGCAGGAGGCTTCCGCTTCATGGTCGTTCGACCAAGAATGGAGAGGAGCAGGCGCGAAGGAAAGTCCGTTATCGGCACATCTGGTGTGATCGGATGTCCGAAATCGGCCCTGGCGGCGCCGGCGGCCCTCCCCCATCCTGCCGCTCGGCCCCAGGGAGGGAACGCGCATGGAATGGACGCCGCAACCGCTCGACCCGGCGGATGTCACGGTGCATCGCCGCGGCCGGGGCGCGCCGCTGGTGCTGCTGCACTGCCTGGGCATGGAATGGCGCTTCTGGGACGTGCTGGAGCCGCTGGCCGACCGCTATGAGCTGATCGCCTACTCCTTCCCCGGCCATGGCGACACGCCCCTGCCGCGCGGCCAGTACGGGGCGGCGGAGCTGACGGCGCAGCTGCATGCCCTGGCGCGGCGGGAGGGGCTGGAGCGCTTCCACCTGGCCGGCATCTCCATGGGCGGCTCCGTCGCCCAGCATTTCGCCGGCACCCATCCGGAGATGGTGGAGAAGCTGATCCTCTGCGACTGCACCCCCCGGTACAATGAGGAGCAGCAGGCCAACTGGCCGGTGCGGGCGGCGGCGGCGCGGGAGAAGGGCGTGGCCAGCCTGATCCCCACCCTGCTGCAGACCTTCTTCACCCCCGCCTCGCTCGCCGAGAACGGGCGGAACGTGCAGTACGTCCGCCGGACCTTCGAGGCGTGCAGCGACGAGGGCTATGCCCTGGCCTGCGAGATGCTGGCCATGGTGGATGCCCGGGCGGAGGCCGCCCGCATCACCGCGCCGACGCTGATCATGCTCGGCTCGGAGGAACGGCAGCCCTTCAAGGAGGCGGCGGCCTGGATGCAGGCGACCATCGCCGGCAGCCGGGTGCTGGAAGTGCCGGCGGCGGCGCATGCCTCGGTGCGGGAGAGGCCGGAATTCGTGGTGCAGGCCTGGCGGGAATTCCTGGAATAGCCGGGGGCGCTACCCCCGCCGCTTCGGCGGCTCCCGGCTCAGCCCCTTCTCCGCCAGCGCGGCCTCGTACTCCGCCCAGCGCTCGGCCTGCTCGCGGCCGAGCTGGTGCAGATAGGCCCAGCTGTAGATGCCGCTGTCGTGCAGGTCGTCGAAGACGATGCGGACGGCGTAATGCCCCACCGGCTCCAGCCGCAGGATGCCGACCTCCTTGCGGCCGGCGACGATGGTCTTCTGCCCCGGCCCATGCCCCTGCACCTCGGCGGAGGGGCTTTCGACGCGAAGGTACTCGGCCGGCAGGCTGAAGCGGCTGCCATCGTCGAAGGCAACCTCCAGCCGCTTCTCGGCGCGCTTCAGTCGCAGCTCGGTCGCGGTGGGCATGGCGGGCTCAGGGGGCGGGGTCGTCCAGCCGCCGCGCCTCCTCCGGCAGCATGATGGGGATGCCGTCGCGGATCGGGTAGGCCAGGCGCGCGGCCTCGCTCACCAGCTCCCCGCGGGCGCGGTCGTAGCGCAGGGTGGATTTGGTGACGGGGCAAACCAGGATCTCGAGGAGGCTGGGATCGACCTCGCCGCCCGGGGCGGCGGGTTTCGGCATGTCGCTCATGGGACCTCTCTAGAGCAAATGACAGGTGCTGGGGAGGGTTGCGCCGAAGGCGCAGTTTGTCAGCTCGGCTTGGCCCCGGGCGGCGGCTCCCCGCCGCCATGCGCGCCCATCTGCAGCATCGCCACCAGCATGGCGGCCCGCTGCCCGGCGCATTCGGCTTCCAGCAGCGCCTGCTTCTCCCGCACCTCGAAGGGGCAGACCATGCAGAGCGTCAGCACCAGCATGGCGTCGGAGGTCTGCTCCACCGCCTCCCAATTCGCCTCGATGCCGCGGGCCCGGAAGAAGTCCCGCAGCGCGCCGAGCAGCGCGGCGCGATCGAGGCCGGGGGGCGGCGTCAGCGGCGCCAGATCGGCCCGGAAGCGGTCATATTCCACCCGCACCCGGCGGTAGCCGCGGCACATCGCCAGCTCCTCCGCCACGCGGAAGCGGCAGAGGCCGGTCAGGGTGATCAGCAGCCGGCCATCCTCCGTCTCGGCGAAGGAGCAGATGCGGCCGAGGCAGCCGGTGCGGTAGATGGCCGGGCCATGGGGGCCGCGGGGCTGGCCCGGCTCCGGCTGCACCATGCCGAACATCCGCCCCTGGCCCAGGGCGTCCTGGGTCATCGCCAGGTAGCGCGGCTCGAAGATGTTCAGCGGCAGGCGGGCATGCGGCAGCAGCAGCGCGCCCGGCAGGGGAAAGACCGCGATCTCCGCCGGAAGCGCCTCGAATTCCGGGTGGAAGGCGGCCATGGCCCCCTCCCCTATCTGAACAGCAGCGAGGAGAGCTTGCGCCGCCCGGCCACCGTGGCGGGGTCGGAGAAGCCCCAGGCCTCGAAGAATTTCAGCAGCTGCTTGCGCGCCGCCTCGTCGTTCCAGGCGCGGTCGCGGCGGAAGGCCTCCAGCAGCGCGTCCACCGCCTGCTCCCGGTCCCCGGCCGCGTTCAGGGCGATGGCGAGGTCGATGCGGGCGGCATGGTCATCGGGGTCGGCGGCCAGGCGGCTCTCATACTCCGCCAGCTTCGCGCGGGCCTTGCGGCCCTCGGCGGCGAGTTCCAGGGCGGAGCGGACGGAGGCGATCTCGGCATGCTCGCGGAGCTTGGCCGGGGCGCTGTCCAGCACCTGGGTCGCCTGCTCCTCCTGCCCCAGCGCGGCGAGCGCCCGGGCGGCGCCGGCATAGCCCTCGGCATTCTCCGGCTCCTGCTGCACCAGGGCACCGAAGAGCTGGAGCGCGGTCTGGTGGTCGCCCTCCTCCGCCGCCGCCTTGGCCTCGGCCAGCAGGTCGGCGGTGGGCATCTGGCCGCCGGCGGCCTTCAGCAGCCCCTCGACGAAGCGCTTCACCTCGCCCTCGGGAACGGCGCCCTGGAAGAGGTCGGCGATCTGGCCCTGGACGAAGCCGACGACGGTGGGCACGGATTGCAGCGGCAGGCCCATCTGGGAGAGCTGCTGGACCAGGGCGCGGTTCTTGTCGATGTCGATCTTGACCAGCTTCACCCGGCCGCCGGCGGCGCGCACCACCTTCTCCAGCGTCGGCGTCAGCGTCTTGCAGGGGCCGCACCAAGTGGCCCAGAAATCGACCAGGACGGGCGTCTCGCGGCTCGCCTCGATGACGTCCTGCATGAAGGTCCGCTGGTCGCCATCCTTGATGGAATCGGCGCCGGCGCCGGGGGCGGCCTGCCGGTTCGGGTCGAAGATCACGTCCATGGCAGCTCTTCCTCGGATCCTTGGGACATAGATGCGACGCGATGGCGCCGGGGCAATGGGGGGCGCCGCCAGTTAAGCAGAGGGGGGCGGCAGGTCCAGCACCTCCGGCCGGTGGCCGAGGCCTTCCAGGAAGCGCAGCAGGTCGGAAGGGCGGATCGCCGTGGTCATGCTGTTCACCAGGGGGTGGAAATGCACCCATTCATGGTCCCGCACCAGCCCCGCATCGATCACCATGCGCACCGCGCCGGGGGCGGCGTTCACCATGCCGAAGGGGGTGACGGAGCCGGGGGCGACGCCGAGCTGGGCCAGCAGCGCCTCGGCCGGGGCCATTTCGACGCGGCCGGCGCCGGCGGCCCAGGCCAGGGCGTTGACGGAGATCTGCCGGTCCTCCTCCAGCACCGCCAGCAGATAGGGGCCGGGAGCCTGCTTCGCCGGACGGAGGAAGAGGTTCTTGCTGTGCCCGCCGGGCAGGGTGCCGCGGAGCGACTGGGATTCCGCCACGGTGAAGACCGGCGGGTGGGTGACGGTGCGGGTCTCGATGCCCGCGGCGGCGAGGCGGGCGAGCAGGCCTTCGGGGGTTTCCGGCATCAGGGCTCTTCGCGGCGAATGGGCCCCTCCGCTCTACCGTCCCTGACCAGGCATGGCCAGATGCCGGGCGCCACCCCCGATGGCTTCAGCCCGACCACCCGTTGCCCTGCCGCGGCTTCGCCGCGGCAGGCTGTGCGAGACCTCTCGCATCAAGGCCTCTAAGGGCCCCGTGGCGGCGCGCCAGCGCCCGCCTGGGGCAAAACTCGGGGCCCCCGCGACGGCGCGCAGCGACGTCGTGGGGAAACAATCACTCCGGCGCCATCGCCCAGTTCAGCGCCTCATGCCCCGTGGCATAGAGGGTGTTGGTGATGGCGGCGTTGCGGTTCACCAGCTTCCGCATGAAGAGCGGATGCGTCGTCGAGCGGATCTCGTGCTCCACCTGGAACAGCAGCCTGCCATCCTCCGGGTCCACGATATCGATGAAGCGGTACTGGTGCTGGCTGTCCTCCTGGCTGATCAGCCCGCGCTCCGCCAGCTTCGCATGCACCCCGCCGAAATCGACGAAGGCCAGCTGGATGTGGTGGCCGTCATAGGGCGGGATCGACGCGTCGGTCTCGCGGAAGATCAGATACTGGCCATTGGCCACCAGCACGCGGGCCTCGCCGCCCTCGATGGCGGCCGGGGCGCCGACGATCTGCTGGTAGAAGCGGACGATGCCGGGCAGCGTGCCCGGCGCCACGTCGAAGGCGACATAGGGGATGCCGAGGACGATGCGGCCGAAGCGCTCGGCATCCGGGCTGTGGACGCGGATGCGGTTGCCCCAGGGGCAGGTGACGTCCACATGATCCGCCGCCTCGGTGAAGCCGTATTTCGTGCCGTCCAGCCAGCGCCGCGCGGTCTGCAGCCGGTGGAGGAGCTGGGCGCGGTCCGGCACCACCAGCCCGACCACGCCGCGCAGCACCTGCGCCTCGCCGGTCGGCAGGTGGAACTGGCTGACGCCGACATTGGCCCACATGTTGTCGATGCCGGTCAGCAGATAGGGGTCGCGGGTCAGGCCGAGGGCCGAGATGTAGAAGGCCGTCGCCTTGAGCTGATCCGGCACCCGCAGGTTCACATGCTGCAACTCGACCGAATTGCCGAGATTCTCGGCCGTGCGGTTCCACGGGCATTCGATCCTGGTCAGGCCATCCATGGCGGTTCCCTTTCTTGGTCAGGCGGTGCGGAGGGTGTGGCGGCGATGGCCGGAATCCGGCGCGGGCGCGGCAGGGGCCTGGGCCGGCTGCAGCAGCGCGCCCGGGGCGCCGCCGGCGGCAAGCCCCGCCAGGCTGCTGGCCACCACCTCGCGCCGGTTCTGCATGCGTTTCTCCCCCAGGGGGTTTTCCTGCAGGCTCGCATGCGAGATGGGCGGGCGTAAAGCCGGGTTGGAAGGGCAGCGCCCTTCCTGCACCCCCAGCCCGGATGCAGGATGCCGCCCCCGCGCAGGATCGTCGCATGAGCAACCCTCCCCTCCTCGTCTCCGGCTTCGCGCTGGAGGACCATGCCCACAGCGCCCTCCTCGCCGCGCTGCCGCCGGGCACCGAGATCCTCGCCCTGCCGGATCTGGACCCGGCGGCGCGGGCCGCCGCCCTCGCCCGCGCCAGCGCCTATCTCGGCCGCAATACGGCCAAGGAATTGCGGCCGGGGGAGCCGGCGTTGCTGGCCGGAGCGAAGCTGATCCAGTTCCTGACGGCCGGCGTGGATTTCGTGCCGCTGCGCGCCCTGCCGGCGCAGGTGCCCATCGCCTGCAATGGCGGCGCCTATGCCGAGCCGATGGCGGAGCACGCCCTGGCCATGGCACTGGCCGCGGCCAAACGGCTGCTGATCGAGCACGCCGCGCTCGGCCGCGGCGAGTTCAACCAGATGGTGCCGAACCGCCGCCTCGCCGGGATGGTCTGCGGCATCCTCGGCTTCGGCGGCATCGGCACCGCCATCGCCCGGCTGATGCGGCCGATGGGGGTGGCCATCCATGCCATCAAGCGCGGCCGGACGGCGGAGCCCGTGGAGTGGCTGGGTACGCCGGACCGGCTGGAGGAGATGCTGGCCGCCTGCGACATCCTGGTGCTCAGCGTGCCGCTGACGGCGAAGACCCGCGGCATCATCGATGCCCGGGCGCTGTCCCTGATGAAGCGGAACGCCATCCTCATCAACCTGGCGCGGGGCGAGGTGGTGGAGGAGGCGGCGCTCTTCGCCCACCTTCAGGCCAACCCGGCCTTCACCGCCTGCATCGATGCCTGGTGGGTGGAGCCGATCCGCCAGGGCGAGTTCCGCATGGACTGGCCCTTCATGAGCCTGCCGAACGTCATCGGCTCGCCGCACAACTCCTCCTCGGTCGAGGGCATCACCCGGGTGGCGCTGGCGCGCGCGGCGGACAATATTGCGCGGGCGCTGCGGGCGGAGCCGATCTGGAACCTGATCGGCGCCGATGAGCGGGAGGCGGCGCCCGAGGAATAAGGACAAGGCCGGAAGATGCCGAGGGACGGGATGGAAACGCCGGGCGGCCCGATCGCCGCCGAGGCCGGCCGGCCACGGCCCGGCATGGCCCACCGCCATGGCGCCGGGCGGGCCCGCGGCGGGGAGCCGGGCGCGGCGTGACCCCCGGCAGCATCGAGACGCGGCGGAGCTGGATCACCGCCCTGGCGGCGGTGACGATCCTCTCCGTCTCCTTCGGCGCCCCGCTGATCGTGACGGTCGGGCTGCGCGACATCGCCGAGAGCATGGGGGAGGCACGGTCGCTGCCCTCCCTCGTCGCCTCGCTGGCCTATGTCGGCGCGGGGCTGGGCGGGGTGCTGATGGGCTGGCTCGCCGGACGCACCTCGGCGCGGCTGGTGGCGCTGCTGGGCGGGGCCATGGTGACGGGCGGGCTGCTGCTCGCCTCGGGCGGCGCGCCCTGGCAGTTGCTGGTCGGCTTCGGGCTGATGGTCGGGCTGCTGGGCAATGGCGCGCTCTTCCCGCCGATGATGACCTATGTCTCGCTGTGGTTCGACCGGCGGCGGGGCACCGCGCTCGCCCTCGTCTCCTCCGGGCAGTATGTCGCGGGCGCGCTCTGGCCTTCGCTGATCGAGCGGGGGATTGCCACGCTCGGCTGGCAGCGGACCATGGCGCTCTATGCCGGGGTGGTGGCGGCGGTGGTGCTGCCGCTGGCGGCGCTGGCGCTGCGGCCGGCGCCCGTGCCGCCGCCGGGCAGCGCGGCCGCCGCGGGGCCGGTGGCGGGGGCGCAGGTGCTGGGGATGCCGCCGAACCTGGCGCTGTTCCTGCTCGCCCTCGCCTCCTTCCTCTGCTGCATCCCCATGGCGATGCCGGCGGCGCATCTCGTCGCCTTCTGCGGCGATCTCGGCATCACCCGGCAGAAGGGCGCGGCGATGCTCTCCGTGCTGCTGATCGCGGCCTTCCTGGCGCGGCAATTCTGGGGCTGGGTGGCGGACAGGATCGGCGGGCTCAATGCGGTGATCGCCGGCAATCTGTGCCAGGCGGCGGGCATGGCGGCCTTCCTGGCGACGCAGGAGGAGACGGGGCTGTTCCTCGTCGCCGCGGCTTACGGCCTCGGCTTCAGCGGCATCGTGCCGGGCTATGTCCTGGCGGTACGGGAGCTGTTCCCGGCGCGGGAGGCGAGCTGGCGGGTGCCGGCGCTGCTCTTCCTCAGCCTCTCCGGCATGGCGGCGGGGGCGTGGCTGGCCGGTCTGCTCTATGACGGCTTCGGCGGCTATGCGGTGGCGTGGCGGGCGGGGATCGTGGCGAACCTGGCGGCGCTGGCGCTGCTGATGTGGCTGGCGCTGCGGCGGCGCGTGCGGCTCAGCCCCGCGTCAGCCGCCTGAGATTGGCCCGCACCCGGCGTTCCGCCGGCGCCAGGGCCGCCGCCATCACCGCCGGCGCGGCGGCGCCGGCCAGCACGGCCTGGCTGGCGGCCAGCGCCCCGGCGCCGAAGGCCCGCTGCTTCTCCAGCGCATAGCGCAGCAGGGTGGCCTGGGCGGAGGCCGGCTCCGCCCAGAGCTGCAGGGAGCGGGCGGTGAAGACGAGGCTGGCCTGCCAGGCCAGGGCCGCGGCTGCAAAGGGGTTCATGGCAGGGCCTTTCCGGTGGCGGTGACGAAGTGGGCCGCCAACCCGGCCCGCTGCGGGACAGCCTAGGCCCGGACGGGCCCGCAGCGCCAGGGCCGGCGGGGCATGGGAGCCCCGCGGAGGCGGCACGGATGCCGCGAGGATGGCGCCGGTCCTGCGCGCGTTCATGCGGCCCTCGCGGCGAGGGCGCCATGCGCAGCCAGGCCGGGCCTTGCTGCCGCATCGGACGGTCCGGTTCGGTTCCAGGCTGGCCGAACGGTCTCCGGGCGCCGTCGCCCAGGCGCGACCTGAGAACCCGCGCCGCCCGTTGCCCTGCCGCGGCTGTGCCGCGGCAGGCTGTGCGATGCCCCGACCGCAAGGCGACTCCGGGGCCCCCATGACGTCGCGCAGCGACGTCATGGGGAATAAATCAGAGGGCGGCGAGGACCGCCTCGGCCTTGCTGACCTCGAAGGCGCCGGGCGCCTCGACGGCGACATGCGTGACCTTGCCGTCCTTCGCCACCAGGGCGAAGCGCTGGCTGCGCACGCCGAGGCCGCGGCCGGTCAGGTCCAGCTCCAGCCCCAGCGCCTTGGTGAAGGCGGCGCTGCCATCGGCGATCATCACCACCTTGTCGCCCACGCCCTGGTCCTTGCCCCAGGCGCTCATGACGAAGGCGTCATTCACCGCCATGCAGGCGATGACGTCGGCGCCCTTGGCCTTCAGCGCATCGGCCTGGGTCACGAAGCCGGGCAGGTGCTTGGCGGAGCAGGTCGGCGTGAAGGCGCCCGGCACGCCGAACAGCACCACCGTCTTGCCGCCGAACAATTCCTCCGTCGAGATCTCCTTCGGGCCTTCCGGGGTGCCCTGCGTCAGCTTCATGGACGGGATGCTGTCGCCAACCTTGATGGTCATGGGGTTTGCCTCCTCCAACCACGCTCCTGTAACCTCTTCGCCGCGCCCTGTCATCGCCCAGAGAGGCCCGCCCCGCTTGCAGGATGGGCGGCGTCCCTCCATGTTTTCCCCATGGCGAGACGCTCCCGCACCGCTGCTACCGCCTTTCCCATGGTCCAGGGCACCGGATACCTGTCCGGCCAGATGTTGATTGCGATGCCGAGCCTGCAGAGCCCGAGCTTCGCCCAGACCGTCATCTGCCTGGTCGCCCATTCCGCCGAGGGGGCGATGGGGATCGTGGTGAACAAGCCGCTCGAGACCCTATCCTTCGACGATCTGCTGAAACAGCTCGATCTTTCCCCGCGGCCGCCGCAACGGCGCCTGCCGATGTTCCAGGGCGGGCCGGTGGAGGGCGGGCGCGGCTTCGTGCTGCACACCGCGGATTGGTCCAGCGACCAGTCCCTGCCGGTGGGCGGGGAATTCGCCCTGACCGCCAGCGTGGACATCCTGAAGGCAGTGGCCGGTGGCGGCGGGCCACGTCAGGGCATGCTGGCGCTGGGCTATGCCGGCTGGGGTCCGGGGCAGCTCGAGGAGGAGATCCAGGCCAATGCCTGGCTGTCCGTCCCCCCGGACGAGGAGCTGCTGTTCGGCGGCGATGACGCGCGGAAGTGGCGGGCGGCGCTGGCCAAGCTGAAGATCGATCCGCTGCTGCTCTCCGATGCGGCGGGGCATGCATAGCATTCCCCATGAAGCCGCTGCGCGCCGTCGTGGGGGCCCCGGAGTCCGTCACGATCGGCGCTTCGCACGGCCTATCGCGGCAAAGCCGCGACAAGGCAGCGGGCGATCCGGTTCGGATGTGGCGCTGAACCTGCTCACTGCGGGATGAAGGCGCCGGCGATGGCGACCGTTCGCTAGTGTCCTGCCCGCTGCGTTCATGGGAAATCCCACGAACGCAGCGGATCGGCCGGCCACTGAGGACAATGGCTAGTCGCCTGGGAACGAATTCCGCAGGGCTCCGACATCAGGACACTAGAGCAATATCCGATCAGGTGGAATCACCTGAGCGGATCTCTTGCTCTAGAAAGTACAACACCTAGAGCATGCTGCGGCTTGCGCGTGGAGAGGCGGCGACGCGAAGGGCGGCCGGTATCCTTGGCCTGCAGACGGCATTCGACCCTGCACTCGATGGGGTTGTGCATGCATCCGCGCGCCGGAACGGACCCTGCCTACTCCGCGAGGCCAAATGCGCCGTGCAGCGCGTCCAGCGTCTGGGGGATGCCCAGCGTCTGCATCGCGCCGTGCCAGGCCTCGGCGGCGGTGATCAGCGCCTCGGTGCCCGGCAGGGTGTCGAGGCCATAGGCGGCATCGAGGATCGGCCCAGACCGCCCCATCGCCACCACCAGCAACGCCAGCAGCACCGCCGCCACCGCGTGCCGCACCGGCAGGGTGGCGCTGCACGCGGAGAAATCATCCGGCACCGGGCGCGCCCCGGCGCCGTGCGGTGCGAGGCCGAGGGCGGCAGGCGACGCGCCGGGCTCGCCCTCCGGCGAGAGGAGCCAGGGCTGCTGCGGCGGTGGTTCGGCGCGGCCGTGCATGGCGTCCGTCAGAACTGGAAGTAGATGAAGGGCGCCACGCCGCTCGGGCCCAGCGTGACGATCAGCAGGATGGCCACACCGAAACCGACGCCCAGCGTCGGCGCCGGCAGGGCGACGAGGCGCCGCTCCAGCCGCTCCACCCAATCGCCGGGCAGCAGGTGCAGGGCGAGGGCGAAGGCGGTCAGCGCCGCCAGCAGCGGCGTCGCCACCAGCGCCGGCTCCCACCGCCCGAGCGCCGTCAGGATGCCGCCGACGCCCTCCATGTCCGGCGCGCGGAACAGCACCCAGCCGAGGCAGACGAGGTGGAAGGTGAGCAGCATGCCGAGCCAGCGCCGCGGCCCGGCGACGGCGCCGCGCAGCCCGAGGAAACGCTCCGCCACCAGCCCCGCCCCGTGCAGCGCGCCCCAGAGCACGAAGCGCCAGGCCGCGCCATGCCACAGCCCGCCCAGCACCATGGTGAGCATCAGGTTGCGCGCCGTCCGCGCCTCCCCGCCGCGGGAGCCGCCGAGCGGGATGTAGAGATAGTCCCGCAGCCAGGAGCTGAGCGAGATGTGCCAGCGTCGCCAGAATTCGGAGAGGCTGGCGGCGCGGTAGGGCTGGTCGAAATTCCGCGGGAAGTGGAAGCCGAGCAGCGCGGCGACGCCGATCGCCATGTCCGAATAGGCGGAGAAGTCGCACCAGATCTGCGCCGCATAGCCATAGATGGCGAGCAGCGCATCCGCGGCGGCCGCGCCCTCCGGGTCGCGGAACACCGGATCGACGAGCTGCGTCGCCAGGGTGTTGGCCAGCAGCAATTTCTTGCACAGGCCCCCGAGGATCAGCAGCCCGGCCATCAGGAAGGGAATGCGGCGCGGGTCGGAGGGCGCCGCGACCTGCGGCAGGAAATGCGCGGCACGGACGATCGGCCCCGCCGCGAGATGCGGAAAGAAGAAGATATAGACCAGGACGAAAAGCGGCGAAGGCTCCGCCCGCGCCTCGCCCCGCGCAACATCGAGGATGTAGGAGATGGCCTGGAAGCAGAAGAAGGAGATGCCGACCGGCAGGATGATGCCGAGCAGCGGCGGTGCCTCCAGCCCGAAGCGGGCGAGCAGGGCGCCGGCCTCCGCCAGGAAGAAATCCGCATACTTGAACCAGCCAAGCACGAGGAGCGGCCCCGCCACCGCCAGCGGCAGCCTCCAGGGCGGGCGCGCATGCGCGCCGGGCGCCACCAGCCGCCCCGCCCCCCAGGCCCAGAGGCCGAGCGCCAGCAGCAGGAAGCAGAGCTCGAAGGACCAATGGGCGTAGAAGACGAAGCTGGCGCCGAGCAGCAGCCAGCGATCCGCCAGCAGGTGCCGCCGCAGCGCCCAATGCGCCAGGAAGACCAGCAGGAAGAACAGCGCGAAGACGCCGGTCGGGAACAGCATGCGCTACCGGGCCGGGATCGGGGAGGCCATTAGATGGTCCGCGCCATCGGCATGCTCTGGCGGCGCATCAGCCGGTCGAAGAGCCGCTCGGCGGAGAGGCGATAGCCCTCCGCCGTCAGATGCACATGGTCGTCCTGCACCAGCTTCGGCGTGCCGCGGGTCAGCGCGTCCAGCCGGCAGATGCCGCCCGTCACCTCCGCCCAGTCCCAGAAGGCCAGCTTCTCCGCCGCCGCCACGCGGGCCTGCGCCGCCTTCACCGCGGCGAGGCCCGGCAGCGGCGCCCAGCCGCCGCAGCCCTGCGGGTGGCGCCCGACGCGGCGGGCGGCATCCGGCGCGCCGATCAGCAGCATCGCGCTCTGCGGCGCCATGCGGCGCAGCGCCCGGACCCGCCCGGTGAGCTGCGCCGCATAGGCCTCCGCGCTCAGCCCGGCATCCACGGCCTCGTTGGTGCCATAGGCGAGGAGGATCAGCGCCGGCGGCCGCGCCGCCAGATCGTCCTGCAGGATCGCCTGGTCGAGGTTCGAAAGCATGTCGATGGTGGCGCCGTTGATGCCATGGCCTTCCACCAGCACGCCGGGGCCGCGGCGCTCCGCGCCCCAGCCCAGCAGCTCCACCGGCCCGTCGCCCAGCACCTCCACCGCGGCCTCATGGACGCGGCGCGGCAGGTCGAGCGGCACCGGGGCGCGACGCTGTTCCGGCGCGCGGCTGCGCAGCACCGGCCCCGCCACCCCATCCAGTGCCAGGCGGAATTGCCCGCCGCCGGGCTGCACCAGCACGTCCAGCGAGAAGCGGTCGAAGCCCTCGGGCTCCGTCGAGCGGAGCAGGATGCGGCTGCCCGGGGCGCTGGCGCGCAGCCGGTAGCCGGCGATGCCGAAGGGGCCGGGCGTTCCGGCGCGGAGCGCGTTGCGCGCCTCCCAGGGCCCCTGCTGCTCCACCTGCACCAGAGCGGGGCGGTAGAAGCGCGGCGCCTGGCCGGGCGGCAGGCGGCCGGGGCCGATGGCGCCGTAGCGGGCCTGGAACAGCTCCCGCAGCCGGGCGATGAAGAAGGGGCCGGCCGTATGGCTGTCCCCGAACTGGACGATCAGCACCGGCTGGCTGGCGCGGCGGGCTTCGAGCTGCGCGAGGGCGCGATGGAAGGGCGCCAGCGGATCGCCCGCCCCGGCGGCGGCCGGCATTGGCGCGGCCTCCGGCACCGCCGGCGCCAGGCGCCATTCCGGCGTCCAGCCCTCGAGCTCCGCCAGGGAGCGGAAGGCGCCGGACGGCCCCGCGGCCTGGACCGGCACGCCGCCGCGCGCCAGGTCGCAGCCGGAGAGCAGCAGGCCTGCCCCGAGCTTGCCCAGCAGCGTGCGGCGCGATGTTCCGGCCGGCGAACCTGGCATATTGCCTCCTCGACACGAAATCTTTACGATTGCGGATGCGTGTTGTCCAATATCCGGGAACCGCACCTCCGCACATGGCACGAACGCTGTGACACGAAGCCTGGGACGCCGGCCCCTGCTGGGCCTGCTGGCCGCGACCGCCGCCCTGCCGGCCGGCGCGCAGGATGCCGCGCTGCCCTCGCCGCAAGATGGCGCCGGGGGTTTAACGATCCTTTTCTGCGGGGACAGCCTGGCGCAGGGGCTCTATCTCGCCTCCCTGCCCGCGCTGCGGCGGCAGCGGGAGCTGAAGCTGGTGAACGGCACGCGCCACGCCACCGGCCTCACCCGCGCCGACGAATATGATTGGGTGGAGGCGGTGCGGGAGGCAGCGACCCGCACCCGGCCGCATCTGATGGTCGCCTGGATCGGCGCCAATGATTTCCGCCCGATGGTGGACCGCGCCACCCGCCGGCGCTTCCCCTTCGGCAGCCCGGCCTATGCCGAGGCCTATGCCGCCCGCGTCGCCGCCATGGCGGAGCATGCGCGGGCGAGCGGCGCCGTCGTCGCCTGGCTGGGCCTGCCGAACATGCGGGAGCCGGGCTTCGCGCAGTTCGCCCGGCAACTGAACGAGATCCAGGAGCGCGGCGCGCGGGCGGGCGGCGCGCTCTGGGTGCCGAGCTGGGACGCGACGAGCGACCCGGAGGGACAGTTCCGCGCCTCCCTCGCCGGCACGGACCGGGTGGAGCGCCGGCTGCGGGCGGATGACGGGGTGCATTTCTCCGAGCTCGGCTACCGCGCCATCGCCAAGCTGGCCTTCACCGCCGTGGCGGTGGAAACCCCGGTGCTGGCGCTGCCGCTCGCCGCCGCCGGCGCGGCGCTCGCCGCCTGAATGCCCCTATAACAATCAACCGATCTCCGCCTTCGGCTATTGCGCCCTGCGGCCGGCTTGAATACTGAGGCAATATTGTCCGGTCGAAGCGGTGCCGGATCCGGCCGCGCAATGACGGGATGGCGTGTCTTTTTCGACTTTCCTCTCTCGAGGCACTGATTTGGTTCTTGATGCCGAACAGGTTGCGGCCGCCATTGCGTCCGGCTGCACCTTCGAACCCGCGACCCCCGCGGCCGTGCAACGCCTGTCCATGCAGCGGAAGGTCTTCACCATCGAGGGCAAGCCCTTCCTCGCCAGCCGTGGCGACGGCCTCTACGAAACCGCCGGCACGCTGTGCGCCCTGATCGAGCAGGGGCGGCAGGTGAGGGCCTATTTCGCGCAGCCCATCGCCGAGGCGGCGCCGGAGGCGACCGCAGCGATGCCGCAGGCCGCGGGCGAGCCGCCGGCGCAGCCGGCCGAAGCGGTGGCAGCGGCGCCCGCGACGGAGGTGCCCCCTGTGGAGGCCCCCGCTGCGCAGGCGACACCTGCGGAGGCGCGCCTTGCCGAAGCACAGGTGGCGGTGCCTGCCGCCCCGAAGCGCCGGCCGCGCAAGCCTCGCGTCGCGCGCCCGGCACCGCCGGAGGAGGCGCCGGAGACCGAGGACGCGGCGCCGCAGGCCGCACCCATGGCGGCAACGCTCCCGGCCGAGG
>NZ_JAMZIK010000153.1 GCF_024178315.1 Siccirubricoccus soli | reverse complement strand
CGCGCCGTCCCCGGCCGGACCGCCGGCCGAGGCCAGCCTCGCCGCCGCGCCCCGCAGCGCGCCGCCACCGGTGCGGCAGGTCGCCCCCGTCGCCGTCGCCCTGGCCTTGGCCCCCGGCCAGAGCAATCGGCTGGTGGTGGCGCTCGAGCCCGGCTCCCTCGGCCGCGTCGAGATCAGCATCGAGCGCGACGCGGCCGGCGAGGTCGCGGCGGTGAAGGTGCGGGCGGAGCGGCCGGAGACCCTCGCCCTGCTGCAGCGCGACGCCAGGGAATTCGACCGCAGCCTGACCCAGGCCGGGGTGCAGGTGCCGGATGGCGGGATGAGCTTCAGCCTCTCCGACAGCGGCGGCCGCGCCGCCGGCCAGGGCGGGGGGCAGGAGGGTGGCCGGCCCGGGGCGCGCGGCGCCGCCGCGCCAGCCTCGCCCCCGGCCGCCGAATCCGCCCCGCCCGGCCTGGCCTATGCCCTTCTCGACATCGCCGTCTGACCCGGAGCCCGCCCATGGCCACCATCCCCTCCACCGGCAGCAGCGCCGCCGCCGCCACCTCCATCGCCGCCGCGAAGACCTTCGGCAGCGATTTCAGCACCTTCCTCACCCTGCTCACGACCCAGCTCAAGAATCAGGACCCGACCAAGGCGATGGACACGACGGAGATGACGAACCAGCTCGTCGCCTTCTCCCAGGTCGAGCAGCAGATCGCGATGAACACCAACCTGCAGAAGATGATCTCGCTGGAGCAGGCCTCGCAGGTCACCGCCTCCCAGGCCCTGCTCGGCCGGACGGTGGAGGTGGAAAGCGACCGGCTCGCCCTGCAGAACGGCCGGGCGCAGCTCGTGCTGCCGGCGGCGGGCACGGCGGCCAGCGTCATCGTCACCATCACCGACAATGCCGGCCGCACCATCCGGCAGGAGCAGGTGAAGCTCGGCGCCACCGAATCCACCTGGAGCTGGGATGGGAAGAACAGCGCCGGAGTGGCGCAGCAGGATGGCGCCTATCGCTTCGCCGTCGCCGGCCGCGACGCCAATGGCGAGGCCCAGACCGTGGCCGCGCAGGTGCGCGGCACCGTCACCGCGACGGAGCGGACCGGCAGCAGCGGCGATCTCAGCCTGCTGATGGGCGGGCTTTCGGTGGCCTACACCGCGGTGCGGCGGGTGGTGAACTGACAGCCGGCGCGGAACGTCCTTACGTGCCGCGCCGGGTTGCAGTGGCGGCTGCGCGCCAGGCGCAAGGACAGGCCGGCCGCGCCAGCCGACCGGCATCGGTCGGCATTCCGCGCGGCCGGCATGCGCCCCGCGCCGCCGCCGCGCGGCCTCAGGGGACCAAGCGGGGGGCGCCGGGGGCGGGGGCGGCGGCAGCCTCGGCCGGCGGCGGCTCCTCGCCGGTGCGGGGCGGCGCGGCCATGGCGTTCGCCACCACGGTGCGGACGCCATCCGCCGCCTCCTCCGCCACCACATAGGCGATGTCGCCCCAGAGCCGGGCGAGGCGGCCCTGCGGCACCTCGTTCACCTGCACCACCCGGCCGAGCTCATGCCCGTCCCGCCGGCTGACGATCCACTGGATCTCGACCCGCTGGTTGCCGGGGGTGCCGGGCACCACGGCCACCTCGCCCTCCAGCGCGTATTGCGCGCCATCGGCGGCCTCCTGCACCACGAAGCCCTGGTTGCCGAGGAAATCCCGCATCCGCCCGGCCAGCGCCGCATTGCCATCCCCCGGCGCGCCGTGGACGCCGGCCAGGCGCAGCCGCGGCGGCCCGGCGGCGAGCGAGTCCGGGTCGGTCTGCTTGATCGCCGCCTCCACCTGCAGCAGCAGGCGGGTGAGGGCGGGCGCGGCTTCCTCCGCCACCCGGGCGAAGATCTCCGGCCGCCCCTCCGCCCAGTCGCGCACCGGCACGGGCTGCGCCTCGGTGCTGGCCTGCGGGCGGCGATCGGCGTCCAGCAGGCGGAAGCGCGGCCGCACCGCCTGGCCCTGCCGCTCCGCCGTCACCTCCACCAGCCAGTCGAGCGGCAGGGGCGTGGCGGTCGCCACCGCGGGCAGTTCCTGCGCCTGCAGCGCGGTCGTCACCGCCTCGGCCAGGGCGGTGGCGGAGCTGTCCGGCAGCAGGGCGTTGTCCGGCGGCGGCACGGCGAGGCGGACGGCCAGCGGCACCGCCAGCCGGTCCGCCAGCCCGCCGGGCCGACCGCGATAGGGCTGCGGCAGGTCGCCGCAGGCGGCCAGCGCCAGCAGCAATGCCAGGGCGGCGGCGAGGCGCGCGCCGGCGCCACGGAACAGGCTAAAGCAGCGCACAGGCGACCATCAGGGTGATCAATGTCAGGACCATGAATTGGATCATGTAGGGCATGGCTCAGCCCGTCACGGCGATGGCTGAGAGCTGGTGGCCGATCGGCCCGCCCCCGGCCAGGGTGCGCCGCCGGTGGCTGAAGAAGCGCGCCTCCTCCGCCAGGGTATCGACCTGCAGGGCCGAGGCGGCCGCCAGGCCCAGCGCCGCCAGCCGCGCCGCGCAATAGCCGGCCAGATCGAATTGCCAACGCTCCTCCCGCCGGCCCGGGACGAAGAAGCGGGCATCCCCGGCCTCCCGCGCCAGCACTGCCTCCCGCAGATCGGGGCCGACCTCGTAGCTCTTCTGGCCAATGCAGGGGCCGATGGCGGCGCGGATGCGGTGGCGGGCGGCGCCGAGCGCCTCCATGGCCGCGACCGTTGCCTCCAGCACGCCGCCCACCGCGCCGCGCCAGCCGGCATGGGCGGCGCCGATGACGCCCGCCTCCGGCTCCGCGAACAACACCGGGGCGCAATCCGCGGTGACGATGCCCAGCGCCACGCCGGGGCGCCGCGTCACCATGGCATCGGCGGCGGGGCCTTGGCCTTCGGTCCAGCCCTGCTCCACCACCGCCACCTCCGGCCCGTGCACCTGCTTCAGCCCATGCAGCGCCGCGCGATCCAGACCGAAGGCGGCCATGGCGCGGCGGCGGTTCTCCCGCACCTTCTCGATGTCGTCCTGGCCGGAGAGCGAGCAGTTCAGCGCCGCCCAGGGCCCTTCGGAGACGCCGCCGCGGCGGGTGAAGAAGCCATGGGCAAGACCCGGCAGCCCGGCCAGGCCCGGCTCGGTCAGGTATTCGGCATCCGTCATGTAGCCTCGAAGCCCTGGGGTGGCGGCAGGCGGGGATGACACAGGCAGAGCACCTTGAACAGCCGCCCCATCGCCTCCGGCGCCACCAGCCGCTCCGCGCCGGAGAGGATATGGCCGGCGAGGCGCGGGGCGCGGCGGGCCTGGAGGGCTGCGAGGGTCATGATGCCGAGGCGCTGGAGGAAGAGCCCCATGGGCAGCGGCCCATGCACCCCGACTCCCGCCGCCCGGGCGGTGGCGGCCAGCGGGCCGAACAGCACATGAGCGGTGAGGTCCACCGTGCCGGCGGGTGCCAGCGGGTCGGCATGGCCGTGCGCCGCCATGGCCTGCAGGCTCTCCCCCAGCACCGCCTCGGCCGGGCCGTAATCGAGGAAGAGCGCGGCGCCGCCCTGGGTCACGACCCGCCGGGCGAGGGCGGCGACCACTGCGTGGCTGGCCTCGGAATGCTCGGCGATGGCGCCCTCGGGGGCGTCGGCGGGCAGGCTGGGCGGGGCCTCGGCCGGGGCCTCGACGAAGCCGCCATCGGCGACGAAGCGCTCCGCCCAGGCGCCGCCGCGGCGGATGAATTGCCGGATCGGCAGGGCATCCAGGAACTCATTGGCCAGGATCAGGGCCGGGCCGGGGGGCAGGGTCCCGATGCCGTCATGCCAAGTGGCCTCAGGCAGCCGCTCGGCCTGCAGGGCGCGCAGGCGGGGGGAGGTCTCCACCAGATGCAGCCGCAGCGCGGCGGCGAAGCCGGGCGCCACCTCCCGCACCGCCCGCAGCGCATCCGCCATCAGCGTGCCGCGGCCGGGGCCGAGTTCCACCAGCAGCACGGGATCCGGGCGGCCCATCGCCTCCCAGGTCACGGCGCACCAGAGGCCGAGGCATTCGCCGAAGGCCTGGGAAATCTCCGGCGCCGTGGTGAAGTCGCCGCCGGCGCCGAAGGGCTCGCGGCCGGCGTAATAGGCGGCGACGGCGCGGGCCATGTAGTGGTCGAGGCGTTCCATTGCTGTCCTCGCGGGTGCCGAGAGGGGGCGCTGCCCCCTCTCGGGCTCTCCCCTGCCAAAGGCCGGAGGGCCTTTGGAAACCATGAGTTTGGGCCTCGTCGGTTCAACCTGCCGCCTCAAGGGGTCCAGGGGCCTTTCGGCCCTTGGCGAGGGGAGCTTGAGGGCAGCAGAGCTCCCCTCGATCACGCCGCCGCCGGCCGCGCCCGCAGCATCAGCCACAGCCCCACCAGCAGCATGGGCAGGGAGAGCAACTGCCCCATCGTCGCCCCGCCGATCAGGAAGCCCAGATTGGCATCCGGCTGGCGGAACAGCTCCCCGACGCTGCGCGCCACCGCATAGCCCGCCAGGAAGGCCCCGCTGACGAAGCCGCGCCGCGCCCGGATGGCGGGGATGCGCACCAGCAGCTGCAGCAGCAGGAACAGCAGCACCCCCTCCATGCTCGCCTGGTAGAGCTGGCTCGGATGCCGCGGCTCCGGCCCGCCGGTCGGGAAGACCATGGCCCAGGGCACGTCGCTCACCCGCCCCCAGAGCTCGCCATTCACGAAATTGGCCAGCCGCCCGAGGAACAGCCCGATCGGCACCACCGAGACCACCCGGTCGCCGAAGCCCAGCGTGTCGATCCCCCGGTTCCGGCAGAACAGCAGGATCGCCAGGATCACCCCGAGCGCGCCGCCATGGAAGGACATGCCGCCCGTCCAGACGGCGAAGATTTCCAAGGGGTTGGCCAGGTAATGCTCCGGCCGGTAGAACAGCACGTAGCCAAGCCTGCCGCCGAGCACGATGCCGAGGGTGATCCAGGTGACGGCATCGTCCACCTGTTCCGCCGTGGCCACCCGGGGCGCCAGGGCGACCAGCCTTTTGGCCAGCCACCAGCCCAGCACGATGCCGAGGATATAGGCCAGCGCATACCAGCGGATGGCAAAGGGTCCGACCTCGACCAGCACCGGGTCGATGGCCGGGAAGGGCAGGACCAGCATTACGCGTCCAGATCCATGCCGCGATAGGCGGCGACGGTCCGCCGCACCCCTTCCTCCAGCGGAATCATCTGCCCGGTATAGCCGGCCGCCCGCAGCCTCCCGAGCGGCGCCTCGGTGAAATACTGGTACTTGCCTTTCAGATCTTCCGGCATGTCGATGAAGGCGATGTCCTCCGGCCGGTCCAGCGCCGCGAACATGGCGCGGACCAGGGCGAGAAAGCTGCGCGCCCGGCCGGAGCCGACATTGAAGAGGCCGGAGACCCGGGGGTTCTCCAGCAGCCAAAGCATCACGGCGACGCAATCATCGACATGGACGAAGTCCCGCCGCTGCTCCCCATCCGCGATGTCCGGACGGTCGGAGCGGAACAGCGTCGCCGCCTCCCCGCGCATCACCTGGCGGTATTTGTGGAACAGCACGCTGGCCATCCGGCCCTTATGGGCCTCGTTCGGGCCATAGACGTTGAAGAAGCGCAACCCCGCCCATTGCGGCGGCGGCGCGGCGCCAAGGGCAAGCATCTGCGCCACCCGCTTGTCGAAGGCGAGCTTCGACCAGCCATAGAGGTTGAGCGGACGCAGCCGGGCCAGCCCCTCCGGCGTTGCATCATCCTCGAAGCCCTGCGCGCCGTCGCCATAGGTGGCGGCGGAGGAGGCGTAGATGAAGGGCACCCCTCGCTGGGCGCACCAGGACCAGAGGCGGAGCGGCAGGGTAAGGTTCGTGGCGGCAACGAGGTCGCCATCGGTCTCGGTGGTGGCGCTGATCGCCCCCATATGGAGAACGGCCGAGATGGGAGGGTGGCTGGCCAGGTAGCCTTCCAGCTCCTCCCATGGCAGGAGACCGGCAAGGGTTGGCACCGCAAGGTTGCGCCACTTGCCGCCATGGCCCAGGCGGTCGATGACCATCACCTCGGCCCCCCTGGCGGCAAGGGCGGCGACGAGGTGGGAGCCGATGAAGCCGGCCCCGCCGGTGACGAGATACAAGGCCCGGCTCCTTCGATGCTGGGGCGGCCGGGCGGGGGTATAGAGCAGATCGCGCCGGGGTGCGAAGGCCCCCAGGGGGTGGCGCGGCCCGCACTTGGGGATTGCATCGGCGGATGGCGACCAAACCTGGCCGCGATTTGCCACAGGGCGCCAGACCAGCCGCCGGACGCGGCAGCGGCCGGCCGGGCGCCAAGCGGAGTGGAAGCGATGAGCGAGACCGGAGGCCGCAAGCGCGGCAGCTTCTTCGACGATCTGGCCGGGGTGGCGGGCGGCGCCTTCTCCGCCCTGGCCGGCGCCCGCACCGAGATGGAGGCGGCGGTACGCGCCCAGATCGACGCCGCGGTACAGCGGCTGGAGTTGGTGAAGCGCGAGGATCTGGACGCCGCCATGGAGGTGGCCCGCCGGGCCCGCGAGGCGCAGGAGGCGCTGGAAGCCCGGGTCGCGGCGCTGGAGGCGAAGCTGGCGGCGCTGACGCCGGCGGCCTCGGCCATGGCGGCCGGGGAGGCGATCCAGCCGCCCGAGGCCGCCGGCACCACCGCCGCCGCGGCGGCGGCGGACCCTGGCCCACCCCCCGAGGCCGGTCGCGGCTGATGCTTCTGCTGCGCCGCAACCGCTGCCCTTGCGGCGGCGTTCCGGCCCTGCATAGTCTAGCTCTGGTGGGCCGAGCTGCCGATTCCCCCAAGACTCGGTATGCTCCCACCGCTTACGGAATGAGGAGGTGCCGCGATGTCAGGCTTGCTGGCCCTTGACCGCGATAAGGCGACCAACCCCCTCGATGTCCTCGAACAGATCGTCACCGCCAATGAGTGGGCCTTCGAGCGCCGCTCCGACGGCGAAATGGCGGCCGAGGCGCCGGGCAAATGGTGCGATTACGGCCTGTACTTCTCCTGGTCGCCGGAGATCAGCGCCATGCACTTCTCCTGCGCCTTCGACCTGAAGGTGCCGCCGGAGGGCAGGGCCAAGCTGTTCGAATTGCTGGCGCTCGCCAATGAGAAGCTCTGGCTGGGCCATTTCGGGCTGGAGAGCGACGAGGGGGTGCCGGTGTTCCGCCACTCCGTCCTGCTGCGCGGCGCCCCCGGCGCCAGCGCCGAGAGCCTCGAGGACATGGTGGACATCGCCATCACGGAGTGCGAGCGCTTCTTCCCCGCCTTCCAATTCGTCCTCTGGGGCGGGAAGGCGCCGGCGGAGGCGCTGCAGGCCGCCATGCTGGATTGCGTCGGAGAGGCCTGACCGCTACCCCCGACCGGGACATGCGGGAGGGGAATTGCCATGGCTGAACAGGCTTTGCCGCCGCTGCTGCTGGTCGGCTGCGGCAAGATGGGCGGGGCGATGCTGGCCGGCTGGCTGGAGCGCGGCCTGACCGAGGTGGTTGTGGTGGAGCCCAACGCCGCCGCTGCCGCGGCCTTCGCCGGGCGCGCGACCGTGGTGCCGAGCCCGGAGGCGGTCCCCGCCGGCTTCCGCCCGGCCGCGGTGGTGCTGGCCATCAAGCCGCAGGAAGCCGCCGCAACGCTGCCTGCCTTCGCCCGCTTCGCCACTCAGGGCACGCTGTTCCTCTCCATCATGGCCGGGCGCAACACCGCCGGCATGCGGGCGCTGCTGGGCGAGAAGGCGGCGGTGGTCCGCGCCATGCCGAACACCCCGGCCGCGGTGCGCCAGGGCTTCACCGTGGGCTTCGCCGGGCCGGGCGTGACGCCTGAGCAGAAGGCGCTGGCGGACCGGCTGCTCTCGGCCATCGGCGAGACCGCCTGGGTGGAGGAGGAGGGGCTGATCGACCCCGTCACCGCCGTCTCCGGCGGCGGCCCGGCCTATGTCTTCCTGCTGGCGGAGGTGATGGAGGCCGCGGCGATCGCCGAGGGGCTGCCGTCCGAGCTGGCGCGGCGCATGGCGCGGGTGACGGTGGCCGGCTCCGGCGCCCTGCTGGCGGCCAGCCAGGAGGATGCGGCGACCCTGCGCAAGGCGGTGACCTCGCCCAAGGGCACGACGGAACGGGCGCTGGCGGTGCTGATGGCGCCGGAGGCCTGGCCGAAGCTGATGAACGAGGCGATCGCAGCGGCGACGGCGCGGTCGCGGGAATTGGCGGGGTAGGGCAGGGGGCGCTGCCCCCTGCACCCCGCCGGAGCCAGGACTTGGCCCCGGACCGCGGTCTGAGTCGGCAGGTTAAGCCAGCCAACTTACACGGGGGTCCGGGGAGGGGATTGCCGGCACTGCCGGCAATCCCCGGCGGGGGTTTGGGGGCAGAGTCCCCAACCTTCAGCGCGGCCCCTGATCCAATCCCGCCCGCAGCGCCACACCCAGGCTGCTCCCGGGGTCGATCAGCCCCTCCCGCAGGAAGAGGTCGATCAGCACAAGGTTCACGTTGAACTTCACGCCATCGGTGTCCCGCACCGCCGTCAGCACCCGCTCGGCCGGCCAGAGCTCGAAGCGCTCCACCTCGTCATCGTGCGGGGCGGGGGTGAAGCCCTCCGGCAGCTCCAGATCGTACACATGCAGCACATCCCGCCGCAGCCCTTCCGGCAGACGCATGACGTAGGAGAGGCGGGCCACGTGCCGCGCCTGGCGGGCCAGGGCCTCCGGCAGGCTGGCCTCCTCGCCTGCCTCCTTCAGCAGGCAGCTTTCCGGACCGAGCCCGGCCGGGATCCCGCCGGCGACCAGATTGTCCAGCTGCCCTGGGGCCACGGGTTTGTGGCGGGAGCGGATGCCGACCCAGATGCGCAGCCCCTCCTTCCCGCGCACCAGCCCGTTCAGATGCACCCCCTGGCCGATCACCCCGAAGGCCGGGACCGCGCCGCGGTCCAGCGTGGCGAGAACCGGCCCGGTGCAGGTCTCCCGCACGTCGAAGGCCTCGCCCCGCAGGCGGAACCGGCCCTGCGCCGCCAGCTCCGTGACAAGGCGGTCGAGCTGGGCGTCGCCACCGGGCAGGGTCACGCCGGCGGCGTCCTGAAGGCCCGGGGGCAGGGCCTCGGCCAAATCGGGGGCGACATACCCCACCTGCGCCGTTCCGATCCGGAAGGGCAGCAGGCCGGAGAGGTCATGGCCGTTGTTGCAATTGGCGATGTGGCGCGAGAAGGGGTCCATGCCCTCCTCTACCCCATGGGCGCCTGAGGCAGCAGTGCTCTCGAACCCGACGGTTCGAAACTTATACCGGGGTCCGGGGACCGGCCCGGTCCCCGGCGGGGGGCTGGGGGCAGAGCCCCAGCCGGATGGCCGGTTCCCCGCCCCGGCATTCCGCCCTATGTCCCGGCGCGACATGCGGAGCATCCCTGTGGCGCCAGAGAAGACGACCGAGCGCAGCCATTTCGCCACGCTGCTGGCCCTGGCGCCCTGGTTATGGCCGAAGGAGGAGCGGGAGCTCCGGGTCCGGGTGGTGCTGGCCGTGGCGCTGCTGGTGGCCGCCAAGGCGGCCAATGTCCTGGTCCCCATCGCCTATGCCCGCGCCGTGGATGCGCTGGCACCGAAGGGTCCGGCGGCGGTCGCTGCCATCCCCGTGGCGCTGGTGCTCTATTACGGCTTCCTCCGCATCGCCAGCAGCGGCTTCGCGGAGCTGCGCAACGCCGTCTTCGCCAAGGTGCAGGCCCGCGCCGCCCGGCGCATCGGCCTCTCGGTCTTCCGCCATCTGCATGCGCTGTCCATGCGCTACCACATGGATCGGCAGACCGGCGGCCTTTCCCGCGTCATCGAGCGGGGGACGCGCGGCATCACGCTGCTGCTGAACTTCCTGCTGTTCAACATCATCCCGACCATCCTCGAGATCTTTCTCGTGGCCGGCATCCTGTGGGCGATGTTCGACCTTTCCTTTGCCGCGGTCACGCTGGTGACGATCGGCGGCTACATCGCCTTCACCCTGACCTTCACCAATTGGCGGCTGCGCTTCCGGCGGGAGATGAACCGTACCGACCAGGATGCGAACACCAAGGCCATCGACAGCCTGTTGAACTACGAGACGGTGAAGTATTTCGGCAATGAGGCGCATGAGGCCCGCCGCTATGACGAGAGCCTGACGCGCTACGAGCGCGCCTATGTCCGCTCCGAGAGCACGCTGAACCTGCTGAATGCCGGCCAGGCGACGATCATCGCCGCCGGCCTCACGCTGGTGATGCTGCTGGCGGCGAAGGGCGTGGTGGGCGGCAGCATGACCACCGGCGATTTCGTGCTGGTGAACACCTACCTCATCCAGCTCTACATGCCGCTGAACATCCTTGGCTTCGCCTATCGCGAGATCAAGCAGGGGCTGACCGACACCGAGGAGATGTTCGACCTGCTGCGGCAGGAGGAGGAGGTGGCGGATGCGCCGGACGCCGTGCCGCTGGCCGCCGGGCCGGGGGAGGTGGTGTTCGAGGACGTGCAGTTCGGCTACCGGCCGGACCGGCAGATCCTGAAGGGCGTCTCCTTCCGCGTCCCGCCGGGGAAGATGCTGGCCATCGTCGGGCCGACCGGCGCCGGGAAATCCACCATCTCCCGCCTGCTCTTCCGCTTCTACGACGCGACGGGCGGCCGCATCCTGGTGGATGGGCAGGATGTGCGGGAGGTGACGCAGCATTCGCTGCGCGCCGCCATCGGCGTGGTGCCGCAGGACACCGTCCTGTTCAACGACACCATCCGCTACAACATCGCTTATGGCCGCCCCGGCGCGACAGATGCCGAGGTGGAACGCGCTGCGACCCTCGCCCAGGTGCACGATTTCGTACTGCGCTTGCCGGAGGGCTACCGGACCATGGTGGGAGAGCGTGGCCTCAAGCTCTCGGGCGGGGAGAAGCAGCGCGTGGCCATCGCCCGCACCATCCTGAAGGATCCACGCATC
>NZ_JAMZIK010000152.1 GCF_024178315.1 Siccirubricoccus soli | reverse complement strand
CCATGGTGGGAGAGCGTGGCCTCAAGCTCTCGGGCGGGGAGAAGCAGCGCGTGGCCATCGCCCGCACCATCCTGAAGGATCCACGCATCCTGATCCTGGACGAGGCGACCAGCGCGCTGGACACGCGGACGGAGCAGGAGATCCAGTCGGCGCTCCGCCAGGTGTCGCGGGAGCGGACGACGCTGGTCATCGCCCACCGCCTCTCCACCGTGGTGGAGGCGGATGAGATCATCGTGTTGGCGGATGGCCGGATCGCCGAGCGCGGCACCCATGCGGCGCTGATCGCCGCCAACGGCCTTTATGCCGAGATGTGGCGGCGGCAGTCCGAGGCGGTGGCGATGGCCGAGGCGGCGGCGGCGGCCGAGGCTGCGGCAGACCTCGCCCGGCCGCGCAGCGCGCGGCTGGGCGAGGACGTGGCCGCTGCGCCCTGACGGCATTGCGCCAGCTCCGGCGCGGCATGGGCGTGGCGCCCGGGTAACGCCGGATTGCAAGAACTTGCGAGGGGTTTCCCAGCGGGCCCGGAGCGCCTATCTCGGAGGCTGACAGGAGGCCGCCATATGCAATTCGACCCTGAGGGCGTGGCACCCGATGACCTCAGCCATGCCGGCTCGGTGGTGGACAAGGCCATCGAATACATGATGGACCAGAAGATCGCGCCGATTTCCGTGGCCTCGGCCCTGCTCGGCGGCGCGCTCGGCCTGCTGGCCCGCACCATGGACGACCGGGCGATCGCGGCGGTGCTGCGCAACGCCCTGGCCTCGGTGGAATCCGGGGAGCTTCGGGACATGCGGGACCAGTTGCCCGGCGGCGGGCACGGGCCCGGCTGAGCGCCGCCCGGCGCGGCGGGGCGGCGGAAGCCACTGGTTTCCGGCCAAGTTCCCACAGGCGCCGACGGAATCGGGCACTGCCGCATTGACGCCGGCCTGCCGCCGCGGCATATGCGCTGCCTCTTGCAGTTTTATCCCCGGCGCGCCGGCCCCCCGGCGCGCCCGGCTGTTTTCGGGAAGATCCTCATGGCTCGCCGCTGTGCCATCACCGGCAAGGGTGTGCTGACGGGCAACAACGTCAGCCACGCCAACAACAAGACCCGCCGCCGCTTCCTGCCCAACCTGCAGGAAACCTCCTTCTACTCCGACGTGCTGGCGGCGCCGCTGAAGCTGCGGCTCTCGGTGAACGGCATCCGCACGATCGAGCACAATGGCGGCATCGACGCCTTCCTGATCGGCACGCCGAACCGCAGCCTGCCGGAGGAGGCGCAGGTCCTGAAGCGCCGCATCCTGCGCGCCCAGGCGAAGAAGGCCGCCGCGGCGGCCTGAGCCTCCCGGGGTCTTTACCCCTGATTTACCGGCCGGCCTCATCCTGGGATGATGCCGGCCGTTTCGTTTCTGCTCATCCCTCTTGCCCTGCTGCTCGCCCTGGCGCTGATCCTCTGGGGGGAGAGGCGCCGCCGCGCCGCGCTGGCGGAGGCCGAATCGGCCCGGGTCCGCGCTGCGGAACGTGACCGGCTCCTCGGCCAATGGGGGCAGGAGGTGCAGGCGGTGGCGCTCGCGCTGCTCGGCCGTGCCGAGGCCCCCGCCATGCCCGCCCGGGCGGCGGAGGCGCGGCGCCTGCTGCAACTGGCCGATGATGTCAGCGAGTACCTGGCGGCGGAGGCCGGGCCGCGCCACCTGGCGCCGGCGCCGCTGCCGCTTGCCCCCTTGCTCGAGGAAGCGGTGGCGGCCGTCGCAGCCCAGCTCGGCCCCGGGCGGCGGCAATTCCGCCTGGCGCCGGATTTTGCCGGGCTGGTGCTGCATGCCGACCGCAGGGCCCTGCGCGGGGCCCTGCTGCAGGTGCTGACTCGCGCCGCCCGCTTCACGCGGGAGGAGGACTGGATCGATCTGCGCCCGGTGGTCACGGCGGACAGCCTGGCCATCGTCATCGAGGATGAGGGCCTCGGCCTGCCGGCCGAGGATCTGGCGGCCGGCGCCGGTCTCGGCACGCGCGGCCTCGGCTTCGGCCTGGCGATCGCCCGCGCCCTGCTGGAAGCGCATGGCGGCGCGCTGCGGCTGGAGGCCGTCCCCGGCGTCGGCGCCCGCGCCTGGCTGACGCTGCCGCGGGACCGGCTCCTGGCTGCCTGGAGCAGATCGCGTTCAGATGGAATCATCTGAACGCGTGAAGATGCTCGCAAAACAACGGCCTAGAGCATGCTGTGTTCGCTTGCGCTCACGCAGCATGCTCTGGGACGCGATGCCGTCCCTTCGGGTCAGGCTTCGGGCCTGCAAACCCAAGATGGGAGCCGGGAACGAACTCCCCCCCGGCGGGCAGCGCCCCCGCTCACTGCGCGAATTCCGGCGCCTCCTGCCCCAGGATCCGCTTGATGCTCTCCAGGTGCAGCCGGGCGCTCTCCCGGTCCCCCACCCGCATCTGGGCGTAGGTCTTCGCCGCCATCTCCGGCGGCACCGGCTTCAGCTTGCGGCCGGTCGCCATGGCCAGGCGCTGCGCCTCGCAGGCCCGCTCCAGGTAGTAGAGGTCGTCCCATGCCTCGGCGATGCTGGGGCCCACGACCATGACGCCATGGTTCTTCATGAAGACGATGTCGGCATCGCCGATGCTGGCGGCGATGCGGTCGCCCTCCTGCTCGTCCAGGGCGAGGCCGTTATACTCCTCATCCACCAGGGTGCGGCCGTAGAATTTCAGCGCCGACTGCCCGGCCCAGACCAGGGGCGGCCCCTCCAGCATCGCCAGCGCCGTCGCATTCGGCATATGGGTGTGGAAGGCCGCCTTGGCGCGCGGCACCTTCTTGTGGACGCGGGCATGGATGTAGAAGGCCGTCGCCTCCGGCACGCCCTCGCCCGCCACCACATTGCCGTGGAAGTCGCAGATGAGGAGGCGGGAGGCGGTGATCTCGCTGAACGCCCAGCCATAGGGGTTCACCAGGAACAAATCGTCCCGCCCCGGCACCACGAAGCTCAGGTGGTTGCAGATCCCCTCATGCAGGCCGAGCTTCGCCGCCATGCGGAAGCAGGCGGCGAGGTCGATGCGCGCCTGCTGCACCGCGGCCGCGTCGAGGTCCGAATTGCGCAGGATGGGCGGCGCGGTGGGCGTGGCGAGCTGATGGGCCATGACCAGTCCTTCTCGATGAACACCCTGGTGGTGGTCTGAGCCGCTGTCCTGCGGCCTGCATTCCCGGCCCACCGGGCCCTGTCTCTTCTTCCGCGTCTTCCGTGGCCTGCTGGTCAGTGCGGCGCGCCGGCACTGCGGCGGGCCTCGCGGGCAGGCGGCCAGACTGCAATCAGACTAGAGCAAACCGCGTGCCGGCGAAATCATCTCCCGCCGGGGCATTCGCAGGCGGCGGCGCGTGGTCTAGCATCCGCGCCGGAGACGTTCATGATTCCCAGCCCCACACGGCGCCTGCTGCTCGGCACCGCCCTCGCGGCCCCTGGCCTTGCCCGCGCCGCCTTCCCCGAGAGGCCCATCCGCCTCGTCATCCCCTATGGCGGGGGTGGCCAGACCGATATCGTCAGCCGCGTCACCGCCGACGCTCTTTCCCGCGCCCTCGGCCAGCCCGTGCTGGCGGACAACCGCCCGGGCGGCGCCGGCAACCTCGCCGCGGAGACAGTGGCGCGCAGCCCGGCCGATGGCCACACGCTGCTGGTCGCGACCGCGGCGACGAACAGTGGCCTGAACGCGCTGCTCTACCGCCAGCTTGGCTATGACTGGCGCACGGATTTCGCCCCGGTCGGCCAGTTCTGTGCCACCTATAACGTGCTGCTGGTCCACCGCTCCGTCCCCGGCGCGGATTTCGCCGCGGTGCTGGAGTGGATCCGCCAGAACCCCGGCCGCTTCACCTTCGCCTCGGCCGGCGTCGGCGCCAGCACGCATCTCATCATGGAGGATATCGGCGCGCGGCTCGGGCTCGAGATGGTGCATGTGCCCTATCGCCAGAGCACCCAGGCGATGACCGACATGCTCTCCGGCCGCGTCCTCTCCCGTTGCATCGGCCTGCCGGAAGGCGCCACGGTGAGGGACCAGCCGGAGATCCGCCCGGTGGCGCTGAGTTGCGCCGGGCGCCGCGCCGACTGGCCCGGCGTGCCGGCCATGGGGGAGACGATTCTGGGCTTCACCGGCGGCAGCTATTTCGGCCTGGTCGCCCCGGCGCGCACGCCGCCCGAGGTGGTGGCCCGGCTGAACGCCGCGCTGGGAGAGGCGCTGGCCGATCCGGCCGTGCAGGCCGGCTATGCGCGGGTCGGCGCCGATGCCGTGGCGCCGCACCCGCCAGCCGCCTTCGCGGCGCTGGCGAAGGCGGAGCACGAGCGCTGGGCGCCGCTGATCCGCCGCCTGAACCTGGTTGCCGAATAGGAATTCCCGATGTCCGAGACTCTGAGCCCCGAGCTGCAATCCTGGGTGGGCCGCACCCGCGTGGTGGAGGAGGATGTGGGCCTCGCCGCCGTGCGCCGCATCGCCGGCATGCTGGACATGGACCCGACCGCCTTCAAGAACGGCGACAAGCTGCCGCCGCACTGGTTCACCCTGTTCTTCGCCGATGTTGCCCGCCAGAGCGATATCGGCCCGGACGGCCACCCCAACCCGGCGGTCTTCCTGCCGCCCATCCCGCTGCCGCGGCGCATGGGCGCGGGCCGGCGGGTGACGATCCACGACACGCTGCGGGTCGGCGATGTGGCGAGCAAGACGGCCGAGGTGGCTGCCATCCTGCCGAAGCAGGCGCGCACCGGCTTCATCACCGTGCTGACCATGCGCCACACCATCCGCCGCGAGGGGAAGGTGATCGCGGTGGACGAGTTCGACGCCATCTACCGCGAGGCGGTGAAGCCGGGCGAGAAGAGCGGCACCGGCGCCCCGGTGCCGGCGCCGACGGATGCCGCCTGGCGGGTGGAAAAGTATCTCTCCTCGCCGCTGGTCTTCCGCTACTCCGCCATCACCTGGAACGCCCATCGCATCCACTACGACGCCGATTACAGCCGCGAGGTGGAGGGCTACCCGAACACGGTGCAGAATGGCGGCCTGACCATGCAGTTGCTGCTGGACGCGGCGGTGGCCAACACGCCCGGCACGCTGCGCGGCTTCACCGCTCGCCTGACCCGGCCGATCTATGTGGGGGACACCATCACCCTCTGCGGCCATGCGCCGAAGGATGGCAAGGTGAATGCCTGGGTGCAGGACAAGGACGGGAATCTCTGCGCGCAGCTTGATTGCGAATTCGCCTGATGCCAGGGCCCTTGGATGGGGTGAAGGTGGTGGACCTGACCACGGTGGTGGTCGGGCCCATCTGCACCCGCACGCTGGCGGACCAGGGGGCGGAGGTCATCAAGGTGGAGGCGCCGGGGGGCGACATCCTCCGCTACCTCGCCGCCGGCAGCCGCACCCCCGCCATGTCCGGCAAGTTCATCAACTTCAACCGCAACAAGCGCAGCATCGTTCTCAACATCAAGGAACCGGAAGGGCTCGCCGCGCTGAAGCGGCTGATCGCCTCGGCCGATGTCTTCGTCTCCAATGTCCGCCCGGCGGCGCTGGCGCGGGCGGGGCTGGATCATGAGGCGCTGCGGCCGCTGAACCCGCGGTTGATCCATTGCGGCATCGTCGCCTTCGGCACGGATGGCCGCTACGCCAACCGCCCGGCCTATGACCCGATCATTCAGTCGCTTTCCGGGGTCGCCGGCACCTTCGAGCGGGCGATCGGCGAGCCGCGCTTCGTCCCCATGGTGATGACGGACCACATCACCGGCCTGGTAGCGGCGCAGAGCATCGGCTTCGCCCTCTACCGGCGGGAGAAGACCGGCACGGGCGAGAGCATCGAGGTGCCGATGTTCGAGACCATGGCGAGCTTCGTCACCAGCGAGCATCTGGGCGCGAAGACCTTCGACCCGCCGGAGGGGCCGAGCGGCGATGACCGCCTGCTCTCCCCGGACTATCGCCCGCTGCCGACCAAGGATGGCTACCTGACCATCCGCCCGAACGACAACCGCCAGGCCTTCGCCTTCTTCGACGCCATCGGCCGGCCGGAGCTGAAGGAGGATCCGCGCTTCCGCACCGCGCTGTCGCGCACCGAGAACGCCGCGGCCTTCTTCACCGTGCAGGTGGAGGCGCTGGCGCAGAAGACCACCGCCGAATGGCTGGAGATCTTCGCCAAGGCCGATGTGCCGGCGGGCCCCTACAACTCGATCGATGACCTGCTGGATGACCCGCATCTGAACGATGTCGGCTTCTGGGGCTTCGAGGACCACCCGACGGAGGGCCGCATCCGCCGCACCCGCGTGCCCGTCACCTTCCGCGGCGGCATGCGGCAGGCGATGCGGCCAGCGCCGCAGCTCGGCGCGCAGACCCGTGAGATTCTGGCGGAAGCCGGCTATGGCGCCGAGGAGATCGCGGCAATGCTGGAGAGCGGCGCGGCGCAGGAGAAAGAGGCATGACCACCCCGAATTGGCGTTCCCTGTTGTTCGTCCCCGCGACCGCCGAGCGCTTCGTCGCCAAGGCGCATACCCGCGGGGCCGATGTCATCATCCTCGACCTCGAGGACAGCATCCCGCCGGCCGAGAAGGCGGCGGCGCGCGCCGCGCTGCCGGCGGCGGCGAAGCTGGTCGGCCAGGCGGGGGCGGAGGTGGCCGTCCGCATCAACCGTCAGCTTGAGCTCGCCGTGTCCGACATCGCCGCCGCCATCATGCCGGAGGTGACGGCGCTGATGCTGCCCAAGGTGATGGGCGGGGAGCACATCAAGCTGCTGTCGGAGGTGGTCGGCGCGCGGGAGGCGGCGCTCGGCCTGGCGGTCGGCCGCACCCGCTTCATCGCCATCGTCGAGACGCCGCAGGCCCTGCCCAACCTCTACGCCATCGCCGCGGCGGATCCCCGCATGGCGGCGCTCGGCGTCGGCTCGGAGGATCTCTCTACCGAGCTGGAAGCGGTGCCGGGGGCCGACCTGCTCTACCCCTATGGTATGATGGTGGTGGCGGCGGCGCGCTCGGCCGGCATCCTGCCGCTGGGCTCCATCGGCGCCTTCGCCGATTTCCGCGACCTGGAGGGCTACCGGGAGTCGCTGAAGCGCTCCCGCAAGCTGGGCTTCGCCTGCACCGCCTGCATCCACCCGGCGCATGTGCCCATCATCAACGAGGAATATGGCGTGCCGCCGGCCGAGGCCGACCGCGCCCGCCGCCTGATCGCCACCTTCGAGGCGGCGCTGGCGCGCGGCGAGGGGGCGGTGGCCTTCGAGGGGGCGATGATCGACCTGCCGGTGGTGGAGCGGGCGAGGCGGCTGCTGGCGCGCGCGAGATAGAGGGGCACTATCGGCGCGCACCAGATGGGGCGTGCTGCCGGCGCACGCCCGAGAGCGCGCGCCGTCGCACGCTGGATAGTTTCACTTGAAACTAACTGCCGAAGGGGACCATAACCACACAATCCAAGGGAGGTGCCGATGAACGTCCAGACACGCCCGGGCGACACCGGGCTGGATTTCGCCACCCAATCCGGCTTCGGCAATGAATTCGCGACGGAGGCGCTGCCGGGCGCCCTGCCTGTGGGGCGGAACAGCCCGCAGAAGGTCCCCTACGGGCTCTATGCGGAACAGCTCAGCGGCACCGCCTTCACCGTGCCGCGGCAGGAGGCGCGGCGGAGCTGGCTCTACCGCATCCGCCCCTCCGCCGGGCATGGCCGGTTCCGCCCGCTGGATGCCGGGATGCTCTGCGGCAAGCTGGCGCCGCCCAACCCCAACCGGCTGCGCTGGAACCCGCTGCCCATGCCGGAGGCGCCGGTGGATTTCGTCGCCGGCCTCGTCACCATCGGCGCCACGGCGCCGGCCGAGGCGATCTCCGGCGTCACCATCCATGTCTATCGCGCCACCGCCTCCATGCAGCGGGTCTTCATGGATGCGGACGGGGAATTGCTCATCGTGCCGCAGCAGGGGCGGCTGCTGCTGGCCACCGAATGCGGCCGGCTGCTGGTCGCGCCGGGGGAGATCGCCGTGATCCCCTGCGGCATGAAATTCCGCGTGGAACTGCCGGATGGCACGGCGCGCGGCTACATTGCCGAGAATCACGGGGCGCCGCTGCGCCTGCCGGACCTTGGCCCGATCGGCGCCAATGGCCTCGCCAATCCGCGCGATTTCCTTGCCCCCGTCGCCTGGTATGAGGAGCGGGACGAGCCAACCGAGCTGGTGCAGAAGTTCCAGGGCACGCTGTGGTTCACCATCCTCGACCACTCGCCGCTGGATGTGGTGGCCTGGCACGGCAACAACGTGCCGTACAAATACGACACGGCGCGGTTCAACGCGATGGGGACGGTCAGCTTCGACCATCCGGACCCCAGCATCTTCACTGTGCTGACCAGCCCGACCACGGCGCCGGGCCTGGCCAACATGGATTTCGTCATCTTCCCGCCACGCTGGATGGTGGCGGAGGACACCTTCCGGCCGCCCTGGTTCCACCGGAACGTGATGAATGAGTGCATGGGGCTGGTGCAGGGCGTCTATGACGGCAAGGCGGATGGTTTCCTGCCCGGCGGCATCTCCCTGCATCCGCGCATGTCCGCCCATGGCCCGGATGCGCCGACGACGGCGCGCGCGATCGCGGCGGAGCTGGCGCCGCACAAGATCGAGGGCACCCTGGCCTTCATGTTCGAGACCAGCCAGGTGATCCGCCCCACGCAATACGCGATGGAGTGCCCGGAGCTGCAGGCCAGCTACGATGCCTGCTGGGACGGATTGCCGAAGAGCTTCACGGGAGCCGGATGATGGATGCGACGCATGACCCGAAGCTGCGGAGCTTCGTCGAAAGCGCCAATGGGCATCCGGACTTCCCCCTCCAGAACCTGCCGCTCGGCGTCTTCGCGCCGCCGGGCGGGAGGAAGCGCGGCGGCGTCGCGATCGGCGACAAGGTGCTCGACCTCGGCGCCATCGCCGCCCTGCTGCAGGGCGAGGCGGAGCGGGCGGCGGAGGCCGCCTCGGGAGAGGTGCTGAATCCGCTCTTCGCCCTCGGCGCCGGGCCGCGGCGGGCACTGCGGGCGGCGCTCTCCCGCCTGCTCGCAGCGGACAGCGCCCAGGCGGCGGAGCTGCGGCCGCATCTGTACGACATCGCCGCCTGCACGCTGCATTTGCCGGCGCGCATCGGCGACTACACGGATTTCTATGCCGGCATCCACCACGCGACCAATGCCGGCAAGCTGTTCCGGCCCGACAGCCCGCTGCTGCCCAACTACAAACATGTCCCCGTCGCCTATCACGGCCGCGCTTCCACCGTGCGCGTCTCCGGCAGCGCGGTGCGGCGGCCGATGGGCCAGCGCAAGCTGCCAGGGGAGGAGGGGCCGAGCTTCGGCCCCTGCCTGCGGCTGGATTACGAGATGGAGTTCGGCATCTGGATCGGGCCGGGCAATGACGCGCCCATCCCCATCGGCCGCGCGGCCGAGCACATCGCCGGCTTCTGCCTGCTGAACGACTGGTCGGCGCGCGACATCCAGGCCTGGGAGGCGCAGCCGCTGGGCCCCTTCCTCGCCAAGAATTTCCAGACCTCCATCAGCCCCTGGGTGGTGACGCCGGAGGCGCTGGCGCCCTTCCGCATTGCCCAGCCGGCGCGGCCGGCGGGCGACCCGAAGCCGCTGGACTATTTGTGGGACGCGGCGGACCAGGCGGGCGGCGCGCTGGACCTGGCGGTGGAGGTGCTGCTGCAGACGCAGCAGGGCGGCCCCTTCCGGCTCTCCATCGCCAGTACCAGCCAGCTCTACTGGACCTTCGCGCAGATGGTGGCGCACCACACGGTGGGTGGCTGTGCGCTGGCGCCGGGCGACCTCTTCGGCAGCGGCACCATCTCCGCCCCCAGCGAGGATGGCTATGGCGCGTTGCTGGAGCTGACCTATGGCGGGCAGAAGCCGGTGCGGCTGCCGAATGGCGAGGAGCGGCGCTTCCTCGAGGATGGCGACACGGTGAGCTTCCGCGCCCGCGCCGCGCGCGATGGCTACGCCCCCATCGGCTTCGGCGAATGCCGCGGGACCGTGCTGCCGGCTGCGTAGCGAAGGCGACCACTCGCGAAGGCCATGGTCTGGTTTTCGTGTCAAGGATGCCGCGCAGCGGCACCGCGCTTCGCGTGGCTCCGTCCTTGACACGAAACCAGACCATGGCGTGGGCTTGGGGTGCGCTCGACGGTGTCGAGCGCGTGGTCGCGCGCCCGGACGCGACAACGTCCTGAGGAAGATCGGGGGAGGGGAGAATGAGCGTCCTCGCAGGCATCAAGGTCGTGGAACTCGGCCAGGTCCTCGCCGGGCCCTTCGCCGGCGCCATCCTCGCCGATCTCGGTGCTGAGGTCTGGAAGGTCGAGAAGCCCGAAGGCGGCGACGACGCCCGCCAGATGGGCCCCCCCTTCCGCCATGGGGACGCGCTGAACTTCCACGAATTCAACCGCGGCAAGCGCAGCCTCGCGCTGGACCTGAAATCGCCGGCAGGGCTGGACGCGCTGTTCCGCCTGCTCTCGCACGCGGACATCCTGCTGCACAATCTCCGCCCCGGCGTGGCCGATGCGCTGGGCTTCGGCGCGGCGGTGGTGACGGCCCGCTTCCCGAAGCTGATCTACTGCGAGATGGGCGCCTTCGGGCATCTCGGCCCGCTCCGCCTGCGCCCGGGCTACGAGCCGCTGTTCCAGGCCTTCTGCGGCCTCTCCTCCATCACCGGGGAGCCGGATGGCCCGCCGGTCCGCATGGGTGCCTCCGTGGTGGACCAGGGCACCGGCATGTGGACCGTCATCGGCGCCCTCGCCGCGCTGGAGCAGCGCCGCCGCACGGGCCGCGGCTGCGTGGTGAATACCAGCCTGTTCGAGACGGCGCTGATGTGGGCGGGGCAGAAGATCAGCGCTTATGTGAACATGGGCAAGCTGCCGGAACGCCATGCCTCCGGCCATCCGAATTTCGTCCCCTACCAGGCCTTCGCCACCGCCGATGGCCCGCTGCTGGTCTGCTGCGGCAATGACCGGCTCTTCGCCAAATTCTGCGGCGTCATCGGCGCGCCGGACTGGCCCGCGGACCCGCGCTTCGCCACCAACCGCGCCCGGCTGGCGAACAAGGAGACGCTGCTGCCGCAGATCGCCGAACTGCTCGCCCCCTGGCCGCGCGCCGTGCTGGCGGAAAAGCTGGTGGCGGCCGGCGTGCCCTGCGCCCCGGTGAACACCATCCCCGAAATCCTGGCCGAAAAGCAGACCACGGCGATGGAGATGCTGCAGCCGGTGCCGGGCGAGGATTTCGCCCTGGTGGCCCTGCCGCTCTCCTTCGACGGCGAACGCCCACGCATCCGCCATGGCGCACCGCGGCTCAATCAGCACGGCATGACCTCCGAGGTTATCGAATCCGCACGCGAAGCGGGGTGATCTCCCGGCAGCGGCGAGGTGTTCCCGCCGCCCACCGAGGAGAAACCCCATGTCCACGCATGACGCGCTGATCGACCGCTACATCGCCTGCTGGAACGAGGCCGATCCCGTCCGCCGCCGCGCTCTGATCGCCGAGACCTTCGCCGAGGGCGCGACCTATCTGGACCCGCTGCACGCGGCGGAGGGCCAGGACGGCATCGCCGCCCTCATCGAGGGGGCGCAGCTTCAGTTCCCCGGCCTTGCCTTCAGCCGCCGCGGCGGGGCGGATGCGCATCACGACCGGTTGCGCTTCGCCTGGGCGCTGGGGCCCGCGGGCGGGGAGGCGCTGGCGGGCGGCACCGATATCGGGCTGCTGGCGGCGGATGGCCGCTTCGCCTCCGTGCTCGGCTTCATCGATTTCGCGCCGAAGGGGTGAGGGCCATGCTCATCCTCTCCGCCTTCCTCCGCCGCGTGCTGTGGCTGGATGCCGCCTCCTGTCTCGGCATGGGGCTGCTGCTGGCGGGCTTCGCCGGGCCGCTTGGTGGCTTCCTGCACCTGCCCATCGCGCTGCTGCGCGAGAGCGGGTTGTTCCTGCTGCTGGCCGGCGCCGCCCTGGCCTGGATGGCGAGCCGCAGCGCGCTGCCCCGCTGGCTGCTCTGGGTGGTCATCCTGGGCAATGCCCTCTGGGCGCTCGACAGCCTGCTGCTGCTGCCCCTGGGCTGGGTTGCTCCAAACTTGCTGGGCGAGATCTTCCTCGTCGTCCAGGCGCTTTTCGTCGCCCTCCTGGCCATGCTCGAATATCGTGGCCTGCAGGCCGCCGCGGCGCAGCCTGCGTAAACAAGGTTTCCAAAGGCCTTTCGGCCTTTGGTGGGGGGAGCGCGAGGGGGGCAAAGCCCCCCTCGTGAGGAGGGTTGGATGTCCGAGATGGTTTCTGCGGAGACGCTCCGCGCCTTCATCGCCCGCTGCACCACCGCCGCCGGCGTACCCGCGTCCGATGCCGCCACCGTCGCCGGCCTGATGGCCGAGGCCGATCTCATTGGCGCCGATGGCCATGGCGTCTTCCGCCTGCCGCAATACATCCGCCGCATCCGCGCCGGCGGGATGAACCCGAAGGCGAAGCCGCGCATCATCGAGGAACGCCCCGCCGCCGCCCTCATCGATGGCGATAACGGCCTCGGCCACCTCGCCGTGACGCTGGCGGCCGAGACCGCCATCGCCAAGGCCCGCACCCAGGGCGTCGCCTGGTGCGGCGTGCGCATGGGCAACCATGCCGGCCCGGCCAGCCTCTATGCCCGCATGCCCATGGCGGCGGGGATGATCGGCCTCTACCTCGCCGTCGGCAGCGCCAACCATCTGCCGCCCTGGGGCGGGCTGGAACTGCTGCTCTCCACCAACCCCATCGCCGTGGCCGTGCCCACGGAACACGAACCGCCCATCGTGCTGGACATGGCCACCACCGTCGCCGCCTATGGCAAGGTGAAGGTGAAGGCCCAGCGCGGCGAGGCGATGCCGGAAGGCTGGATGATCGACAAGCTGGGCCAGCCCCTGCTGGACCCGAAGCGCGCCAGTGAGGGGCTGCTGCTGCCGATCGGCGGCTACAAGGGCTATGGCCTCGCGCTGATCTTCGGCCTGCTGGCCGGCACGCTGAACGGCGCGGCGATGGGCCGCGACGTCGTGGACTTCAACGCCGACGACACCAGCGTGACCAATACCGGCCAGGCGATCCTCGCCATCGACATCGCCGCCTTCGGCGACCCGGCGGCCTTCCGCGCCCGGGTGGATGCGTTGGCGCGAGAGCTGCGCGGCAGCCAGCGCCTGCCCGGCGTGGACCGCATCTTCCTGCCCGGCGAGCAGAGCCACGCCACCCGCACCCGCCGCGCGGCGGAGGGCATCCCCATCCCTCCGCCGCTGCGCGCCACGCTGGACGGGCTGGCGGGGGAACTCGGCGTGACGCCCCTGTTCGGCTGAGCCTGGCTGCCGCAGGATGGCGGCAAAACGGGAGGATGTCCGAATGCGGCTGAGAGCCTGCCCCGAAGGGGTCCGCGGCGTGTCCTGGCGAGGCCGGCTTGCCCCGGTGGCAGCCATGTTCCGGCAGGAACACGGCAGCCCTCGCCGATCCCTTTTGAAGACCCACCTGGGCGGGATCTTGCTCGCCTGCTCGCTGCTGCCCTTCGGGACGGCGGCGCAGGAGGCGCCCTTTCCCTCGCGCCCCATCACCATGCTGGTCGGCTTCGCCCCGGGCGGCGGAACCGACATCCTGGCGCGGCTGATCGCGCCGAAGCTCTCGGAGGAGCTCGGCCAGCCCGTGGCGGTGGAGAACCGCACCGGCGGCGGCGGCACCATTGCCGTGGTCGCCGCGGCGCGGGCGCGGCCGGATGGGCATACGGTGACGCTCGGCACCCTTTCCAACAACGTCCAGGTGCCGCTGGCCATGCGCAACCCGCCCTTCGACCCGCAGCGGGACGTGACGCCGCTGGCGCAGGTGGCGAGCGTGCCGCTGGTGATGGTGGTGCCGGCGACCTCGCCCGCCCGCAGCGTCGCCGAATTCGTCGCGCTGGCGAAGGCGCAGCCGGGCGTGCTGAACCATGCCAGCAATGGAGTCGGCACCAGCCAGCACATGGCGGCGGCGCTGTTCATGCTGGGCACCGGGACGCAGCTGACCCATGTGCCCTATCGCGGCAGCGGGCCGGCGACCATCGACCTGACGGCGGGGGTGGTGAACGTCAATTTCGACACGCTCTCCACCGTGCTGCCGCATATCCGGCAGAACCGGCTGCGCGCCCTGGCGGTGACGACCCGCGCCCGCTCCGACCAATTGCCGGAGGTGCCGACGATGATCGAATCCGGGCTGCCGGAGTACGACATCGACCTCTGGTACATGCTGTTCGGCCCGGCCGGGCTGCCGGAGGGGGTGGCGCAGCGCTGGGCCCAGGCGGTGAACGCCGCCTTCGCCGATCCGGCCTTCCGGGCGAAGCTGGTGGAATCCGGCTTCGGCCCGGCCGGCGGCTCGCCCGGCCAGGCGGCCACGGTGCTGAATGCCGATATCGCCCGATATCGGGAGGTGATCCGGCGGGCGGATATCCGGCTGGAATAGCAACGAGGGCCGGCGGCTCCGGCCCGTCAGGGATCAAGCTGCAAGCGGGCAGTCCCGTGCGGGCGCATCACCGGGCCGGCGCGGCGCATTGCGACCTGCGGCGCCACCCGGCGTCCCGGCAGGCGACGCCCGTGCCTGACGTCGCCTCATCCATGCCTGGCCGGCCCTACCGCGTCGGCCGCGCCGGCGCGGCGATGGGCGGCGTCACCGCCGGCGGCGGGCTGGCCGGGGTGATCGGCACATAGCCCGGGATATAGGGCTGGCCGCCCGGCCAAGTGGTGCCGGGCGCCGGCGTGTAGATCACCGGGGGCGGCGCGTAATAGATCGGCGGCGGCACGTAATAGGCCACCGGCGGCGGATACCAGCGCGGCCCCCAATAGGCCGGCGGGCCGACATAGAAGCCGACGCCGACATGCGGGCCGCCATGCCAGTGACGGGCCGCGGCCGGCTGCGGCAGGGTCAGCACGCCGAGCCCGAGGAACGCGGCACCGAGAAGCCAGGCCTTGCGGGTGGTCATGGCAGTGAACCTCCGCCCCCGGAGATAGGCAGCCGCACCGCCCCTGCAAAGCGGCATTCCCGTATCGAACCACTGCGACGCCGCCTGCCCATGGCGGATCGACGGGTGCCGATGGTCCGGTGGCGCAGCGCGCCCGGGCAGGGCCTCAGCCCACCAGCGCCCGGGCAGCGGCGAAGCAGCTCTGCCGCGCCGCGGCCAACCGCCCTTCCACCGCCTGCAGCGTCGCGCTTTCCGCCGCCCAGGCGGTGCGTCGGGCGGCCAGGGCGGGGGCCATCGCCTCCGGCGCCGGCCCGCCCGGCACGCGGCGCCCGGCGATGTTTCCCGCCGGGTCCAGCGCCGCCGCCACCAGCGCCGGCGCCAGGCGCGGCGGGGCGATGCCGGCGGCTTCTGCCGCCGCGTCCAGCTCCGCCCCGGTGATGCTGCCGGCCGCGCGCCCCTGCTCCAGCGCCTGTCGCACCACCGTGGCGACGATGCCATGCGCCTGGCGGAAGGAGAGGCCGCTCTCCCGCACGATTACATCGGCCAGCTCCGTCGCGGTGCCGAAGCCCTCCGCCGCCGCCTGGGCCATGCGGGCGGGGCGGAGCGTGAGGCCGGCGAAGACCTCCTCGAGCAGCGCGAGGATCCGGCGGGTGCGGGCGGCGGCGTCCAGCACCGGCTCGTTCACCGCCGTCACCGCGTCGTTCACATCGGCGAAGCCGGTGTTCTTCGTCATCGCCAGCGCCGCGCCGAGCGAACCGGTCACCATCGCCGCCGCGGCCTTCGCATGCTCCAGCGCCACCGGATTCTTCTTCTGCGGCATGATGGAGGAGACGGCGCTGTGCCGGTCCGCCAGTTCCAGGAAGCCGTATTCCCAGCTCCCCCAGGCCATCAGGTCGGTGGCGAGGCGGGAAAGGAAGGTCATCAGCAGCGCCATGGCGGCGGCCGCCTCCAGCGCATCGTCGCGGGAGGAGACGGCGTCATAGGCGCTGTCGAGCGGCGCGGCGAAGCCGAGCAGCGCCGCTGTGTAAGCCCGGTCCAGCGGGAAGGCGGTGGTGGCCAGCGCCCCGGCGCCGAGCGGGCAGAGATCGGCATGGGCGAAGGCGCCGGCCAGGCGCTTCTGGTCCCGCGCCAGCACATCGGCCGCGGCCAGCAGCCAGTAGCCGAAGGTGATGGGCTGGGCGTGCTGGCCATGGGTGTAGCCTGGCATCACCGTGCCGGCATGCTGCTCGGCGAGGCGCAGCAGCGTCGCGCGCAGCGCCAGCACCCCGCGCTGCACCTCGATCAGCGCCGAGCGCAGCGCCATGCGCCAGGTGGTGGCGTTCAGGTCGTTGCGGCTGCGCCCGGTATGCAGCCGCCCGCCGACATCCGGGCCGAGGGCGGCGATGATCCGCCGCTCCACATAGGAATAGAGATCCTCCTGCCGGTGATCGACCGGCACGCTCTCCGGCCCCGCCTCCGCCATGGCCAGTACTTCCGCCAGGCAGGCGGCGATCGCCGGCCGCGCCACGACGCCCTGGCGTTCCAGCATCAGCCCATGCGCCAGATGCGCCCACATCTCATGGTCGAAGACCAGCGCCTGGGCGCGGGCGACGGCGCCGCGGTAGTAGCTTTCCACCAGCAGCGGGGAGGGCGGTTCCTTCACCCGCTCGCGCAGATTGCCAGCCTCGGCCATCACGGCGTCCTCCCCCTCGTGCCTTGCGGTCAGGCTAGGCGGAGCTGGGCAGTTCGGCCAGCCGGACTCCGTCCGGGGTCCGGGGCCAGGTCCTGGCCCCGGCGGGAGCGCAGAGGGCAGAGCCCTCTGCCAGCGTCAGGGCCGGCGCCCCTGCCTCATTCGTAAACCAGCGACAGCGTCTCCGCGACCAGCGCCGGCCGCTCGTTGCCCTCCACCTCCACGGACGCCTCCATGGTCAGGCGCGAGCAGCCATTGCCAAGGTCCTCGATGTTCTTCAGCGTCAGGTGCCCGCGCACCCGCGAGCCGGCCGGCACCGGCGCCGTGAAGCGGACCTTGTTCGAGCCGTAATTCACCCCGCGCTTGCGCTTGGTGATCTTGAAGATGCCCTGATTCAGCTTCGGCAGCAGGGAGAGCGTCAGATAGCCATGGGCGATGGTCTTGCCGCCCGGCATCTCCTTCTTCGCCCGCTCCACATCGATGTGGATCCATTGATGGTCGCCCGTCGCCTCGGCGAACTGGTCGATCATCTTCTGGTCCACCACCAGCCAGTCGCTGCTGCCGAGCTTCTTGCCGACATAGGCCTTCAGCGCCGTGACATTCTCCACTTCGAGCATGCGCTCCTCCCAACTCCTGCACGGAGAGTCCTGGCATGGCCGCCGGCGCTTGGCCAGAACCCCCGCCGCGTCACGGCATCGGGGCTTGCCTTCGGGTGACGGCGGCGCAACGCTGCGCGGAACATGTTGCCGGGGAACAGGGTGCAGGCGCCGCGAATCCGCGCGCTGATCGGGGCCGCCTTGGGCCTGACGATGCTGGCGGGGGGCGCGGCGGCGCAGCGCCCGGCGGATGAGGTCGTGCTCGGCATCGCCGTGCCGCCCAGCTCGGTCGATCCGCATGTGCTGAATGCTTCCCCCAACAGCCAGCTCGCCGCGCATGTCTTCTCCCGCCTCGTGGAGCGGGATGCGCGCTTCCAGCCCCGCCCGGGCCTCGCGCGGGAGTGGCGGCAGGTGGGCGAGGATGCCTGGGAGTTCCGCCTCGTGCCCGGCGTCCTCTGGCATGACGGCAGGCCCTTCACGGCGGAGGACGTGGCCTTCTCCCTGGCCCGGGCGAAGGCGGTGCCGAACGGCCCGGGCGGCTTCGGCGGGCTGCTCCGCATGGTCGCGCGGGTGGAGGTGACGGAGCCGCTGGTCCTCCGCATCACCACCCGTCGCCCGCATGCCCAGCTGCCGCTCGAGCTCAGCACCCTCTCCATCGTCTCCCGCCATGCCGGCCAGGGGGCGACGACGGAGGATTACAACAGCGGCCGCGCCGCCATCGGCACCGGCCCCTACCGCCTGCTGTCCCACCTGCCGAACGAGCGGACGGAGCTGGTGCGGAACGAGCACTATTTCGGCCCGCGCGAGCCCTGGGCGCGGGTGACGCTGAAGGTCCTGCCGCAGGAGGCGGCACGCGCCGCGGCGCTGCGCAGCGGCGCGGCGGATTTGATCGAGCAGGTGCCGGCCGCCGACCTCGCCGCCTTCCGGCGCGACACGCGCTTCGGCGTCTTCGTCACCCCCGGCCTGCGGCTGATGTTCCTGCAGCTCGACCTCGGCCACCCCCAGGCGCCGCAGGTGACGGATGGCCTCGGCCGGCCCTTGGCCGCGAACCCCTTCCGGGACCGCCGGGTGCGCCTTGCCCTCTCCCATGCCATCGACCGGGCGGCGCTGGCGGAGCGCGTGCTCGGCGGGGCGGCGGTGCCGGCGGGGCAATGGCTGCCGCCCGGCACCCCCTCCTTCGACCCCGGGATCGCGCCGCCGCGCCACGACCCCGCCCTGGCCCGGCGGCTGCTGGCGGAGGCTGGCTATCCGGAGGGGTTTCGCCTGCTGCTGCTCGGGCCGCAGGGGCGCTATCTCGGCGACCTCGCCATGGCCCAGGCGGTGGCCGGGATGTGGGACGCCGTGGGGGTGGCGACCGAGGTGGTCACGCTGCCCTGGGCGGGCTACACGGCGCGCTCCATGCATCTCGATTTCGCCGCCCGCCTCGCCTCCTGGACCAGCCTGACCGGGGAGGCGAGCAACCCGCTCTCGCATGTCCTCGGCACCTACGATCCCGTGCTGCGGCGCGGCTCCGCCAATCTCGGCCGCTACAGCAACCCGGCGCTCGATTCGCTGGTGGAGCAGGCGATGGCGACAGAGGCCGCGCCGGCGCGGGAGGCGATGCTGCGCCAGGCGCTCCGGCTGGCGGCGGAGGATGTGCCAGTGATCCCGCTGGTCCGGCCGCTGGCGGCCTGGGCGGCGCGGCGGGGGCTGCGCTACGAGCCGCGGATGGACGAACGCACCCTCGCCATGGGGCTGCGACCGGAGTGAGCCCCGCCTTCCAGCCCGCGCCGGGCCGCCTGCCGGCCGGCCACCGCGTCTATGCCGTGGGCGATGTGCATGGCTGCGCCGAGCGCCTTGCCGCGCTGCACCGGCAGATCGCCGCCGACCTCGCCGCCCGGCCGGTGGCGCGGCCGCTGCTGGTGCATCTCGGCGATTTCGTGGATCGCGGCCCGGACAGCGCCGGGGTGCTGGCGCTGCTGCTGGCCGGCCCGCCGGCACCCGGCCTGCCCGTGGTGAACCTGATGGGCAACCATGAGCGCACCATGCTGGACGCCCTGGCCGGGGAGCGGGCGGCGATCACCGATTGGCGCTTCCATGGCGGGCGGGAGGCGCTGGCGAGCTGGGGGCTGGATGCCGATGCCGACCCCGCCGGCTGGGCCGAGGGCATCCCGCTGGCGCACCGCGAATTCGTCGCCGGCCTCGCCCTCTCCCATGCGGTGGGGGGCTATCTCTTCGTCCATGCCGGGGTGCGGCCCGGCGTGAAGCTGGCGGCGCAGGAGCCGGACGATTTGCTGCGCATCCGCCACGCCTTCCTGAACTCCGAGGCGGATTTCGGTGCCGTGGTGGTGCATGGCCATTCGCCCAGCCGCGGGCCGGTGGTGAAGGCCAACCGCATCGGCATCGACACCGGCGCGGTCTTCGGGCGGGAGCTGACCTGCTTGGTGCTGGAGGCGGACCGGCTGGCCTTCCTTTCGGCCTGAGCGGGCGCGGCTCCGCCGAAACGTCTCGGCACTGACCATCCCGGGCCCGGCCCCGCATTGCATCGCGGGCGCACATTGCGGTCAGGCGCCGCTCCGCCTCACCGCCGCGGCCGCGTCTGCGTCCAGCCGATCCACAACCCCGCCGCCACGATGATCGCCGCCCCCAGCCAGGTCCCGGCATCCGGCCAGTCCCCGAACAGCAGCCAGCCGATCGCGACGGAGCCGATGAGCTGGCAGTACTGGAAGGGCGAAACGATATTCGCCGGCGCATAGCTCAGCGCCCGCGCCAGGCAGTAATGCCCCGTCGCCCCCAGCACGCCCATGCCGCAGAACATCAGCAGGTGCGGCAGGCTCTGCGGCGTCTTCCACACCAGGGGCAGCACCAGCAGCATGCCGAAGGCGCCGACCACGGAGGAGAAGATCGTCGAGGTCTCCGGGCTGTCCACCCCGGCCACCCGCCGGGTCAGGATCTGGTACAGCGCGTAGCAGGTGGCGCTGAGCAGGACGAAGAGCGAGGCCCAGTGGAACACCGCCATCCCCGGCCGTATCACCACCAGCACGCCAAGGAACCCGACCAGCAGCGCCGCGACCCGGGCCGGCGTCGTCCGCTCCCCCAGCATCGGCCAGGCGAGCAGCGCGACGATGAGCGGGGAGGCGAGGCTGATGGAGGCCGCCTTCGCCAGCGGAATGAAGGTGATGGCGAAGAAGTGCGCCATGTTGGAGGTGAAAAGCAGCGCCGAGCGCGTGAGCTGCAGCACCGGCCGCCGCGTCCGCAGCAGCCCCAGCCCGTGCCGCGGCAGGAAGGCGCCGAGCAGGAAGAGGATATGCCCGAAGGCCCGCGCCCAGGAGACCTGGAGCGAGGAATATTCCGCTCCCAGCGCCTTGCCGAAGCCGCTCATCAGCGGGAAGAACAGTGCGGTCGCGCACATGAACAGGATGCCGAGCAGGATATGGCGCTGCGGGCTCGGCGCCGCGGCCGCGGGGCGATCATTCGGCACGCGGCCTTTGCACTCCCTTGACGTTCCAGGGGCAGGATGGCGCCGGCGGCCGGGGCTGGCAATCCGCCCGCGCCGCCCCCATATCGGGCATGTGCCGGAAGGGGTGCTCTTTGCCCCCGGTTTCGCCTAGAAGGGCGGCAACCGGCCTTCCCCCGACTCGTTCCCAACCAGCGTGGCCCGCCCTTCGGCCGCGTGGAGTTCTGCGATTTGACTCTGTCCTCTGGCGCCGCGCCGGATCTCGAAGACTGTCCGACGTCCGCCCTGTCCCCCGCCGAGGCGGCCATCCTGGCCAGCGGCCTCGCGGTGGAGAGCCGGGAGATGCCCGCCCTGATCCGCCGGGTGGCGCGCCGCATGCCCGCCGATGCCGCCGCCGTGCGCGCCGCGCTGCTGGAAGTGCGCCGCCGCGCCTGGATCGCCCGGCTGAACGACCTGACCAACCGCGCCGGCCGCCCCTGGGTGCGCCGTGCCGACAATGAACTGGCGGCCGGCGAAACCACCGAGCTGGAGCCCGAGGACGCCACCCTGCTGGCCGCCCTCGATGCCGTCCTCGCCCGCCGCTTCCGCGCCCTCGGCCCCTCGCCCGAGGCGGCGCTGGAGGCGGTGCTGGCGGAGCTGACCGAATCCGGCACCCAGGCCCTCTCCGCCGACCGCCACGCCACCCTGGCGCGGGAAGTGGCGGGCGCCTTCGGCCTGCTGGGCGACGCCGCCGCCCCCTTCCTCGACGCCGTCGGCGGCCTGGAGCAGCGCCGCCGCAAGGAGCGCCGCGACGCCGAATCCGCTGCCCGCGAGAAACGGCGGGAGGAGGTGAAGCGGCTCAAGGCCTGGGAGCACTCCCTGGTCGAGTTCCGCGCCATCCCCGCCCTGCTCGACTGCTCGGAGAAGGAGGCGGCGCGCTGGATCGCCGAGGGGCTGATCCCGATCGCCCGCCGCATCCCGCAGCGGGGCGGGCGGGAGAAATGGGAATTCGATCCTGCCGAGCTGGCCCCGCTGCGCCGCGCCGTCCCCGGCTGGCGGCAGGAGGCGCGGCCCGCCGCCCCGGTCATCGGCAGGGGCACCCGCGCCGGCAATGCCGCCATCGCCCGGGTCGCCGCGCTGGACCGCTATGCCGGCCATTTCGCCACGGCGCGGGCGCTGAACCGGCGCATCACCCTGGTCACCGGCCCGACCAATTCCGGCAAGAGCCACACCGCCCTCGATGCCCTGGCGGCGGGCGAGAGCGGCATGGCCCTCGCCCCGCTCCGCCTGCTGGCGCATGAGTTCAAGGACGCGCTGAGCAGCCGCGGCGTCCTCGCCTCCCTCTCCACCGGGGAGGAGCGCATCCCGGTCCCCGGCGCCCGGCACCTGGCCGCGACGGTCGAGATGTGCCCCTTCCACCTGCCGGTCGATGTGGCGGTGGTCGATGAGGCGCAGATGCTCGGCGACCGCGATCGCGGCGCCGCCTGGACCGCCGCCATCATGGGCGCGCCGGCCCGGCACCTCTACGTCCTCGGCGCGCCGGAGGCGGGCGCGATGGTGAAGCGCATCGCCAGCCTCTGCGGTGACCCGGTCGAGGAAGTCTCCCTGAAGCGCAAGAGCCCGCTGGTCGCCGCCCGCGGCCCGGTGCCCTTCGCCGATCTCAGGCCCGGCGACGCCCTGGTCGCCTTCTCGCGGCGGGAGGTGCTCGACCTGCGCGCCGAGCTGGTCCGCCGCGGCAAGCGTGTGGCAGTGGTCTATGGCGCGCTCTCCCCCGAAGTGCGCCGCGCCGAGGCTGCCCGCTTCCGCGAGGGCGAGGCCGATATCCTGGTGGCGACGGATGCCATCGGCATGGGGCTGAACCTACCGATCCGTCGCGTGGTCTTCTCGACGCTGCGGAAATTCGACGGCGAGGAGCGGCGGGAGCTGAACGCCCAGGAAGTGAAGCAGATCGGCGGCCGGGCCGGCCGCTACGGTCGCTTCGAGGAAGGCGTGGTGGCGGTGCTGGCCGGCGGCGGCAGCCCGGAGACGGTCCGGGCGCTGCTGGAGGCTCCGCCCGCCCTGCCGGAGGATCCCCGGCCGCTGGTGCAGCCCGATGCCGACATCATCGCCAATGTGGCGCAGGAGATCGGCTCGGACAGCCTGTTCGGCGTGCTGGCGCGCATCAAGCGCGCCGTGCTGCGGGCCGACGATCCGAATTACCGTCTGGCCGACCTCACCCAGGCCATGGCGGTCGCCTCCGCCATCGACGGCGTGGCCGGCCTCTCCCTGCTGCAGCGCTGGACCTACGCGCTCTGCCCGGTGGATGAGCGGGACAATGGCGTGGCGCGCCTCGCCCGCTGGGCCATCGAGCATGGCGCCGGCCGCCCCGTCGCGCCGCCCTCCGCCGGCCGCCTGCCGCCGCCCGAGCGGGCGGGGCGGGAGGAGCTGGAGCGCGCCGAGAAGACCCATAAGCGCCTGGTCGCCTGGCGCTGGCTGTCCCTGCGCTTCCCCGAGGGCTACCCGGCCCGCGACGAGGCCATGGCCGAGACCGCCCGGCTTGACCGCTGGATCGAGGATGTGCTGCGGACGCAGCGCAAATCGAGGCTGGTGGCGTGAGAGCCCCTGCCCATCGCGGTCGGGGGGCAGTGGCGCCTGCCTGCCGCCTCGCCGCCGAATCCTGTCATATCCCCAGCCCGGCCCTCGCCCCTGCGGCGGGGGAGGGAGCGTGAACTGAGATGCCGTTTCCCGTACTTCCCGCGCCTTTGCTCGCCGCCCTCACCGCCCGCGGCTATGCCGAACCCACCCCCGTCCAGGCTGCCGTCCTGACGCCGGAGACCGCCGGCCGCGACCTGCTCGTCTCCGCCCAGACCGGCTCCGGCAAGACCGTCGCCTTCGGCCTCGCCATGGCCACGGAGCTGATGGGCGAGGCCGAACGCCTGCCGCCGCCCGGCGCGCCGCTGGCGCTCGTCGTCGCGCCGACGCGGGAGCTTGCCCTGCAGGTCCAGGCGGAGCTCGCCTGGCTCTACGCCCCGGCCGGCGGCCGCGTCGTCACCGGCGTCGGCGGCACCGACCCGATCGCCGAGCGCCGGGCGCTCTCGCGCGGCGCACAGATCGTCGTCGGCACCCCCGGGCGGCTGCGCGACCATCTGGAGCGCGGCAATCTCGACCCCGCCGCCATCCGCGCCGTCGTCCTCGACGAGGCCGACGAGATGCTGGACATGGGCTTCCGCGAGGAGCTGGAAGCCATCCTCGAGACCACGCCGGCCGAGCGCCGGACGCTGATGTTCTCAGCGACGGTGCCGAAGGGCATCGCCCAGCTCGCCGCCCGCTACCAGCGCGACGCGCTGCGCATCGCCGCCGGCGACGAGGGCGCGCAGCATGGCGATATCGACTACCGCGCCCTGCTGATCGCGCCGCATGAGATGGAGCGCGCGGTGGTGAACGCGCTGCGCTTCTTCGAGGCGCGCGCCGCCATGGTGTTCTGCCGCACCCGCGCCACCGTTGCCCGGCTGCATGGCAACCTCGCCGAACGCGGCTTCGCCGCCGTGCCGCTCTCCGGCGAGCTCTCCCAGGCCGAGCGGAACCGCGCCTTGCAGGGGCTGCGCGACGGCCGCGCCCGGGTCTGCGTGGCGACCGATGTCGCGGCGCGCGGCATCGACCTGCCGGATCTCGGCCTGGTCATCCATGCCGAGTTGCCGAACGACCCGGAGACGCTGCTGCATCGCTCCGGCCGTACCGGCCGGGCGGGGCGGAAAGGCACTTCCGTGCTGCTCGTGCCCTATAACCGCCGCCGCGGGGCGGAACGCCTGCTGGTGGAGGCGCGGGTGCGCGCCGAATGGGGCCCGGCGCCCTCGGCCGAGGCGATCCGGGCGCAGGACAATGCCCGCATCCTCGAGCAGGCCCGGACGCTGGTGGCCGAGGAGGCCGCCGAGGATGAGCAGGAGATGGCCCGCCAGCTCCTGGCCGACCAGCCGGCCGAGGCGCTGGCCGCGGCGCTGATCCGCCAGCTCCGCGCGCCCCTGCCGGCGCCGGAGGAACTGGCCGCCATGGCCGAGCGCGCACCCCCCGCGCCGCGCGGCCGGCGCGACAATGCCGCGCCGCAGGGCGACGGGCAGCCGGGCATCTGGTTCCGCATGAGCCTCGGGCGGAACGGGAATGCCGATCCGCGCTGGGTGCTGCCCTTCCTCTGCCGCCGCGGCAACGTCACCCGGCAGGAGATCGGCCGCATCCGGGTGATGGAGCGGGAGACGCAGTTCGAGGTCGCCCCCTGGGCGGCGCAGCGCTTCTCCTCCGCCATCCGCCGCCCGGCGGAGGACAACAAGGATGCGCATATCCGCATCGCCCCGGTGGAGGCGGCGCGGGCGCGGCGTTAGGGGGGCCGGCAGGGGGCGCTGCCCCCCGCACCCCCGCCGGGGGGTGGACCCCCCCCCGGACCCCGGTGCGAGTCGGCAGGCTGAACCGTCGAGGCTAAAACTCAGACCGGGGGCCGGGGCCAGGTCCTGGCCCCGGTTGGGGGATCGGGGGCAAAGCCCCCGATCCTGCGCAACAAGGGGAAGACGATGCGCCTCTACCACTCCGCCGGCTCGCCCTTCGCCCGGGCGGTGCGCGTGGCGCTGCGGGAGACGGCGCTGCTGCCGCGGGTCGAGGAGCTGGAGGCGACGCTGCGCGACCCTGCCTCCCGCCTCCTGCCGCACAATCCGGTGGGCCGCGTGCCCACCCTGGTGCTGCCGGACGGCACCGCCCTGACGGAGACGGTGCTGATCCTCGACCATTTGGACACGCTCGGCGCCCCGCACCGCCTGCTGCCGCCCGCCGGCCCCGCGCGCTGGCGGGCCCAGGCGGCGCTCGGCCGCGTCATCGGGCTGCTGGACGGCATCGCGGTGTGGAACCGGGAGCTGCGGCGGGTGCCGGAGGAACGCTCCCCGGCTGTTCTGGCGCTGGAGGAAGCCCGCGCCAATCGCGTGGCCGATGCGCTGGAGGCCGAGGCCGAGGCCTGGGCCCTCGCCGGCCCGCCGGACGCGCCGCGGATCGTGCTGGGCTGTGTCCTCGGCTATGCCGAGCGGCGGCATCGTGTCTGGTCCTGGCGGCAGGGCCGGCCGAAGCTCGCCGCCTGGTGGGAAACCATCGCCGCCCGTCCCTCCTTCACCGACACCGTGCCGCCGCTTTCGGGGATCTGACGCCATGCCGGACCGCCTTCGCCGCTTCGCCGACCTGGACGTGACGCCCTGGCGGAACGGCCTCGGCCGCAAGGCCGACATCGTGACCGGGGAGGGGTGGCAGCTTTCCTTCGCCTGGATCGACGGGCCGGCGCCCTTCTCCACCTATGCCGGCCAGGAGCGCATCATCGCCCTGCTGGAAGGCCCCGGCTGCCGCCTGGATTTCGCGGGGCACCCGCCTCTGGTGCTGGACCGCCCTGCCAGCCCCACGACCTTCAGCGGCGACTGGCCGGCCCTGTGCGAGCCCTTCGGCGGCCCGTCCATGGTGCTGAACCTGATCGCCGAGCGGGCCCGCTGGCGCGGCTCGGTGGAGATCCTCGAGCTGGAGGAGGAGCTGGCGCTGGTGCCGCTCGCCGGCCCCAGCCATGCCGTGCTGCTGGAAGGGGAGGCGGCGATCGCCAATGGGCCGGCGCTCGCCCGGCACGATACGGTGGTGGTGGCCGGCCGGCTGGTGCTGCAGGGCAAGCGGGCCCGGCTGGCCCTGGCGCGGCTGGCCCCGCTGGCGTGAAGGAGGCCGCAGGATGACCGCTTTTCCCCGCTTCGCCGATCTCGCCTTCCCCACCCCGACCGAGGCGGGGCTGGCGGCCGAGGCGCGCTCCGTCCTGGCGCGGATCGCGGCGGGCGAGGTGGAGGCGGCGCTGGCCGAATGGGATGCGCAGCGGCGCGCCTATGAGAGCTGGGCCTCCCTCGTCCATCTCCGCTTCTCCCAGGACACGACCAGCCCGGAGGCCAAGGCGGCGCGGGAATATGCCGATGCGCTGGCCCCCGTCGCCACCGAGCATGAGGTGGCGGTGAAGCGTGCCCTGCTCGCCCTGCCGGACCGCGCGGCGCTGGAGCGCCTGGCCGGCCGCCATGCGGTGCAGCTCTGGGAGACCGACATCACCACCTTCGATCCCGCCATCAAGGTGGAGCTGGAGGAGGAGGCGAAGCTCGGCGCCCGCTACACGGAGCTGCTGGCCTCGGCGAAGCTTGAGATCGGCGGGCAGGTGGTGAACCTCTCCGGCCTCGCCCCCTTCGCCGAATCGCCGGACCGCGAAATGCGCCACCGGGCGGAGGCGCTGCGCTGGGGCTTCTTCGCCCAGCATGGCGCGGCGCTGGACGGGATCTATGACGAGCTCGTCCGGCTGCGCCATGGCATGGCGGTGAAGCTCGGCTTCCCGGACTATACCCCGCTCGGCTACCGCCGCATGCGCCGGACCGATTACGGCCCGGCCGAGGTGGCGCGCTACCGGGAGGAGGTGCTGACCCATGTCACCCCGCTGGTCGGGCGGCTGCTGGAGGCGCGGCGCCAGCGCCTGGGCTGGGATCGGCTGCGCTTCTGGGACGAGGCGCTGATCGACCCGGAAGGCAACCCGAAGCCGATCGGCGACCACGACGTGCTGGTGGCCGCGGCGCAGGCGATGTTCGACCGCCTGGACCCGCGCCTCGCGGAATTCTACCGCGGCATGGAGGCGGGCGGCTTCCTCGACATGAAGAACCGCCCGGGCAAGGCGGGGGGCGGCTTCTGCACCAGCTTCCCCACCATCGGCACGCCCTTCATCTTCGCCAATTTCAATGGCACGCATCACGATATCGGCGTCTTCACCCATGAGATGGGCCACGCCTTCCAGAATTGGGAAAGCCGGTTTCTGCCGGGGATCGACTATCTCTGGCCCACCATGGAATCGGCCGAGATCCATTCCATGAGCCTGGAATTCCTCACCCTGCCGCAGATCGGCCTGCTGGTGGGGGAGGGGGCGGCGGAGCGCTTCCGCCGGATGCATCTGGAGGCCTCCCTGGCCTTCCTGCCCTATGGCGTCTGTGTCGATCACTTCCAGCACGAGGTCTATGCCCGGCCGGAGGCGACGCCCGAGGAGCGCCACGCCATCTGGCAGCGGCTGGAACGGCGCTACATGCCCTGGACGGATTACGGCGACCTCGCCTGGCCGGCCAAGGGCGGGCGTTGGCAGGCCAAGCCGCATATCTACCGCTCGCCCTTCTACTATATCGACTACACCCTGGCGCTATGCTGCGCCCTGCAGTTCTGGGTGAAGTCCCGGCATGACCCGCAGGCGGCGCTGGCGGAGTATGTGGCGCTGTGCGGCCGCGGCGGCTCGGCGCCCTTCCAGGCGCTGGTCGCCTCGGCCGGGCTCATCTCGCCCTTCCAGCCGGGCGCGCTGGAGGCGGTGGTGCGGGAGGCGGAGGCGGTGCTGGCGGACTAAACTCCGCCGGGCTGGACAGGGGGGATGGGTTAGAACATAATAAGAACATTATGTCGCAGCCATCAGCCTTGCTCATCTTCCCCACCCCTGCCGCCGAGAGGCATCCGGAGATCCGGACCAGGACAGCTCCAGGCGAAGCGGAACCAGGTGAGGCAGCGCCGGGCGGGATGGCTTCGGGCCGGGCATGGCCGGCAGGGTCTGCGCCCTGCGCCGGCTTTCTCGCCCGCATGCGCCGCCTGCTGCCGCTCCTCCTGCTCCTCCTTTTCGCCCTGCCCGCCGAGGCCAGGGAGATCCTCGGCAAGGTCGTCGCGATCGCGGATGGCGACACCCTCACCCTGCTGGATGACGGCCGCAAGCAGCGCCGCATCCGCCTGGCCGGCATCGACACGCCGGAATCCCGCCAGCCCTATGGCAGCCGGGCGCGACAGGCGCTGGCGGAGCTGACCTTCGGCCGGCGCGTCAAGGTGCAGGTGCTGGGGGTGGACCGCTACGGCCGGACGCTCGGCCGGGTGATCGCCGGCAGGAAGGATGTGAATGCCGCCCTGGTCCGCCAGGGCGCCGCCTGGGTCTATCGCGCCTATACCGACGACCCTGCCCTGCTGCGGCTGGAGGCCGAGGCACGCGCCGCCCGCCGCGGCCTCTGGGCCCTGCCGGAGGCGCAGCGCCAGCCGCCCTGGGAATGGCGCCGCCGGCCGGCCACCTTCACCCCGCCGGCGACGAGAGGCCCCACCTTGCGGACCCAGGCCGTGCTCCTGCCAGCCGCCGCGTGACATACAGACGGATCCAGACCCGGACCGGGGTCCGGGGCCAGGTCCTGGCCTTCGTCCAGGCCTACAACTTCGCCAAGCACCTCAAGGCACTGCGATGGCGAACACCCTTCCAGGCCCTCTGCGATGCCTGGACCACAAATCCATCAGGCTTCAAGAGCAACCCGCACCACCTCATCACGGGACCGCACATCTAGGCGAATCTCTCCGCCCGGTACGGCGCCGGGTCCGTGAAGGGCTTGGTCCCCGTCATCATCTCCCCCAGCAGTCGCCCCGTCGTCGGCCCCAGGGTCAGCCCCTGATGCGCATGGCCGAAGGCGCACCACGCCCCCGCCTGTCCCGGAAGGGGCCCGATGATCGGCAGCATGTCCGGCGTGCAGGGCCGCACGCCCATCCAGGGCGTGCCCTCCACCCGGTCGCCCAGCGGCAGCAGCTTGCGCGCCACCGGCTCCGCGCGCTCGAGCTGCACGGGCGTTGCCGGGGAATCCAGCCGGGCGAATTCCGCGCCGGTGGTCAGGCGGATGCCGGCCCGCATCGGCGCCAGGAGGAAGCCGCTTTCGGTGTCCAGCACCGGCCGGTGCAGCACCGCATTGCCGCGCAGCCCGTAATGCATGTGGTAGCCGCGCTTGCCGAAGACCGGCGGGGCATAGCCGAAGCGCCGCGTCAGCAGGGCGGAATGGGCGCCGAGCGCCACCACCACCTCCGCCGCCTCCACCGGCCCCGAGTCCGTCTGCACCCGCCAGCCGCTGCCGGCCCGGGCCAGCGTCAGCGCGTCGCCGCGCAGCAGCCGGCCGCCCTCTGTGGTGAACAGCTTGGCATAGGCTACCGTCAGCGCATGCGGATCGCTGACTGAGAGCGGGTCCGTCCAATGGATCGCCCCGGTGCGGGAGACGAGGAGGGAGGGCTCCGCCTCCGCCAGCCCTTTCGCATCCAGCGCCTGGTAGTTCACGCCATAGTCACGCCGGGCGATCTCCGCCTGGGCCAGCGCCGCTTCCAGCAGCCTTGGGTCGCTGAACAGCCGCATCCAGCCGATCGGCCGCAGCAGCGCCTCCGCCTCCGTGCCGCGGGCCAGCGCCTCGTGCTCGTCCACGCAGGTGACGATCAGCTTCGCATAGGCGGTCACCGCCTGCAGGTAGCGGCGCGGCTCCGAATGCCACCAGTATCGCAGCAGGGGGGAGGCGAAGCCCGGCAGCGCCAGCGGGTGGTAGGAGACGTCGATGGCGTGGTTGCCGGCGATCCGCCGCAGCTCCGCCATAGCGCGGGGGAAGGGGTGGGGATAGACCGCCTCCCGCTGGATCAGCCCGCCATTGCCGAAGCTGGCGCCCTCGCCGGGGCCGTTGCGGTCCACCAGCGCCACCTCATAGCCGCGCCGCCGGAGATGCAGCGCCACCGAGACGCCGACCATGCCGGCGCCGAGAACGATGGCCGAGTGCGGCATGCTGTGCCCTGTCCCTCTCAATGCTGGCCGGGGATGAAGGGCGGCGCGCCCTGCGGCCGGGCCAGGCTGCGCTGCGGCAAGGCCCGCAGGACGGCAGCCGCCGGAAGGACCGTGCGGAAAACCGGCGCCGCGGACGATTCCCGCCGCGATCTCAACCGATTGGCTCCGGCTTGGCAATGCCGTCCCGGTGGCCGGGCACCGCCGCCAGAAATGCCGCCTGCATGACATATCTCTGTCCGCGCTGTAACTTTTGGCCTCGCATTGCAGCCCGGGCCAGGGGGAAGGTCCCCGCCAATTCACCCAAAGGCAAGGAGGAGGCACTGCCATGCAGAGACAGGATGAATGGGGCCTGGCGCTGAGCGGCGCCAGCGGCGAGGCGGCCGATCTCTACGGGGAGGCGCTGCGGGAATTCCGCTGCTATGTCGGGGACCCGGTGGCGGCGGTGGATGCCGCCATCGCGCACAGCCCCGGCTTCGTCATGGCCCATGCGCTCCGCGCCTGGCTGCATCTGGTCGGCACCGAGCCGGGCGGCCTGCCCGTGGCGCGGGAGGCGCTGGCCGCCGCGCAGCACCTGCCGGCCACGGCGCGGGAGCGCGGCCACCTTGCGGCGATCGAGCGGCTGGTGGCCGGGGAGTTCCAGGCGGCCGCCCGGCTGCTGGAGGATGTGGCGATCGCCGAGCCACACGACCTGCTGGCGCTGCAGGTGGGGCACCTGCTGGATTTCCTGCTCGGCGATGCGCGCATGCTGCGCGACCGCATCGCCCGCGCCCGGCCGCGCTGGAGCGCCGGCATGCCGGGCTACCACGCCATCCTCGGCATGCATGCCTTCGGCCTGGAGGAAAGCGGCCTCTACGCCCAGGCCGAGGCCAGCGGCCGCCAGGCCGTGGCGCTGGAGCGGCAGGATGGCTGGGCGCAGCACGCCGTCGCGCATGTGCTGGAGATGCAGGGGCGGCAGCGCGAGGGCATCGCCTGGATGCGCGCCGACATCCCCGCCTGGACCGAGGGCAGCTTCTTCGCCCGGCACAATTGGTGGCACCTCGCGCTCTACCACCTCGATCTCGGCGAGGTGGAGGAGGTGCTGCGGCTCCATGACGGGCCGATCTTCGGCGATCCCTCGCCGGTGGTGATGGACCTGATCGACGCCGCGGCGCTGCTCTGGCGCCTGCACCTCCGCGGCATCGATGTCGGCCAGCGCTGGCAGGCGGTCGCGGATGGCTGGGAGCAGCATGCCGCCGCCGGCAATTATGCCTTCAACGACCTGCACGCCGTGCTGGCCTTCATCGGCGCCGGGCGGCCGGAGGCGGTGGCGCAGGTGCTGGCGGCGCAGGAGCGGGCCATGGCCGGGCCCGGCGACAATGCCCGCTTCACGCGGAAGGTGGGGGCACCGGCGGTCCGGGCGATGCTGGCCTTCAGCCGCGGCGATCATGCCGAGGCGATCCGGCTGCTGCGGCCGATCCGCCATATCGCGCACCGCTTCGGCGGCAGCCATGCACAGCGCGACCTGCTGGATCTGACGCTGGTGGAGGCGGCGCTCCGCGGCGGGGAGAAGGCGCTGGCGGCAGCCCTGGCCAGCGAGCGGATAGCGCTGAAGCCGGAGACGCCGGCCACCCTGGCGCTCTGGCGCCGCGCCGCCGCCTGAAGGCGGCGCAGCGCGGCAAGGGGCTCCGGGGGCGCGGCCCCCGGAGCGGCGGGCTGGCGGCTACTCGGCCGCCAGCTTCATGTCCATCACCTCCGTCACCTTCGGCGGCGACATCGGCAGGCTGTAGAAGCGCCGTCCCAGCGCGTCATAGACCGCGTTGGCGATGGCGGCGAGCGGCGGCACGATCGGCGCCTCGCCCACGCCCTTCACCCCCTGCGGATGCCGCGGGTTCGGGATCTCCAGCACCACCGCCTCGATCATCGGCACGTCGGAGCAGACCGGCATGCGGTAGTCGAGGAAGTTGGCGTTATCCAGCCGGCCCTGCCGGTCGTAGAGGTATTCCTCCGACAGCGCCCAGCCGATGCCCTGCACCACGCCGCCCTGGATCTGGCCTTCCACGTAGCTGGGATGCAGGGCACGCCCGACATCCTGCGCCGCGGTGTAGCGCAGCACCCGGACGATGCCGAGATCGACATCGACCTCGACATCCACCACATGGGTGGCGAAGCCCGGATCCGCGCCCTGGGTGTTGAGCTGGACGCCGGCGCCGATCGGCCCGCCCGTCTCATTCGCCTTCGCCGCCAGGTCCTTCAGCGCGAGCGGCGGGAACTGCCCGGCATTCGGGCCGGCCGGCCGGCAGGCGCCGTTCTCGTAGATCACCGCCTCGGGGTCGATCTTCCAGATCTTCGCCGCCCGCTCCTTGAGCTGGCCGATGACCTTCTCCACCGACTGCGTCACCACCATGGCGGAGGCGAAGGTCACGCGGCTGCCGCCGGTGAGGTTGGAGAAGCCGATGGAGGCGGTGTCGCCGATGATGACCGAGACGCGGTCATGCTCCACGCCCAGCAGCTCGGCGGTGACATTGGCGATGGAGGCGCGGGAGCCGCCGACATCAGGATGGCCGGTGGTGACCACCACGTTGCCGTCCTCGGTCAGGTTCACCTGCGCCGAGGATTCGCCGCCCGCATTGTACCAGAAGCCGGAGGCGACGCCGCGGCCGCGCTTGATGCCCGGGCGCGGGTTCTTCTCCAGCGGCGACTTGTAGTGCTCGTGGTTCTGGATCGCCTCGATGGTCTCCTCGAAGGTCACCTGGTTGAAGGTGGCGCCATAGGCCGCCTTCATCCCTGTCTTGGCGCTGTTCCTGTGGCGCAGCTCCAGCGGGTCGATGCCGAGCTTCTCCGCCAGCTCGTCCAGCACGCATTCGGTCGCATAGGCGCCGAGCGGCGCGCCCGGGGCGCGATAGGCCGCGACCTTGGAGCGGTTGGAGACGACGTCGTAGCCCACCGAGAGCACATGCGGGATGGCATAGGGCGCGAAGGAGCAGCCGACCGGCCCGCGCAGCGGGGAGCCGGGGAGGCAGCCCGCCTGCAGGTAGAAGGTGCCCTGGGCGGCGACGATGGTGCCGTCCTTCTTCGCGCCGATCTTGACGGTGGAGAAGGAGCCGGAGGTCGGGCCGGTGGCCCGCATCACCTCGTCCCGGCTCATCACCATCTTCACCGGCCGGCCGGACTTCTTGGAGAGCAGCAGCGCCACCGGCTCGAGATAGATGATGGTCTTGGCGCCGAAGCCGCCGCCGATCTCGGCCGGGATCGCCCGGATGTTGCTCTGCGGCACGCCCGTGAGCAGCGAGGTCATGGCGCGGACCATGAACTGGCCCTGGGAGGAGGACCAGATGGTGGCGCGGCCATCGGGCGCATAGCTCACCGTGCAGGCCTGCGGCTCGATATAGCCCTGGTGCACCGGGCGGGTGCGGAAGGTCCGCTCGATGACGACATCGGCCTCGGCGAAGCCCTGCTCGATGTCGCCGAGCTTCGCCACCATGGTGCCGGCGATGTTGGAGGGCTTGCCCTCATGCTTCAGGAAGTCGTGCAGGATGGGCGCATCCGGCTTGATCGCGTCCTCGATCTCGATGACGTGGGGGAGCACCTCGTACTCCACCTCGATCAGCTTGCAGGCCTCGGCGGCGGTCGCCTCCGTCGTCGCGGCGACGGCGGCGATGGGGTGGCCGTGGAACAGCGCCTTCTCCCGCGCCATCACGTTGCGGCACATCCAGCGCATGTCCTGGATGCCGAGCATGACGGACTTGTCCACCGGGAAGTCCACGATGTCCTTCGCCGTCACCACTGCCTTCACGCCCGGCAGGGCTTCCGCCTTGCTGGTGTCGATGGACTTGATGATGGCGTGGGCATGCGGGCTGCGCAGCACCTTGCCCCAGATCATGCCCGGCATGGTGGTGTCCGCCGCATAGGCGGCGCGGCCGGTCACCTTGTCGGCGCCGTCCGGGCGGACGGTGCGGGCGCCGATCCACTTGTTCTCGGTCGGGGTGATGACGTTCACGACGCGGTCTCCCTCATCTCGGCGGCGGTATCCATGACGGCGCGGACGATCTTGTCGTAGCCCGTGCAGCGGCAGAGATTGCCGGCGAGGCCGAAGCGCACCTCGGTCTCGGTCGGGTTGGGGTTCTTCTCGAGCAGGGCGCGCGCCGCGATCAGCACGCCCGGCGTGCAGATGCCGCATTGCAGCGCCGCCATCTCGAGGAATTTCCGCTGCAGCGGGTGCAGCTTGTCGCCCTGCGCCATGCCCTCGATGGTGCCGATGCTGTGGCCATCGGCCTCCACCGCGAGGACGAGGCAGGAGCAGGTGAGGCGGCCGTCGAGGGTGATGGAGCAGGCGCCGCAATCGCCGGTGCCGCAGCCTTCCTTCGTGCCGGTCAGGCCGAGATTGTTGCGCAGCGCATCCAGCAGGCTCTGCTGCGGCTCGCAGAGGAACTCGGTCGGCTCGCCATTGATGGTCGTCGTGACATGGACCTTGGCCATCTGGATCACTTCCTCCCGGCGCGTTCGGCGGCGATCGCCGCGGTGCGTTTCAGCAGCACGCCCGCCACCTTGGTGCGGTAGGCGATGGTGCCGCGCTTGTCGTTGATCGGGTTGCAGGCGGCGCGGCAGGCGGCGGCGGCCGCTTCCAGGGCGGCCTCGTCCAGGGTCGAGCCGATCAGCGCCTTCGCCGCATCCTCGACGAGGAGCGGCACCGGCGCGACGGCGCCGAGCCCGACCCGCGCCGCGGTGACCTTGCCGCCCGCCATGGTGAGGTTCACGCCGCAGCCGACCACGGCGATGTCCATCTCGGTGCGCGGGATCATGCGCAGATAGGCGTCGCCGGAGCCCGCCGGGCGCGCCGGCAGGGTGAAGCTCACCAGGATCTCGCCGGGCGTGAGGGTGGTGCGGCCGGGCCCGGCCGGCACCTTCTCCACCGGCAGGGTGCGGCGGCCATTGGGGCCCTGCACCGTCACCACGGCGCCTGCCGCGATCATCGCCGGCACGCTGTCACCGGCCGGCGACGCGTTGCAGAGATTGCCGCCCGGCGAGGCGCGGCCCTGCACCTGCTTCGAGCCGATGAGGTTCACCGCTTCCAGCACGCCGGGCCATACCTTGCCGAAGCGCGGATGGTCATGCAGCGTCGCGCCGCTGACCGCGGCGCCGATCACGAAGCTGCCATCCGGCTGCTCGGTGATGGCGGTGACTTCCTCGATCTTCTTGATGTCGATGATGGTGCCCGGCTGCACCACGCCGGCGCGCATCTGCACCAGCAGATCGGTGCCCCCGGCGAGGATCCGCGCCGTCCCGCTCGCTGCGCCCTGTGCGGCGGCGAAAGCGCTCACCGCATCCTCGAGCGTACGGGGCGCGAGGTATCTGATCTCAGTCATTGATCGTTTCCCGTCCCAGACCTGAGCCGCCTCGGGCAAGGTCGCGGGGAGGCTAGGCCGTTCCGGCCGGTCCGGCTAGAGCGGATCGGCTGGCGGGCTGCGCGCGCCGCTGCCGGGCAGGGCGAGGTGCAGCGCGACTCCAGCGGCGGCGTGCCGATCCTGGTCCGCGGCGGCGCCGCTCCGCGGTGGCGCGTCGCGATCCTGTCCCGCGAGGATCGCGGCCGGGCGCCCGGCCGCGCGCAATGGCACCGGCGGCCGGCGCTCGGACCTGTCGCGCTCAGCCCTGCCGCAGCGGCCCGCGCGCGACCCAGCCCATGCCGATGTTCTGCGCGGGCGGCGCGGCGCAGGTGAAGAAGGCGCGCAGCAGCGGCGTCGCCTCTGCCGGCGCCGCGGCCTGGGGGCGGCGGTGCCGGCGCCTGGCGGCGCC
>NZ_JAMZIK010000151.1 GCF_024178315.1 Siccirubricoccus soli | reverse complement strand
CGGCGGCGGCCCGGACCGCGAGCTGGTCTACGAGGCCCCGGCCGGCAGCAATGCCCGCCTCGCCGGCGCCCCGGCCAACCACGGCGGCTGAGCCCGCCGCTCAGCCGCCCCCGCTGGTGGTCCTCCCCAGCCAGCCAACCCCGGCCGCGCCAGGGCTCCCGCCCTCCCGCGGCCGGCGTCGTTTCCGAGGACGCTCGGGCCCAGGATCGCAAGGCACATACCCTCCCGGCATGGCCTTCGCCGCCGCCTATGGCCATGACTCGAGGGCCGAACGCACCGCCCTTCATGCGGCGGCGGGATGCGCGGGGGAGGGGCATGGGCCCGGCAGGACTCGAACCTGCAACCAAACCGTTATGAGCGGTCCGCTCTGACCATTGAGCTACAGGCCCCCACCCGGAACAGATGACCGGCCGGACCCGTGAAGGCAAGCATCCCGCTTTGCCGATCCGCGCCGAATGGCGTTATGCCGAAGGCAGAGGGAGACGGCCATGACCGATGACGAGATCCGCGACATCCTGATGACCACCCGCCGCATCGCCGTGGTCGGCGCCTCGGAGAAGCCGGACCGGCCGAGCTTCGGCGTCACCGGCTTCCTGGTCGACCGCGGCTACAATGTGGTGCCGGTCAATCCCGGCCTCGCCGGGCGGCAGATCCATGGCAGCCTGGTCGCCGCGCGGCTGGAGGAGGCGCAGCCCCTCGACATGGTGGATGTCTTCCGCCGCTCGGAGGACGCCGGGGCGGTGGTGGATGAGGCGATCCGGCTCGGCGCCCGCACCGTCTGGCTGCAACTCGGCGTGATCGACGATGCGGCGGGGGCGCGGGCCCGGGCCGCCGGGCTGCGCTTCGTTCAGGACCGCTGCCCGGTCATCGAGTGGCGCCGGCTGGGCTTGCCGCCAAACATTGCTTAAAGTTCATCTTTAACTGTTCCGACGCTTGAAACGGCTGTGGCGCCGGGCCACCTCGCCGCCGTGCGCCGCAGCGTGCGGGCGAGGAGGTTGAGGACCCCATGAACGACGAAGAACGCCGGATCATCACCCAATTCGTCGAGCGGATCGCCGGGGTGGCACCGGCGGCCTCCGGTTCGCCCCGCCCCTGGGGCGGCGGCAGCGTGCCGCAGAGCGCGCCCAACCTGCCGCCGGTGGACCGGGAGGCCGACGCGCTGATCCAGGACCTCTTCGCCCGCTACCCGGAAGCGCGCTACCGCATCACCCAGACGGCCTTCGTGCAGGAGGCGGCGCTGGTGGAGGCGCAGAACCGCATCCGCCAGCTGGAGTGGGAGGTGGAGAACGCCAAGGCCCAGGCCCAGGCGGCGCAGCAGGCGCCGCGCAGCGGCGGGCTGTTCGGCGGCATGTTCGGCGGCGGCAGCGCCCCGCGCCAGGCCGCGCCTACGCCGCCGCCGCCCCAGCCGGTCTATCCGCCGGGCTACAACCCGGGGATGCTGCAGCCCCAGCGCTCCGGCTCCGGCTTCCTCGGCACGGCGCTGACCACGGCGGCGGGCGTCGCCGGCGGCATGGTGCTGGGCAATATGCTGATGAACGCCTTTTCCGGCCATGGCGGCGCCGCCTCGGCGGCCGGCCTCGGCGGCGCGGATGCGCTCGGCGCCGCCACCCCCACCGCCTCCCCCTGGTCCGATCCGGGGGCTGCCGCGGCGGCGGCGGGCTGGGGCACTGATGGCGGCGAGAAATCCGCCTGGGGCGGGGACAAGGATTCAGGTCAGCCCGACGCCACCCCCACCGGCTATGACGGCAGCCCCGGCGATGCCGGCTATGACAGCGGCGCCAGCTACGACAGCGGCAGCAGCTACGATGATGGCGGCGGCGACGAGGAGGTCTGATCCGTCATTGTCGGGTTATCATTGATCCCGCGCATGGCATGAGGAATCCTCATGCCATGCGCATTCCCGACCTCGATCTCGACCTGCTCCGCGCCTTCACCGCCGTGACGGAGCGGGGTGGCTTCACCGCCGCCGGCCAGGCGCTCGGCCTGACCCAGTCCGCGGTCTCACTCAAGATCAAGCGGTTGGAGGAACTCTGCCGCCGGCGCCTGCTGGACCGCACCAGCCGCAGCGTGGTGCTGACCCGGGATGGCGAGACCCTGCTCGCCTATGCCCGCCGCATGCTGGCGCTGAATGACGAGGCGGTGCGGCGGCTGGTGGCGCCGCCGGTAACGGGGCGGCTGCGCCTCGGCGTCGCCGACCATTTCCTGCCGCGCAGCCTGGCCCCCGTGCTGGCCCGCTTCACCGCCACCTTCCCGGAGCTGCGGCTGGAGGTGGAGGTGGGACGCAGCCATGAGCTGCGCGCGGCGCAGGAGCGGGGGGCGCTCGACCTTGTCCTCGGCAAAAGGCGGGATGGCGAGACGCTGGGCAGCCCGATCTGGAGCGAGACCATCATCTGGGCCGCGGCGCCGGGCTGGATCGTACCGGAAGGCCGCCCCCTGCCGCTGGCCATGCTGCCCCAGGGTTGCATGTTCCGCGAGCGCGCCCTGGCCGCCCTGGCCCGGGCCGGCCTCGCCTTCGAGGTGGTCTTCACCTCCGCCAGCCTGCTCGGCCTTGCCGCGGCGGCGGAGGCGGGGCTCTGCGTGACGGTGCTCGGCCGCGCCGGGCTGCCCCAGGGGTTGGTGGAGCTGGAGGGGCTGCCGGAGCTGGGCGTGGCGGAGATGGCGGTGTTCGGCGACGCTGCCGGGCGCAGCCAGCTCGTCCAGCCCCTGGTGCGCTTCATCCGGGAGGCGCTGGACCGGCCGCACCTGCCGCTGGCGGCCTGAGCTGCGCCGTGGCGGAGGGTTCCGCCGGGCACCGGTAGGCGGTCGGCTCGGGGCACCACATCCGCTTGCCTCCAGGGCGGGGCAGGGCACCGGCTCCCTCTGGCGCGAGGGCGGCACGATGCCGGTTGCGCGCCCCCTGCCGGAGGGCTAACCGGGATGCGCCGGATATCGCCAGCGCCAGCAAGGCGCCAGAATGATCGGGGCCCGCCACAGATGAGCCACCCCCCAGCCGCCGCGGCCGCTCCCGCCGGTGGCCATGATGCCCGCATCGTCGGCCTGATCGGCACCGGGCACTTCCTCTCGCATTTCTACATGCTCTGCCTGGCGCCGCTGTTTCCCGTGTGGCAGGCGGAGTTCGGCGTCTCCTATGCCACGCTCGGCCTTTCCGTCGCGCTGATGTCCGCCACCACGGCGCTGCTGCAGACGCCGGTGGGCTTCTGGGTGGACCGCTACGGAGCGCGGGTCTTCCTGGTCGGCGGCACGCTGCTGATGGCGCTCTCCATCGCCGCCATGGCCTTCGCGCCGAGCTATTGGGCGATCCTCGGCCTCGCCATCCTCTCCGGCGTCGGCAACAGCGTCATCCACCCGGCCGACTACGCCATCATGGCCGGCAGCGTCAGCAAGGGCTTCATGGGCCGGGCCTTCGCGCTGCATGCCTTCACCGGCAATCTCGGCTTCGCCGCCGCGCCGCCGGTCATCGCCCTGCTGCTCACCGGCATGGATTGGCGCATGGCGCTGCTGACGGTCGGGTTGCTCGGCATTCCCGTGGTCGCCGCCATCCTCGCCCAGAGCGGCGTGCTGAAGGACCAGGCGAAGCCGGCGCGGAAGGAGGAGGGCGCCGCCTCCGGCCGCGCCCTGCTGCTCAGCCGGCCGATGCTGCTCTTCTTCGCCTTCTTCCTGCTCTCCTCCGTGGCCGGCTCCGGCATCCAGTCCTGGCTGGTGACGGTGCTGGGCCAGCTCTGGGGCACGCCGGTGCTCGCCGCCTCCACCGCACTGACGGCCTATATGGCCGGGACCACCGGCGGCAACCTGATCGGCGGCTGGATCGCCGACAAGTCCAAGCGCAACCTCTTCGTCCTGGTCACCACCCTCACCCTGGTGGCGATGGCGGTGCTGCTGCTGCTCGGTCTGGTGAAGCTGCCGGAGACGGCGCTGCTGGCCGTCTCGGTGGTGGGCGGCCTGGCGCTCGGCATCTCCCGCACCCCACGCGACGTGATGCTGAAGGAGGCCTGCCCGCCGGGCGAGATCGGCAAGGTCTTCGGCTTCGTCTCCTCCTCCCTGCCGCTCGGCAGCGCCATCGCGCCGGTGCCAATGGGGCTGCTGATCGACCTTGGCTACCCCGGGCTGGTGCTGCCGGTGGTGGCGGGGCTGCTCGGCCTCTCGCTGCTCTGCGCCGGCGGCGCGAAGGAGAGTGCCCGGGCGGAGCGCGACGCCGCGCCGCTGCCGGCCGAGTAGCAGGGCGACACCGGCGGGTGGCCCTCGATATGCCGCTCGGCTGGCTGGACCTTGCGGCCATCGCCGCCCCCGGCGCGCTGGTCGCGGCGCGGAAGCGGCGGGACCGGGTGGGGTTCTTCGTCGTCGGCCTCGGCGGTGAAACGGCGCGGGACCTGCTGCTGGCCGCACCCCGGCGGGCTGGCTGCGGGAACGGCGCTGCTGGCGGGGATGCCGGTGGCGTTCGCCATCCGGGCGGCGGCGATCGACGGGACCTGGTCGCCGCCCGCCCATCGGGGTAGCCTGACGCGCCTCAGCCCGTCGCGGCGGGCTGCGGCCGCAGGATCTCCGTGAGCCGTTCCAGCACCCGGTTGGCCGCATCCGTCGGGTCGCCGCCCGGCATCGCCCCGTCCTGCCAGAAGGCGTCCAGCGCATCCTGCGTCAGATAGGCCAGCTCCCAGTTGCCGAAGCTGCGCGCCGGCGCCCGGGTGAACTGCAGCAGGTCAAATTGCCGGTGGCGGAGATCGGCACTGATCCGGTCATAGGTTGCCTCCAGCGCCGCAAGCGGACCTTCCAGCACCTGGGTGAAGCTTTCGCCGCTATAGACCAGCACCCCGGTCAGCCCCGTGGCCAGGTTGTTCCGCCGGGCGGCGGCGACGATGGCGGCGACTTCCGCCGCCACCTGCTCCTCCGTGCCGAGGATGGCGGAGGTGCTGCGGTAGACCAGCCGGTGGATCGGCTGCGCCGGGTCGCTGCCTTCGCCGGCGGCCGGGTGGTGCCGCGCATCGCCGGGCCCGGCGCCGGGCAGGGGTGAGACCTGCGCCATCAGGCGGCCTCCTTGTCGTCCATCAGCCTCTGGACCTGCTCCGCCGGCATCGGGCGGCCGATGAGATAGCCCTGCACCTGGTCGCAGCCGCGGGCCCGCACATGCGCCAGCTGCCCGGCGGTCTCCACGCCTTCCACCGTGGTCACCATGCCAAGGCTCTTGCCGAGGCCGATCACCGCCCCGACGATCGCGGCGGACTCCGCATCCTCCGCCAGGTCGGTGACGAAGGAGCGGTCGATCTTGATCTTGTCGAAGGGGAAGCGGCGGAGATAGCTGAGCGAGGAGTAGCCGGTGCCGAAATCATCCATGGAGATGCGGGCGCCGAGCGCCTTCAGCGCCTGCAGGGTGCGGAAGGTCTCGTCGGTGTCGGTCAGCAGCACGCTCTCGGTGATCTCGAGCTCCAGCCGACGAGGATCCAGCCCGGCCGCGGCACAGGCGCTGCGGACCGCCTCGACGATGCCGGGGCTGCGGACCTGGACCGGAGAGAGGTTCACCGCGATGATCGCCGGCTGCTGCCAGCTCGCCGCCTCCCGGCAGGCTTCGCGCAGCACCCATTCGCCGATCTGCACGATCAGGCCGGTCTCCTCCGCCAGCGGGATGAATTCGGCGGGGGAGATGAGCCCACGCTCCGGGTGGCTCCAGCGGATCAGCGCCTCGAACCCTATCACCGCGTCGCTGTCGAGGGCGAGAAGGGGCTGGTAGAGGAGATGGAATTGCCGCATCGCCACGGCGGTGCGCAACTCCACCTCCAGCATGCGGCGGCGCTGCATGCGCGTGTCCATCTCCGCCTCGAAGAAGCGATGGGTGCCGCGGCCTTCCGATTTGGCGCGATACAGGGCGAGGTCGGCATTGCGGCTCAGCGTCGCCGGATCCACGCCGTCCGCCGGGCAGAGCGCGATGCCGATGCTGACGCCGATGTTCAGCACCTGGCCCTGCACGACGAAGGGGCGGGAGAGCAGCTCGATGCAGCGCTCCGCCATGGCGGTCGCGGCTTCCGGCTGGCCGGGGGCGAATTGCAGCAGGGCGAATTCGTCGCCGCCGAGCCGGCCGACCAGATCCGTGGCGCGCACCGCGGCGCGCAGCCGGGCGGCCACCTTCACCAGCAGCGCATCCCCCACCGCATGGCCCAGCGCGTCGTTCACCATCTTGAAGCGGTCGAGGTCGAGGGCCAGCAGGGCGAAGGGCTGGCCGGTGCGGCCGTGCACCGCCAGGGCGCGGCCCAGCTCCTCCGCGAAGCCGGTGCGGTTGGGCAGCTCGGTCAGCGGGTCGTGATGCGCGAGGAAGCGGATGCGTGCCTCCGCCCGTCGGCGGTCCCGCAGGTCCCGCACCGCGACGACGCGATGCGGCCGGGCCTGGGTCGCCAGGGGCCGGGTGACGAGTTCCACCGGAATGGCCTCGCCGGAAGCGGCGAGGAATTCGGTCTCCGCCCGCCCTTCCGCGGCGAGGCCGGGGGGCAGCACCCCGCCCGGGGGCAGCAGCGCCTCCAGGGTCTGGCCGGCGAACCAGGCATCCTCGCGCCCGAGCAGCTCCTGCAGGCTGCGGTTCGAGACGATGATCCGGTCCTCCGCGCAGAGCAGCAGCCCTTCCACCGTGGCATCCGCCAGGCTGCGCAGCCTGTCCTCCGCCTGCCGCTCCTGCCGGTGCTCGCGGCGGGCGAGGGCGCTGGCGGCCAAGCCCAGCAGCAGCAGCAGGCCGGTCACGGCGCCGATCGCCGCGCCCAGCCAGCCGGGGGTGGCGGGGGCGGCCGGCGGCGCGATCTCCGCGCTGGGCAGGATGATGGCGGCCGCCATGCCGAGGAAATGCAGCGCGCAGATGCCGAGCAGGAGCAGCCCGGCCGCGGCCGTCCGCGCCAGTCGCCGGGGATGCTGCAGGCCGATCCAGACGGCAAGCATCGGCAGCAGGATGCCGAGCGTGACCGAGAGGCCGAGCAGGGGCCGGTCCCACAGCAGGTTGCCGGCCAGCTGGTAGGCCGCCATGCCGGTATAGTGCATGGCGGTGATGCCGAGCCCGACCAGCGCCCCGGCCAGAAGCTGCCGCGCATGCCCGCCTTGCAGGCCAAGCTGGAAGGCGATGCCGCAGACCAGCACCACCAGGGCGAGGGAGGCGAGGGTGAGGCCGACCTCGTAGCCCGCCGCCACCCCCGGCGCGAAGGCCAGCATGGCGACGAAATGCGTCGCCCAGGCGCCGATGCCGGTGGCCAGCGCGGTCAGTGCCGCCCAGCCGCGCCGCCGGCGCTGGTCGAGCTGCGCGACGCGCAGCAGGACGAAGGTGGTGGAGGTGCCGACCGCGCAGATGAGCGCGGCCAACGCCACCAGCCAGGGGTCATGCTGCTCGGCAAGACAAAGATAGATTCGCTGCAACACCGGCTTCCAGCGGGAGGGGCCCCAAGATGACCTAGGAGAAGATCATTGACGTTTAGCTGACCGCGGGCGCCGCGGGCTTTGCGTCAGATCACCGGCGCGTCGTCCGGCGCCAGGGCGCGGGCAACGAAGCCCTCCGCCAGCGGCGCGTATTCGGTCCAGAGGGCGCGCAGCGCGGCGAGCGGCTGCGCCGCCTTGTCCGCCCGCAGATCGACATAGGGGAAGCTTTCCCGCCACATGACGAGCAGGGAGGCGGAGGTGACCTCGCCATGCTCGCCGCCCGCCGCCTCCCCGGCCTCCAGCGCCCGCAGCAGCCGCTCCGCCAGGGGCTGGTTCGCCGCGGCCAGGAAGCCGGCGACCATCGCCGCCGGCACCTGGTCGGAGGACAGGATGTTGCCGATGGCGACCACCCCCTCGCCATGCGCCGCGTTGCGTTCCGGCTTTACCTGCGCCCCGTGGACATGCGCGGTGCGTCCCGCCGCATCCAGCACGGCGAGCTGGCGCCAGCCGGCATGGGGGGTGGAGGCGGAAAGCGCCGCGACCGTCTCCTCGGCCGTGCAGCCGCTGCGCAACAGATCCAGCCCACGCGGCCCGAGCCGCGGATCGGTGCGGTGCTGCGTCAGCACGGCGCCCACCCCGGCGGCGGCGAAGGCGCAACGGCTGCCCACCGCGATGGAGGAGGTGGTGACGGCGGCGCCGATCTGGCCGGTGCGCGGGCAGCGTGCGATGAGGGAGAAGGTCATGCTGCCATGCTCGCCTGGCCCGGCCCCGGAAGGAAGCCCCGATGCCCGAGATCGAGACCCTCGCCGCCGCCTTCGAGTCGGCGCTGCCGCAGCTTCTGGCGGAAGCGGATCGGATCGTCTCCATCGACAGCGGCAGCTACGACGCCGCCGGGGTCAATGCGGTGCAGGACCGCTTCGCGGCGCTGCTGCAGGCGGCGGGCTTCGCGGTGGCGCGGCGGCCCCTGCCGGGGCGGGGCGACCAGCTCACCGCACGGCGCGGCGGGGCGGGGCCGAAGCTGCTGGTGCTGGGCCATGCCGATACCGTCTGGCCCACCGGGACGGCGGCGGAATGGCCCTGCCGGCGGCAGGGGGATGCGGTCACCGGCCCCGGCATCGGCGACATGAAGCTGAACGTGCTGATGGCGATCGAGGCGCTGCGCCTGCTGCCGGCGGTGCCGGCCACCGTCCTCATCGTGCCGGATGAGGAGATCGGCAGCCCGCAATCCCGCGGCTGGATCGAGGCGGAGGCGCGCGGCCAGGATTACTGCCTGACGCTGGAGCCGGCACGGCCCGGGGGCGGGACGGTGATCGGCCGCGGCGCGGTTGGCGCCTTCTACGTGCGGGCCCATGGCGTCACCGCCCATTGCGGCGCGGCGCGGGAGGTGGGGGCGAGCGCGCTCGCCGCCCTGGCGCCGATGGTGGCCGAGATCGAGGCGCTGTCCGACTTCGCCGCCGGCAGCTACGCCACCTGCGGCATATTGCGCGGCGGCGCCGCCCGCCAGGTGGTGCCGGGGGAGGCGGAGCTGCATGTCGATCTCCGCGCGCCGGACGATGCGGCGGCGGAGGCGCTGCTGGCGGCGGTAACCGCCATCGCCACGCGGCCACCGGCCGATCGGCGCGTCGCGGTGGAGGTCTCCGGCGGCTTCACCCGGCCGGCCTTTCCCACCCTGCCGGGCGGCCAGGCGCTGTATGAGCGGGCGGCGGGCTTCGCCGCCGCGCTCGGGGCGCCGATCTTTCCGCTGGTCTCCCGTGGCGGCTCCGATGGCAGCTTCGCCGCCTGCCTCGGGGTGCCGACGCTGGATGGGCTGGGGCCGGTGGGGCACGAGATCTGCAGCCGACGGGAATGGGTGGAGGTCAGCTCCATTCCGGCCCGCGGGGCGATCCTGGCCGGGCTGATGGCGGCCGGGGCGCCCTGAGCCGGCCGGGCCGGGTTGCGGGTTTTCCGGCTTCGGCTATACCGGAGCCCGTTATCGCCCACGCCAAGCCGAGGTCGTCACTGCCGATGGGTTCTCTCGAGCTGAACAAGGCCTTCGCCGCAGTCCTTACGGCGGGCATCGCCTTCATGCTGGCCGGCCAGCTGGGCAAGCTGCTGGTGCATGGCGAGAAGCCGCATGAGAGCGCCATCCAGATCGGCGATGTCGGCGCCGCCCCGGCGTCGGCTCCGGCTGCTGCGCCGGCGCTGGAGCCGATTTCCCCGCTGCTGGCCAATGCCAATGTGCAGAACGGCCAGACCATCGCCCAGCGGCAATGCGGCTCCTGCCACACCTTCAACCAGGGTGGCCGCAACGGTGTCGGCCCCAACCTCTATGGCATCGTCGGTGCGCCGCATGGCCATGCCGAGGGTTTCAACTACTCCGCCGCCATCAAGGGCAAGGAAGGCCCCTGGACCTATGAGCAGCTCAATGAGTGGCTGCACAAGCCGAGCAGCTATGCCCCGGGCACCCGCATGGCCTTCGCCGGGCTGAACAACACCCAGCAGCGGGCCGATGTGATCGCCTATCTGCGGTCGCTCTCCCCGAACCCGGCGCCGCTGCCCTGAGGACTTCCCGTCGGAGCGGCTGACGCAGCTTCGACGGGCGCCGCAGGCGCTGGCCAGCAGGCCCGCCCGGACTGAAGCGGCACCGCCGTTCCAGGCCGTGGGCGATGCAGGCGGAGAGATTTGACCCCCGGCCGATTGGCCGGGGGTTTTTTCGTTGCTCGGGACGGGATGCGAATGCTGTCGCCGTGGAGGTGGCGGGCGTGGGGCGGCAGCGACTCCGGGGGCCATGGCGCCGCACGGAGCGTGATCGGCGGAGGCCGGATCGGCCGAAACCCTGAATTACGCGACCAAACGATCAGCCGGGGCGGGATGGGGGGCGAAGCCCAACCATCCCGCCCCGGCGGCGTCAGGCGGTGCGGATCAGCGGCTGAGTTCCCGCGTCATGTCGTCCAACCCGCCGAGGGTCAGCGGGAACATCCGGTTCTCCATGATCTGCCGCAGCAACACGGCGGAGTGGTAGCGGTCCCAGGCCGGCTGCGGCATCGGGTTCAGCCAGGCGCTGCGGCGGAAATGGCCGAGGATCCGCTGCAGCCAGACCTGCCCGCTCTCCTCGTTCCAGTGCTCCACCGAGCCGCCGGGCTGCACCACCTCATAGGGGCTCATCGCCGCGTCGCCGACGATGATGGCCTTGTAGTCCGGCCCGTATTTCCTGAGCACCTCCCAGGTGGAGACCTCGCTCTCCCGTCGCCGGCGGTTGTTGGTCCACAGCCGCTCATAGGGGCAGTTGTGGAAGTAGAAATGCTCCAGATGCTTGAATTCGGCCCGGCAGGCGGAGAAGAGCTCGGCGCAGATCCGCACATGGTCGTCCATGGAGCCGCCGATATCGAGGAAGAGCAGCACCTTCACCGTGTTGTGCCGCTCCGGCACCAGCTTCAGGTCGAGCGAGCCGGCATTGTTGGCGGTGGCGCGGATGGTGTCCGGCAGGTCCAGCTCCGTCGCCGCGCCCTGGCGGGCGAAGCGGCGCAGGCGGCGCAGCGCCAGCTTGATGTTGCGGGTGCCGATCTCGACATCGTCGTCGAGATCCTTGAACTCCCGCTTGTCCCACACCTTCACGGCGCGGCGGTGGCGCGACTCGTCCTGGCCGATCCGGACGCCTTCCGGGTTGTAGCCATGCGCCCCAAAAGGGGAGGTGCCGGCGGTGCCGATCCATTTGCTGCCGCCCTGGTGGCGACCCTTCTGTTCCGCCAGGCGCTGCTTCAGCATCTCCATCAGCTTGTCGAAGCCGCCGGCGGCCTCGATGGCGGCCTTCTCCTCCTCGGTCAGCAGCTTCTCCGCCAGCTTCCGCAGCCATTCCTCCGGCAGGGTGCGGGTCAGGTCGCCCTCCGGCGGTTCCAACCCCTTGAACACCTCGCCGAAGACCCGGTCGAAGCGGTCCAGGTGGCGTTCGTCCTTCACCAGCGTGGCGCGGGAGAGGTGGTAGAAATCATCCACCGAGTAGTCGGCCACCCCTTCCTTCATGCCGCGCAGCAGAGTGAGATACTCCGTGAGGCTGGCCGGAATGCCGGCGCTGCGCAGCGCGACGATGAAATGGGCGAGCATGGCCTCGGCTCCTCCGTGAAACGCCCTCGCTTGGCCGGGAGGGGCTGCTCTAGCGCTGCTGCCGGCGGGAGAGGAAGGCCAGCCGCTCGAAGAGCTGCACATCCTGCTCATTCTTCAGCAACGCGCCGTAGAGCGGCGGGATCGCGGTGCGCGGGTCCTGGCTGCGCAGCACCTCGGGCGGCAGATCCTCGATCATCAGCAGCTTCAGCCAGTCCAGCAGCTCGCTGGTCGCCGGCTTCTTCTTCAGCTCCGCCACGCCGCGGACCTGGAAGAAGACGTTCAGCGCCTCCCGCGCCAGCTCCTGCTTGATGTCGGGGAAATGCGCCTGGACGATCCGCTCCATCGTCTCCCGGTCCGGGAAGCGGATGTAGTGGAAGAAGCAGCGGCGCAGGAAGGCGTCCGGCAGCTCCTTCTCGTTGTTCGAGGTGATGATGACGATCGGCCGGTGCTTCGCCACCACCGTCTCGCGCGTCTCGTACACATGGAACTGCATGCGGTCGAGCTCGAGCAGCAGATCGTTCGGGAACTCGATATCCGCCTTGTCGATTTCGTCGATCAGCAGGACCTGCTGCTCATCGGCCGCGAAGGCCTCCCACAGCTTGCCGCGGATGATGTAGTTGCCGATGTCGTGCACCCGCTCATCGCCGAGCTGCCCATCGCGCAGGCGGGAGACGGCGTCGTATTCATAAAGCCCCTGCTGCGCCTTGGTGGTGGATTTGATGTGCCACTCGATCAGATTCCTGCCCAGGGCGCGGGCGACTTCCTGGGCCAACACCGTCTTGCCGGTGCCGGGCTCCCCCTTCACCAGCAGGGGGCGCTGCAAGGTGACCGCGGCATTCACCGCGACTTCCAGGTCGCGCGAGGCGATATAGCTTGTCGTGCTCCTGAACCCTGCCACCCTTGCCTCCCTGTCGGTCCACGAGCCAGAAAGTGGCGGTTTGCCGGCCCGGGGGCAAGCCACTTCACCGGAGACCGAGGACACCTCGCATGAAAGACCCGCATGAGGCCGCCCGCCGCTGGTTCGGCCGACCGCTGGACAAGCTGAGCGCGGCGCAGGCGGCGGTGCTGGCCGCCGCCCATGGCCGCAGCGTCATCAGCCGGGACGTGCTGCAGGACAGCGTGGAGAAGCTGACCTTCGGCCAGCGCCTGGCGGACCGGATGGCGGCGCTCGGCGGCTCCTGGGGCTTCATCCTGGGCTTCTGCGGCTTCCTCGCCGCCTGGGCGGTGCTGAACCTGCTGGTGCTGCCGCACCCCTTCGACGCCTACCCCTTCATCTTCCTCAACCTGCTGCTCTCCATGCTGGCCGCCATCCAGGCGCCGCTCATCATGATGAGCCAGAACCGCCAGGCGGCGCGGGACCGGCTGGACGCCACCCATGACTACGAGGTGAACCTGAAGGCCGAGATCGAGATCATGGCGCTGCACGAGAAGCTGGACGCGCTGCGTCATGAGCAGATCGAGGCGCTGCTGCAGGCGCAGCAGCGCCAGATCGAGATGCTGACCCGGCTGGTCGGGACGCTCGCTCAGTCGGAGAGCACGAAGCCCTCATAGCCCTTCGCCGCCACCTGGTCGCAGATGCGGCGGTAATGCGCCATGCCGCCGGCATAGGGCATGAAGACCCGCGGCTTGCCCGGGACATTGGCGCCGAGATACCAGGAATGCTTGGCCTGGGGCAGCAGCGTGGCATCGGCGGCGCGGTTCACCTCGGCCACCCAGCCATCCATCGCCGCCTCCGTGGTCTCGATGCGCCGCAGCCCGCGCTTGCGCATGGCGTCGATGCAGTCGGTGATCCACTCCACATGCTGCTCGATGGCGATCGGCATGTTGCAGAGCACGGAGGGGCTGCCTGGCCCGGTAATGGTGAAGAGGTTGGGGAAGCCCGCCACCTGCAGGCCAAGGTAGTTGCGCGGCCCGGCCTCCCAGGCCTCGGCCAGCTTCCGCCCGCCCGCACCCTGGATGTTGAGCCGCAGCAGCGGCCCGGTCATGGCGTCGAAGCCGGTGGCGAAGACGATGATATCCAGCGGATAGTCCCGCGCGCTGGTGCGGATGCCGTTGGGTGTGATGCGCTCGATCGGCTCCGCCCGCAGGTTCACGATATCCACATTGTCGCGGTTATAGGCCTCGAAATAATGGGTATCGATCGGCGGGCGCTTGGCCGCGTAGGGGTGGTCGATGTCGGAGAGGATGGCCGCCTTGCGCGGATCCTTCACGATGCTGCGGATCTTGCGCTTGATGAAGTCGGCGGCGGTGTCGTTCGCCGTCTTGTCCACCAGCAGATCCTGGAAGCTGGCGCGGAATTGCAGCCCGCCCTTGGCCCAGGCGGCCTCGTAGATGCGCTCGCGCTCCTCCGCATCCACATCGAAGACCTTGCGCTCGGAGATGGTGAAGGGATGGCCGTTCGGGGTGGAGCGCATGGTCTGCACCACCTCCTCCCGGTTGCTGTCGAGCCAAGCCTGGAATTCCGGCGTCAGCGGCGCGTTGTGCGCCGGCACGCTGTAATTGGCGGTGCGCTGGAAGACGGTGAGGTGCCCGGCCTGCGCGGCAATGACCGGCACCGCCTGGATGCCGGTGGAGCCGGTGCCGATCTGCCCGACCCGCTTGCCGGTGAAATCGACCCCGCCATGCGGCCATTGCCCGGTGTGATACCAGTCGCCGGCGAATTCCTCGAGGCCCGGGATCTTCGGCACATTGGCGGTGGAGAGGCAGCCGACCGCGGTGATGAGGTATTGCGCCGCGTAGCGCTCCCCCGTCTCGGTCGTCACATGCCAGAGATTGGCGGCCTCGTCGTAGCGCGCGCCGGTGACGCGGGTGTCGAAGCGGATGTCGCGCTTCAGGTCGAAACGGTCCGCGACATGGTTCAGGTAGCGCAGAATCTCCGGCTGTTCCGGGTAGCGCTCGGACCAGCGCCATTCCGCCAGCAATTCCTTGGAGAAGGTGTAGTTGTACGAATGGCTTTCGGAATCGCAGCGCGCGCCGGGGTAGCGGTTCCAGTACCAGGTGCCGCCGACGCCGCTGCCGGCTTCCAGCACCAGCGCCTTCAGCCCCAGCCGATCACGCAACGAATGGAGCTGGTACATGCCGGAGAAGCCGGCGCCGATGATGAGGGCGTCATAGGACGCAACCGGGGTATTGTTCGACATCTCCATCCCATTCTCGCTGCTGGGCCGGGCGGGGAGGCCGAGGCCATCCCCGCCCGCCGGGATGGAGAGTGTGCCGTCCTCAGGCCGCCTTCGCCAGCCCCGCCGCCTTCATGGCCTCGCCGAGCGACTTGTCGGCCTCCTCCATGTGCCGGCCGAAGCCGGCGGCATCGGCATAGAGCAGGCCGAAGCCGCGGGCATTGAGGAAGTCCTTGTATTCCTGGCTGTTGAACACCTTGCCGAGCGCCGGCCCCATCACGTTGCGCACCTCGGCCGGCAGGTTGGGCGGGCCGGCGATGCCGCGCCAGGCGCCAGTGGAGTAGTCGATGCCCATCGCCTCCTTCAGTGTCGGAATGTTCGGGAAGGCGCTCAGCCGCTCGGGCGACATCACCGCGAGGCTCTTCGCCCGGCCGGCATCCAGCATGGCGCGGGCTTCCGGCACGGAGCAGGTGGTGAAGTCCAGCCCGCCGGCCGCGAGGTCCTGCATGGCCGGAGCCGCGCCGTTGGAGGGTACCCAGCGCACATGCGAGGCCGGCAGCCCCATGGCGCCGAGCCAGCCGGCCAGGGCCAGGTGCCAGATGCCGCCCTGGCCGGTGCCGCTGGCCTTCATCTGGCCCGGGCGGCTCTTCTTCACCGCCTCGGCCAGCGCCTTCACATCCGCGTAGGGGGCGGAGACGTTCACCTGGATGCCCGGCGGGTCGAGGTTCATCAGGCCGAGCGGCGTGTAGTTGCGATAGGTGACCTCCGTCAGCCCCTGCCAGTGCAGCATGCAGATCTCGGAGGTGAGCATGCCGAGCGTGTAGCCATCCGGCTGGGCGCTTGCGATGGCGGCATGGCCGACCACGCCGCTGCCGCCGGTGCGGTTCACCACGTTGAAGGGCTGGCCCAACTCCTTCTCCAGCAGGGCGGCGATGATGCGCAGCACCGCATCCGTGCCGCCGCCCGCGGCCCAGGGGCAGAGCATCTGCACCGGCCGCGTGGGCCAGCGCGGCTGGGCGAGGGCAGGGGCGGCCAAGGGGGCGGCGAGCAGGGCGGCGCCGGTGCCGAGCAGGGCGCGGCGCGAGGTCTCGGTCATGGACATCCTCCGTCGGTCTTGTTTCGTTTCATTGTTATTCCGCCGCGCTCCCGGCTGGCAAGCGCGGGCCCTGCACCCGGTTCCAGATCCACACCCCGAGCGGCCAGAGCAGCGCCCCGAAGGTCATCGCCGCCAGCACACCGGAGACCGGGCGTTCGATGAAGGGCAGAACGTCGCCATCGCTCTTGATGAGGGAGGTGATGAAATTCTGCTCCACCATGCTGCCCATGACGATGCCGAGCACGAGCGCCGCCACCGGGTAGCCGTTCCGCTCCATGACGAAGCCGAGGCAGCCGAAGAGGCCGACCAGCAGCACGGAGAAGAGGTTGGAGCCGGTGGCGAAGCTGCCGACCGCGCACATCACCAGGATCACCGGCATGATCGCCGCCCGCGGCGCCCGCAGCACCTGGGAGGCCATGCGGATCATCAGGATGCCGAGCGGGATCATGATGATGTTGGCCAGGATGAAGATGATGTAGAGCGCATACATGCTGCGCGCATTCTCGGTGAACAGCGTGGGGCCCGGGTTCAGCCCCTTCATGTAGAGCACGCCGATGGCGATCGCGGTGATGGTGTCCCCCGGGATGCCGAAGAGCAGGGAGGGCACCCAGCCCGAGGCGAGGGAGGCGTTGTTGGAGGCGCCGGCCTCCACCAGCCCCTCCGGGTGGCCGGTGCCGAATTTCTCCTTCTCCCGGCTGAATTTCTTGCTCATCGCGTAGCTGACCCAGGCGGCCATGTCGGCCCCGGCGCCGGGCAGCACCCCGATGATGATGCCGATGATGTTCCCCCGCCACATCGGCCACTGGTACTTCTTCGTCAGCGCCCATTGATTGGCCAGGATGGAGCCGAATTTCCGGTCCGGCAGCTTGGGCGGCTCCGGCGTCACCATGGCCCGCATCACCTCGGACACGGCGAAGACGCCGACCAGCGCCGGGATCGGCTCGATGCCGCCCAGCAGGTCCGGGACGCCGAAGGTGAAGCGCGGCGTGCCGGCCGGGTTCTCCATGCCGATGCAGGCGATGAGCAGCCCGAGCAGCATGGAGGCGATGGCCTTGATGGGCGAGGAGCGCGCCACCAGCGTCGCGCACATCAGCCCGAGGAAGGCCAGCCAGAAATACTCGAAGGTGGAGAAGGAGAGCGCCATCTCCGCCAGCACCGGCGCCATCAGCACGAGCGAGAGCGTGCCGACGATGCCGCCGATGGCCGAGAACCAGAGGCCGGCGCCGAGCGCCAGCTCCGCCTGGCCCTTGCGGGTCAGCGCGTAGGCCTCATCCGTATAGGCGGCGCTGGCGGGGGTGCCGGGGATGCGCAGCAGGCAGCCCGGAATGTCGCCCGAGAAGATCGCCATGGCGGAGGCGGTGATGATGGTGGCGACCGCGGCAATCGGGGAAAGCCAGAAGGTCACCGGCACCAGCAGCGCCGTCGCCATGGTGGCCGAAAGCCCGGGCAGGGAGCCGACGACGAGGCCGTAGATGGCCGAGGCGAGGATGGCGATCAGCACATCCGGCGCGGCGACCAGGCGGAAGGCTTCGAGGAGTTCCATGCGCGCGCGCCTACCAGGGAGGGGAGAGCAGGCCGTCGGGCAGCGGCACCCGCAGCAGCTTGTAGAAGGCAAGGTGGATGAGCAGCGGCATCAGCACGGCCAGCGGCAGCGCCAGGCGCAGCCGGGCACCGAGCACGAGCGCCCCCACCAGGATCATCGCCGCCGCGGTCAGCACGAAGCCCAGCGTCTCGCTGGCCAGCACGTAGAACAGCAGCAGCGCGAAGGGCACCAGGGCGCGCAGCCCATACCACCAGGGGTGCGGCGTCTCCGGCGCCTCCTCCGCCTCGAAGCTGCGGCCGATGCCGACGGCGATCAGCACGCCGCAGAGGATGAGGCCGCAGCCGATGAGCATGGGAAAGGCGGCCGGTCCCACCTCCTGCCCCGGCACGGCGGGCAGGCGGGAGCCGCCCCAGGCCGCGGCAGCCCCGAGGAGCACCAGCACGCCGCCGGTCACCCGGTCGGATAATTGCACTTGGACTTCCCCCTGTTTTCTTGTCGGGTACGTCACCTTACCGGTGGCGCGGCCTCATTCCAGCCGGATATTTGCGGCGCTGATCTGGCGTTGCCAGAAGGCAAGCTGGTCACGAACGAAGGCGGCCAGATGCGCCGGCGAGGAGGCGGGGAACTCCATCCCCAGCTCGGCATAGCGGGCGCGCAGCGCCGGGTTCTCCGCGGCACCGGCCACCAGCGCCGCCCAGCGCGCCACCACCGCCTCCGGCAGGCCCGCGGGGCCCGCGAGGCCGTTCCAGCTTTCCACCAGGTAATCCGGCAGCCGTTCCTTCACCGCCGGCACCTCCGGCAGCAGCGGGCTGCGCTCCCGCCCCGTGACGGCCAGGATGCGGATCCGCCCGGCCTGGCGATGCGGCAGCGCCGCCTGGATGTTGTCCACCACCAGCGCCACCCTTCCGCCCAGCAGGTCGGCCCAGGCCG
>NZ_JAMZIK010000150.1 GCF_024178315.1 Siccirubricoccus soli | reverse complement strand
TGACGGCCAGGATGCGGATCCGCCCGGCCTGGCGATGCGGCAGCGCCGCCTGGATGTTGTCCACCACCAGCGCCACCCTTCCGCCCAGCAGGTCGGCCCAGGCCGGGCCGCTGCCGCGATAGGGCACATGCATCAGCGGCAGCCGGCCCATCACCCGCAGTACCTCCGCCCCCAGATGGCCGGAGGTGCCGTTGCCGGAGGAGGCGATGGTGGTCTCCCGCGTGATCGCCAGCAGGTCGTCCAGGCTGCGCAGCGGGGAGTCGGCCGCGACCGAGATGGTGGCCGGCTGCAGCGAGACCAGGGCGATGAAGCTGAAATCCGTGAGCGGATCAAAGCCTTGGCGGGGGAAGAGGAAGGGGTTCGTCCCGTGCGTGCCGATGGTGACGAAGCCCAGGGTCTGGCCGTCCGGCGGCGATTTCGCCAGCACCTCCGTGCCGACATTGCCCCCGGCGCCGGGGCGGTTCTCGATCACCATGGGCGGCGCCCCGGGCAGTTCCGCAATGGCCGGGACCAGCAGCCGGGCGACGATGTCCGTGCCGCCGGCGGGCGGGTAGGGGACGATGAGGCGGACCGGCCGCGCCTCCTGCGCCCGGAGGCCGGGCGCGAGGAGAGGCGGGGCGGCGAGCGCGCCGAGGGCGCGGCGGGTGAGGGTCATGGCGTTTCCTTCCCTTATGGGAGCAGGCTCGGCCGGGCTTCGCCCATCCCGTCCCGCTCCAGCGTCTTGTCCGGCCGCATGATCCACCGTTCGGTCGATTCGACCTCAACCGATCACGTCGCTGGGTCACGGTGATCCGCGGTTCCGGCCGATCCGGCCCGCCCGGTCACGCTCCGGGGTCCTGACCCGGGGCGAATTTGGCGCCGCGGGCGCGTCGGTCCATCATGCCGCAAATCGCTGCAGGAGATGTCCCCGTATGGTTCCGCCTTGGCACGAGAAACTTGCTTCCATCGAGGCGACCGAGGCGGGGCTGCAATCCGCCGGCTACATTCCCAGCCGGCCCATTTCCACCGCAGTTTACCTGGCGCACCACCTGCAGAAGCCCATCCTGGTGGAGGGGCCGGCCGGCGTCGGCAAGACGGAGCTGGCGAAGGCCGCCGCCTCCTGGCTCGGCCTCGGGCTGATCCGCATGCAGTGCTATGAGGGGCTGGACGAGTCCAAGGCCCTCTATGAATGGAAATACGGCAAGCAGCTCCTCTACACCCAGATCCTGAAGGACCGGATGGGGGCGCTGCTGGGCGAGGAGCCGAGCCTGGAGGGCGCGATGCGCCGGCTGCACGGCGTCTCCGACCTCTTCTTCTCCGAAGAGTTCCTCGAGCCCCGCCCGCTGCTGAAGGCGCTGCGCCAGCCCGAGGGGGCGGTGCTGCTGATCGACGAGGTGGACAAGGCGGACCAGGAATTCGAGGCCTTCCTGCTTGAGCTCCTCTCCGACTACCAGGTCTCCATCCCGGAGATCGGCACGGTGCGGGCGGAGGTGGCGCCGATCGTCATGCTCACCTCCAACTCCCAGCGCGACCTGGGCGACGCGCTGAAGCGGCGCTGCCTGCACCTGCATATCGGCCTGCCGGAGCCGCGGCTGGAGGCGCGGATCATCGCCACCCGCGTGCCGGGCATCGCGGAGGCGCTGCGGCGCCAGCTCGTCGCCTTCGTGCAGCAAATGCGCACGCTGGACCTGAAGAAGCTGCCCTCGGTCAGCGAGACCATCGACTGGGCGCGCGTGCTGGTGCTGCTGCATGTGCGGGAGCTGGATCCCGGGCTGGTGCGGGAGACGCTGAACGTGCTGCTGAAATTCGAGAGCGACATCGAGACGGTGGAGCCCCGCATTGCCGAGCTGCTGCAGGCGGCGCGGGCGGAGGCGGTGCCGGTCCGGTGATGGAGGGCATGGCAGGCAGCGCGGCGGTCATGGAGGGGCCGCTGCTGGACTTCTTCCGGGCCGCGCGCGGGGCGGGGCTGCGCATCTCGCCTGCCGAGAGCATCGACGCGGTGCGGGCGGTGCGCGTCATCGGCTTCGAGGAGCGGGAGGCGCTGCGCGACACCCTCTCCCTGGTGCTGGCCAAGACGCCGGCGGAGAAGCGCGCCTTTGCCGAGTGCTTCGAGCGCTTCTTCAGCCGCGGCAGCTTCGCCGACGACGAGCTGACCCCGCCGCCCGCCGCCCCGCCCGCGACCAGTCCCGCAGGTGGCGAGGGAGAGGGGGGAGGCAGCGCCCTCGGCCGGCTGCTGCTGGCCAACGACCAGGCGGCGCTGGCGGCGGAGGTGGAGGCCGCCGCCGCTTCGGTCGGCCTGATCAACATCTCCATCTTCACCCAGGTCAACCTCTTCACCCGCCGCATGCTGGACCGCATGGGCCTGGCCGCGCTGGAGCGCGAGATCGCCGCGACCAAGGATGCGGACCGCGCCAACCGGCTGCGCATCGGGCGGGACCGGCTGCGGGAGAGGGTGCGGGATTTCGTGCAGCAGAACCTGCTGCTCTTCGCCGAGGGCAAGAACCAGGAATTCCGCGAGCGCCTGCTGACCCAGACCCGGCTTTCGGCGATCGACCGGCGGGACCATGACCGCATGCGGGTGCTGGTCCGCGCCATGGCCAAGCGCCTCGCCACGCAATATGGCCGCCCGCGCCGGCGGGACCGGCGCGGCATCCTCGACGTGCGCCGCACCCTTCGGCGGAACATGGGGTGGGAGGCGATCCCCTTCCTGCCCGTCTGGAAGCAGGAGCGCATCGACAAGCCGAAGCTCGCCGTGCTGTGCGACGTCTCCGGTTCCGTCGCGCCGCTGGCGCAATTCCTGCTGCTGTTCCTCTTCTCGCTGAACGAGGCGCTGGCGGGGCTGCGCGCCTTCGCCTTCAGCAACAGCCTGATCGAGGTCTCCGAGCTCCTGGAGCGGCTGCCGATCGAGAAGGCGATCCCGGAGGTGTTGCAGCGGATCGGCTTCGGCTCTTCCAATTACGGCCAGGCGCTGGCGGATTTCGAGGCCGGGTGGCTCGGCATCCTCGACAGCCAGACCACCGTCATCATCCTCGGCGATGGCCGCGGCAACCGGAATCCGGCGCGCAGCGAGATCCTGCGGCGCATGGCGGAGCGGTCGAAGCAGGTCGTGTGGCTGAACCCCGAACCGCGCACCCTGTGGGGCACCGGCGACAGCGACATGCTGCGCTATGCCCCGCATTGCCGGGTGACGGCGGTGTGCAACAGCCTGCAGCACCTGGAGCGCGTGATCAGCGGGCTGCTGCGGGACGGGGCTTGAGCGGAGAGGGGGCGATGGACCCGGCGCTGCGCACGGAATTCGGCATCGAGGGCGAATGGGCGACGGTGCGGCGGCACGGCATCCGCTGGTCCGAATGCGATCAGTTCGCCCACGCCAACAACACCGCCTATCTGCTGCTCTGCGAGGATGCGCGCGTGGCGCATTGGCTGGAGATCGGCGGGCGCTTCGCGCTGGATGCGCCCGGGCCCCTGGTGGCGCGCATCGAGGCGGAGTTCCGCCGCTCCGTCGCCTTCGGCGATGAGGTGGCGGTGACTTTGCGCCCGCTGGCGCTGCGCCGCACCAGCTTCACCACGGAATATGCGGTGTGGAAGCAGGGGCTGATCTTCCGCAGCAAGGCCGTGCTCGTCTCCGCCGTGCCGAGCAGTGGCGAGAAGGTGCCGCTGACGCCGGAGATCCGCACGGCGCTGATCGGGCAGGGCGCGGTCGAAGAATAACGCCCCTGGCCGAAAGGCCGGGCACGCAAAGCGTCGCTCGACCGCCTCGAGCGACCTCTTGCGGCACCGTCGCCCAGGGCAATGGTGGTCTTCGGCGGTGTCGCAGGCCCTGCAAGGGCCTTCGCTTCCGCGGCGGTAGCGTCAGCCCGTGGCGGCGATCGCTGCCCATTCCTCCGCGGTGAAGCGCGGCGTGATGTGCTGCGGGCAATTCCACTCGAAGCCGGCCACCCGGATCAGCATCGCGCTCTCCGCCAGCGCCTCCCGCCCCGGCGGCGTCAGCCGCGCCAGCAGCGCAGGGTCGTCCCGCACCACCCTGGCATGACCGAACAGCTTCAGCCGCCGGCGCCGCGCATGGTCCAGGAAGAACAGCGACACCCGGTCATCCGTCGCCAGATTCCCCAGCGAGACATGTTGCCGGTTGCCGCGCAGGTCGGCGAAGCCCAGCGTCTCCGCATCCAGCACCTGCACGAAGCCCACCGGCCCGCCGCGATGCTGGAGATAGGGCCAGCCGGTCGAGGACACCGTCGCCAGGAAGAACCCGTCCCGCGCCTCAATGAAACCCGCCTCCTCCGGCCCCAGCGCGCCATCCTCGCGCCCCTCCGCCGCCACCCGGGCGAAGTGCGCGCGCGAGCCGAGGCCCGCCTGCTCCGCCTGCACCGCCGGGGTGAAGGCGATCTCCGCATAATGCCGTCCCATGGTCCGGCCCTCCTTTTCCTCCCGCAAGCTGGCCCTTGCGCTGGTCGGAAGGAATGGGCGGAATCCGCAAGGCAGCCTGCAGGAATGCGGAAGAATGGACCGGCTGGACGAACTCCGCCTGCTCGTGGCGATCCTCGAGACCGGCTCCCTCGCCGCGGCCGGCCGCCGGCTCGGCCACTCCCCGCCCGCCGTGACCCGCGGCCTGGCCGGGCTGGAGGAGCGGCTGGGCGTCCGCCTGCTGGACCGTACCACCCGCCAGAGCCGCCCGACCGAGGCCGGTCGCCGCCTCGGCGAGCAGGCCCGCCGCCTGCTGGCGGAATACGAGGACGCCATGACGGAGGCCGCCGGTGCCGCCGCCGCCCCGCGCGGCAGGCTGCGCGTCGCCGCGCCTCTGGTCTTCGGCCGGCTGCATGCGGCGCCGCTGGTCACCGCCTTCCTCGACGCCCAGCCTCAGGTCAGCGCCGAGCTCATCCTCTCCGACCGTAATGCCGATCTGCTGGAGGAGGAGATCGACGTCGCCATCCGCATCGGCCCCTTGGCGGAGGCCGGGCTGGTGGCGCGCAAGGTGGGCAGCGTGCGCCGGGTGCTGGCGGCCAGCCCGGACTACCTGGCGCGGCACGGCCGGCCCGCCGCGCCGCCGGATCTTGCAGCGCATCAGGTGATCCAGTTCGCCGCCCCCGGCACCCCTACGCCGGAATGGCGCTTCCGGGCGCCGGACGGCCAAGCGGTCGCGGTGCGGGTCACGCCGCGCTTCTCCGTCAACCAGGCGGAGGCGGCGCTGGAAGCCGCACTCGCCGGCCGCGGCATCCTCCGCCTGCTCTCCTATCAGGCGGCGGAGGCCTTCGCGGCCGGGCGGCTGGAGCGGCTGCTGCGGGACTGGGAGCCGCCGGCGCGTCCGGTCTCCCTGGTCCTGCCCTCCGCCCGGCTGCTGCCGCCCCGGGTCCGGGCCTTCATGGACTTCGCCGCGCCCCGCCTCGGGGCGCTGACGGTGCTGCGGGAGGGCTAGGGCCGTCCCGCCGCTACCTCCGGCCAGGCCGCCACAACCTCACCGGAAGCGGGGGCCTTCGCTCCCGCCGCGGCGAGGCGCCAAGCTCCCGGGGGCGGCCTGCCGGGAGGCGTCAGCTCCGGCCGTCGCCGCGCCCGCCGCCCCGGTCGCCCGGATCGCTGTCCCGCCGCCGCAGCTCCTGCACCGCCAGGGATGTCGCGACATTCACCGCGGGCATGGGCGGCAGGGAGGCGAGGCGCCGCAGCGTCGCCGCGCCGCCCGCCGGGAAGATCGGGTTGGAGAGGATCCGCTCCGCCGCCGCCTGGTCCCCGGCCTGCAGGGCGCGGGAGGCGGCGTAGAGGGAATCCACCACGGGCTGCGTCGGCGCATTGGGCGCGATGCCGACTACCGGCCGCATCTCCTGCTGGCCACGCGCCATCTCCGTGCCGACCAGCGGCGAGAATTCGCGCCAGCGGGCGCCGTAGGGCAGCTCGGCGGCCAGATACTCGTAGTTCGCCACCGCCCGGGCCGCGACGGCGGGCTGCCCGGCGACGCGGCCGGGGTCGGCGAAGATCGAGGCGGTGGAGATGATGGCCGCCCGGGTGGGATCGCCGGCACCGACCACGGCGTCGCTCGGCAGGCTGGCATAGCCATAGGGCGGCTGCTGGACGGCCGAGCAGGCGGATAGCGCCAGGCCGGCAGCGAGAAGCAAGGGACGAATCGACATGTGCTGCTATTCCTCCAACCTTGGGATATGGGATGCGCGACGGGTTTTGCAGCCCACCCCCGGCTTTCCGCCACGCTTGGCCGATGCATAATCCCGGCGTGGCATGCGGCGGGGCGGGACGGATGAGCGGCAGCAACGGGACGGGCGCGGCACGGGGCTGGGGCGCGGGGGCGGAGGAAAGCCCGGCCGCCGCGCTGCGCCGCCGCTTCCCCAGCTTCAACGATCTGCAGCGCCGGGCAAGGCGGCGGGTCTCCCGCTTCGCCTATGATTTCGTTGCGGGCGGGGTGGGCGATGGCGCGCCGAACGTGGCGCATAACCGCGCCGCCATGGATGCGGTGCGCATCCTGCCGCGCTACGCGCTGGATCTCTCGCAGGTCTCCACCGAGACGGAGATCTTCGGCCGCCGCTATGCCGCGCCGGTCGGCGTGGCGCCGATGGGCAATATCGGCATGGTGTGGCCGCGCATCGACGCCATCCTGGCCGCGGCGGCGCAGAAGGCGCGCATCCCCTATGTCTCCTCCACCGTCGCCAATGTCGGGATGGAGGAGCTGGCACGCATTGCGCCGGACAGCTTCTGGTTCCAGCTCTACGGCCTGCCGGGCGACAATCACCGCCTGTCCTTCGATCTCATCAAGCGGGCGGAGGCGGTGGGGGCGCATGCGCTCGCCATCACCCTCGACGTGCCGATGCGGCAGAAGCGGGTGCACGACATCCGCAACGGGCTGGTGCTGCCCTTCCGCTACCGGCCGCGCACCGTGCTCGACATCGCCCGCGCCCCCTTCTGGGCGCTGGAGATGCTGCGCCGCGGCCAGCCGCGCTTCGAGAACATGCGGAAATATGTCGGCGAGAACGCCTCCATCGCCGAGCTCGCCAGCTTCACCCAGCGCCACATGACGACGGGCGTGACTTGGGAGGACATCGCCCGCTTCCGCGATGCCTGGCCGCGCGCCTTGGTGCTGAAGGGGCTGCAGCATCCGGCGGATGCCGAGAAGGCGGTCGCGCTCGGCATCGATGGCATCTGGGTTTCCAACCATGGCGGCCGGCAATTCGACGCGGCGCCGGCCTCCATCGACACGGTGCCGGCAATTGCTGCCGCGGTCGGCGGTCGGGCGAAGATCCTGTTCGACGGCTCCATCCGCTCCGGCCTCGACGTGCTGCGGAGCCTGGCGGTGGGGGCGGATTTCTGCTTCGCCGGCAGGGCCTTCTGCTACAGCGTGGCGGCGCTGGGGGAGGCGGGGGGCGACCACGCGGCGGCCGCCTTCGCCGAGGAGATCCGCACCACCTTCGGCCAGGCCGGGATGCGCAACGTGGCGGAGGCCGCGGCGGCGACGGTGCTGCACCCAGGCGCGGTGCGGTTCGACCTGGACGGCAATGCATTGGGGCAGGAGGCGCCGCGAGCGAGGGGGTAGGGATGGCGGTTCCGCCTGTAAATCCCGCTGGGGAGCTGACCGGTTCCGACCCTGGTGTGAGCTGGCAGGCTAGAGCGTTTTCGGTTTACATGCGTTCACCGAAAGCGCTCTACGCCTTTGGTTGCAGAGCAGATTCACGCCTTCGGGCGATGCCGCCCTACGGCGATCTGCTCTAAACCTGCGAGTCCGCAACCTGGATCGTGGTTCGGACGCCTCTCACCGCTGCGGCGGCGAATGGGTCAACGCGCTGATGGCTTTGGAGGCATTTGTGCTGGGGCAGGACGTAATCCTGCCGCCTGTCGATTTATCCCTAGGAGGATGCGACAACCTAGGAAGTCCGGAGCCAGTGTCAGCGGTGCCAAACCTCCTCCATCAACGACGGCGTAGGTAGCGGCTCCCAATCGCATTCGCTGCAGCCGTGCAGGGTATCCGGATCTTTTGGCAAGCTCGAGGTATTGCTCCGGGGTGCTGACGCCTGCAGCTTGATGATCGAGCCGCTGACAGTGTGCCTCGCGCACGATATGCCAGGTGGGCGCTAAACATGGGTCATTTCCCTGCGCATCAGGCGCACACACACCCTGTGCGGATACCGGCAGGCTGAGGATGGCGCCAGTGACGAGCCAGAAAGGGAATCGTCACAGTTCCATATCCCATATCCAGCCGTCGCAATAACAACGGCGAACCATCGCCCATCAAAACAAATCAGGCAAGCGGCTCGTCAGCAGACAGTGCGGTTAACGCCGAGCGTTACGCGGAAGATCGCGGCTGACCAGCAGGCGCGAAAGGCATAGGCAAACTGTCGGCAGTTTGGAATAGCTAACGGCGTTACGCCTTGGAGCGGTCGTGAGAGCGATTGCGCATCCATGAGCGAACCACAAATCGTGTTGAATCCACGCTCAAACTGGTTTTTTAGTACAACCCGCCCAGCCCCCGGTCGCCGCCGACCACCGCCCCGCCTTCCGCCGCATCCGCCGGCGCCCGGGCGCTGTTCTCCGTCCCCGGCCGGAAGGCCTCCATGGTGCCGTCCGGCAGCCGCACCAGTGCCACGCCCGGCGGGGCACGGAAGGGCACCGGCGGGCTGCCGCGCAGCGCCGCTTCCAGCACCTCGCGGAAGATCGGCGCGGCATTGCCGCCGCCGGTTTCGCCATTGCCCAGCGTGTGCGGGTCGTCGAAGCCCATCCAGACGGCGATGACGATGTCGGGGGTGAAGCCGACGAACCAATTGTCGAAGTAGTCGTTCGTCGTGCCCGTCTTGCCGGCGATGGGCCGGCTCAGCCCCTGGCCCGCCCGGCTGCCGGTGCCGCGCTGCACCACCCCGGTCAGCAGGTTCACCATCTGGTAGGCGGCGATCGGGTCGGTGATCTGCGGCCGGTCATCCACCAGCTCGGGCGGGCCGCCCTCCGGGCTCGTCGCATCGCAGCCGTCGCAGCGCAGCGCCTCGCTGCGCCAGATCACCTCGCCGCGGGCGCCCTGCACGCTGTCGATCAAGGTCGGCGTGACGCGATGGCCACCATTGACGAAGCTGGCATAGCCGGCCGCCATCTTCAGCACCGTCGTCTCCCCGGCGCCAAGCGCCATGGAGAGGTAGCGCGGCATGTTGTCGATGACGCCGAACCGGCGGGCGGTTTCCGCCACCTTGTCGATCCCCACCTCCTGCGCCACCCGCACGGTGACGAGGTTCAGGGATTTCTCCAGCGCGGTGCGGATGGTGACATAGCCATTGTAGGACCCGGCCGTGTAATTGGCCGGGCGCCAGACGCCCTGGGCCGTCATCACCTCGATCGGCCCGTCCAGGAAGCGCTGGTTCGGCGGCACGCCCGCCTCCAGCGCCGGCAGATAGACGAAGGGCTTGAAGGAGGAGCCGGGCTGGCGCAGCGCCTGGGTGACGCGATTGAACTGGCTCTTGTCAAAGGACCAGCCGCCGGCCATGGCCTGCACGCGGCCGGTGGCCGGGTCCAGCGCGACGATGGCGCCCTCCACCTGCGGCACCTGGCGCAGCGCCAGCCGCTCCGGCCGGCCGGCGGCGCGGCCCTGGGCGGGCACGGCCGGCAGCACCTCCACCATCACCACATCGCCCACCGCCAGCACATCCGCCATGCGGCGGGGCGCGGCGCCCAGCCGCCCTTCGCCGAGCGCGCGGCGGGCCCAGGCGGCCTCCTCCAGCGACATCAGCGCGTTGCGCGGCTGCGCCGGGCTGCGCAGATCCGGCCGTTCCAGCCAGGCCAGGCGGGCATCGCGCTCCCGCAGCTCCTGCACCACAGCCAGGCGCCATTCCGGCAGCATGCCCGGCGGCTTCGCCACGGCCTCGAGCTGCGGCATCCATTCGGTCGGCGTCGCGGCGATGCGCGCGGCCGGCCCGCGCCAGCCGCCGCGCCGGCGGTCATAGGCGGCGAGGCCGTGACGCAGCGCCACTTCCGTCGCCGCCTGCAGCGCCGGGTCCAGGCTGGTGCGGACGACGAGGCCGCTCTCATTCACCAGCTCGGCGGGGGAGCGGTCGCGGCCGCGGGCCAGGCGGGTGCGCAGCGCCTCGTCCTGGCTGATGCGGGCGACGAGCTCGCGCCGCACCTCCTCGGTGAAGTACTGGCCGACCGGGACCACATCCGGGCGGCGGGCGGGGCGGGGGATGAGGGGCTCGGCCTTGGCCTGCTCGGCCTCCGCACGGGTGATGGCGCCGTCCTCCGCCATCCGGTCCAGCACCCAGTCGCGCCGCGCCCGGGCGGCCTCCGGGTTGCGCTGCGGGTTGTAGTTGTTCGGCGCCTTGGGGAGGACGGCGAGAAAGGCGCTTTCGGCCAGCGTCAGGTCGTCCAGGCTCTTGCCGAAATAGGCCTGGGCGGCGGCGGCCACGCCATAGGCCTGGGCGCCGAGGAAGATCTCGTTCAGGTAGATCTCGAGGATGCGCTCCTTCGGCAGCGCATCCTCAAGACGGACGGCGAGGATCGCCTCGCGCAGCTTGCGGGTCAGCGTCCGGTCGGCGCCGACCAGCATGTTCTTCGCCACCTGCTGGGTGATGGTGGAGGCGCCGCCGAGCCGCCGGCCGGTGCCGTAGGCCTCGATGTTGCTGACGACGGCGCGGGCGATGCCGATGGGATCGACGCCGTGGTGCTCCCAGAAGCGCTGGTCCTCGGCGCTGACGAAGGCCTGCTGCACGCGCCGGGGAATCGCCTCGATCGGGACGAAGACCCGGCGCTCCATCGCCAGTTCTGCCAGCAGCCGGCTGTCCGCCGCGTAGATGCGGGACATCTGCGGCGGCTGGTAGTCGGCCAGCCAGGTGTAGTCCGGCAGGGTGGCATCGACGGTGCGGTAGAGGGTGTAGCCGCCCACCGCGCCGGCCAGCAGCCCGCCCGCACCCAGGATGAAAAGGACGCGGAACATCCCGAAGCCGCGGCGGCGCCGGCGCGGGGCGGGGCGGGGTTTGCGCGGCGGGGGTGGCGGGGGCTCGGGCGCGGCGCCTACCTCCTGCGCTCCCCCCGCTGGCGGCCCTCCTGCCGGCGGCGAGGAGTCGAAATGGGGTTCGGCGCGGTGGTCAGGGGGAGCCATGGCGTGTCCATACACCCTCGCCCGGCGGGGGACGATGCCGGACTGGTGCGATATGGGCATGCGAGGGTTACGCTGCCATCACCCCGGCGCGAGCGGACAGGAATTGGCGGGACGGCCGCACCGGGCCGCGCGAGGCCCTGCGCCGGCGCGAGTCCCGGACCCCGCGGAGCCGTGCCGGCGGCGTCGCGGGCCCTCAGCCCAGCCCTGCCACCAGCCCGGCCCGCCCGTCCAGGAAACCATGCACCGCCTCGGCCAGCGCCTTGGCGATCTTCACCCGGTGCGCCGGGCGGTTCAGCGCCGCCTCATCCGCCGGGTGGGAGAGGAAGCCCATCTCCACCAGTGCCGAGGGCACGTCCGGCGCCTTCAGCACCACGAAGCCGGCGCGGCGATGGGTGTTGGGCAGCAGCGGCACCTGCCCGTCCAGCGAGTCCACCACCAGCCGGGCGATGCGGTCCGCGCCGCTCCGCGTCTCCTGCCGCATCAGGCTGAGCAGGATGCGCTGCACCTCGGGCGAGACGCTCGGCAGGCGCAGGCCGCCGGCGCGGTCCGCCTGGTTCTCCCGCTGCGCCAGGGCGGCGGCCAGCCGGTCGCTCGCCGTCTCGCTCAGCGTATAGACGCTGGCGCCGCGCGCCCCCGGCGCGCTGTCGGCATGCAGGGAGAGGAACAGCGCCGCCTCCCGCCGCCGTGCCTGCTCGATCCGCTCGCCGAGCGGGATGAAGACGTCGCGGGCGCGGGTGAGGGCGACGCGGCAGCGGCCGCCGGCCTCGAGCTGCCGCTTCAGCTCCAGCGCCGCGGCCAGGGTGATGCGCTTCTCATGCGTGCCGCGGGCGCCGATCGCGCCCGGGTCCTTGCCGCCATGGCCGGGGTCCAGCACCACCAGCGGCTTGCCCGCGGGGGGCGGCGCCGCGGCCGCCAGCACCCGGCCATCCGCGAGCCGGGCGAATCCGGCGGCCGGGCCGGGCTGCAATTCCAGGATCACCCGCCGCCCCGCCTGGCTGATGCGCGGCGGCGCCACCGGCCCCGCGAGGTTGAGCACAAGCTGCTGCCGCGGCCCGGCGCCCTGGCGCTGCGCCGAGGCGACCACCCCGGCGCCGCGCAGCCGGTTCGGCCCCTGCCAGGCGAGGCCCGGCAGGTCCAGCACCAGCCGTGCCGGATCGGTGAGGGCGGTGAGCTTCCAGGGCAGGCCGGGCGGTAGGTGCAGCACCAGCCGGGTGCGGCGGTTGACGACGCGCAGCTCCGGCGCGGTGGCGGCGGCGGCTTCCGCCACCAGCAGCGCCAGGCCGAGGCCGAGCGCCATGCGGCGCGGCCATGCGGCCGGCCCGCTCTCATCCCTGCCGCTTGCCATGGTCCCGATCCCCCTGGGACATGTTCGAAGGCGGCGCCCTCCAGCGCCGCCCGGGCCACGGTAGCAGCTTGCCCGCCACGCCACCACCATGGCGGGTGCCGCCCTTGCTCTCGGCCTTGTGGAACCGTGGTCACTCTTCTAAGGTGAGTCGCCCCGGCGGCGCCCGCTGCCGGTGGAGGAGTCCGGCGCCACCGCGCCCACCCGCCCGAGGCAATTCCATCCGGGCCGGGCGTTACGGGATGCGGTGCGCGGCGGGGCCGGCTTGGGGCCTTCGTCCCGCGTTTCGCCGGCCCGCCCCCCGCCAATTCGCCCCGGCACTGGCCGCGGGCGGGCAGGGCCGCCCCCTTCGCCTGTGCGGGACCTGTCGCGCCAATGGTCCTTGGCGGGTCCCTTCGGCATGGATGTTCCTGCCGGCGGCCCGCCCCCGGCGGATGCGTGACCGAACGCCGTTCTGTCGGCCCAGCACCTGGGCGGCAGGCGGGGCGTGAAACCCAGGGGCGCCGCCCCGGGCCGCCGCCGCCCGCCCCAATGCCGGGGTGCGTGGCCCGCCCGGACCGGCCCCCGCCGAGCAGCAGGAGGCGGCCGCACCATGCAGAACCAGCGCAGCGCGCCGCTCACCATGCCCGGGACACCCCACCCCGATCCGCTGCGCCGCACCAAGGTGCCGCGCGGCGCGGAGCAGTGCTTCAATGACCAAACGCATGCTGATCGATGCATCCCACGCGGAGGAAACCCGCGTGGTGGTGCTGGACGGCAACCGGCTTGAGGAATTCGACCTCGAAGCGGCCAACCGCCTTCCGCTGAAGGGCAATATCTACCTCGCCAAGGTGGTGCGGGTGGAGCCCAGCCTGCAGGCCGCCTTCGTGGAGTATGGCGGCAACCGCCACGGCTTCCTGGCCTTCGGGGAGATCCACCCGGACTACTATCAGATCCCGGTCGCGGACCGGCAGCGCCTGCTGGAGATGCAGGCCGCCGAGGCCCGCGAGGCCGAGGAGGAGGAAGCGGCGGAGGAGGCGGAAGCGGCCGCCGAGGCCGAGGAGACCGTCGCCGAGGCGGTTGCCCTGGCGGCCGAGGTGGCAGAGGGCGGCGCCGAGCCGCCGGCCGCCGGCGAGCTCGGGGCCGAGGCCGCGCCTGCTGCGGAGCCGGCGCCGGAGGCCGCGGCCGAGGCCCCGGCGGAGCCGGCGCCCGAAGCTCCGGCCGAGCCGGTGGGCGCACCGGCAGCCGAGGCCGACGCGCCGGCCGAGATCCTGCCCGCGCCGCAGGTCGAAGCCACCGCGCCGGGCGAGGGCGAGCAGCCGGAGATCGCCGGCCCCGTCACCAGCCCCCTGGCCAATGGCCATGACGAGAACGGGCTGGACGCCGCCGAGTCCGAGCATGACGAGGAAGAGGCGCCGCCGCCCGAGACCATCGGCGGCGAGGGGACCGAGGAGGTGGTGCGGGAGCGCCGCTCCACCCCCCGCTTCATGCGCCACTACAAGATCCAGGAGGTGATCCGCCGCCGGCAGATCATGCTGGTGCAGGTGGTGAAGGAGGAGCGCGGCACCAAGGGCGCGGCGCTGACCACCTACATCTCGCTCGCCGGCCGCTTCTCCGTGCTGATGCCGAACTCGCCCCGCGGCGGCGGCGTCTCCCGCAAGATCACCTCCGCCACCGACCGCAAGCGGCTGCGCGAGGTCATCGACGAGCTCGGCCTGCCGGACGGCATGAGCCTGATTGTCCGCACCGCCGGCGCCAACCGGCCGAAGCCCGAGATCCGCCGCGACTGCGAATACCTGCTCCGCCTCTGGGACAACATCCGCGAGCGGACGCTGCAATCCACCGCGCCGGCGCTGATCTACGAGGAAGCCGACCTCATCAAGCGCTCCATCCGCGACGTCTTCAGCCGCGACGTGGAGGAGATCCTGGTGGATGGCGAGGACGCCTACCAGGAAGCGCGCGAGTTCATGCGCATGCTGATGCCGCAGCATGCCCGCAAGATTCAGTACTACCGCGATGGCGGCCTGTTCGCCCGGCACCAGGTGGAGCAGCAGCTCGACGCCATGCATTCGCCGACGGTGCAGCTCCGCTCCGGCGGCTACATCGTCATCAACCAGACCGAGGCGCTGGTCGCCATCGACGTGAACTCCGGCCGCGCGACGCGCGAGCGGCATATCGAGGACACGGCGCTCCGCACCAACCTCGAAGCCGCGGACGAGATCGCCCGCCAGCTCCGGCTGCGCGACCTCGCCGGCCTCATCGTCATCGACTTCATCGACATGGAGTCGTCGAAGCACGACGCCATGGTGGAGCGACGGCTGAAGGAGGCGCTGCGCTTCGACCGCGCCCGCATCCAGGTGGGCCGCATCTCGCATTTCGGCCTGCTGGAGATGTCCCGCCAGCGGCTGCGCCCCTCGCTGACCGAGACCACCTTCGTCACCTGCCCGCATTGCCAGGGCCGCGGCCAGGTGCGCAGCGTGGAAAGCAGCGCCCTGCAGGTGCTGCGGGCGGTGGAGGAGGAGGGCGCCAAGCGCCGCACCGCGGAGCTTTCGGTGCGGGTCGCGACGCCCATCGCGCTCTACCTGCTGAACCGCAAGCGGGACAAGCTGGCGACGATCGAGGCGCGCTTCGGCATGTCCGTGCTCTTCGAGCCGGATGACAGCCTGCTGCCGCCCGCCTACCGGCTGGAGAAGCTGAAGGCCGCCGACCCGCACCGGCCGGTGGAGACCGCCCCCGCCGCGCTCCGCATGGATTACGCGCCGGAGTCCGAGCCCGAGCCCGAGCCGGAGGAAGAGCCCGCCGAGGAGGCGGCCGAGACCAGTGCCGAGGCGCCGCGGGCGAATGGCGAGGCCGAGGGCGAAGGTGGCCGCCGCCGCCGCCGCCGCCGCCGCCGCCGCAGCGGTGGCCGGGGCGAGCCCGGCGCGCCGATGGAGACCGCCGCCGAGGGCGAGGAGGAGGACGAGGCCGAGTCCGAGGAGGGCGAGGAGCAGTCTGCCGCCGAGGCTGACGCCGAAGCAGCGCCCGAGGCGCCCGCCGCCGAGGCGGCGACCGAGGAGGGTGACGCCACGGCCGAAGCCGCCGAATCGGGCGAGGAGACCGGGGAGGGGCCCCGCCGCCGTCGCCGCCGCCGCCGTGGCACGCGGCCCGAGGGGACGGAGGCGCCGCGCGGCAGCGAGAGCCCGGCCCCGCAAGCCCCGCGCTATTCCGGCCCGACCCCGGCCGACCCCTTCGCTGGCCATGTGGACGACATCCTGGCGGCGATGGAGGCGGCGGAGGCCGCCGCCGAGGCTGCTGCGGCCAACCGCCGCGCCCGCGCTGCCGCATCGGCCGAGCCGGTGGTGGCGGCCGTGGCGGTGGTGAGCGAGGCGGCGCCGGAAGCCCCGGCCGAGGCCCCGGCTCCTGCCGAGGTGGCGCCGGCGCCCGCTTCTGTCGCGGAACCCGAAGCCGCGCCGGCGCCCGCCGCCGAGGCGGAACCCGCCGCCGCGACCGAGCTGGTGACGGCGGCGGAGGAGCCGCCCGTACCCCCGGCGGCCGAAGCCGCCGCGCCGGCGCCGGAACCGGTGGCGGCCGTACCGGAGCCGGCCCAGACGGCGAGCGAGCCGGTGGTGCCCCCGACGAATGAGCCGGTGGCGGCGCCGCCCATCCAGCCGGTCAGTGTCGATGCGCTGGGCGACTCGGCACCGCGCAAGCGGGGATGGTGGCGGCGATAGGCTTTCGGGCTCCGCCCCTCGGCGGCTGTGCCGCCGACCCCCGGCAGAGGGCGCTGCCCTCTGCACTCCCGCCGGGGCCAGGACCTGGCCCCGGACGTCGGTGTGAGTTTGCTGTTGATGATAGGCCTGGGCGGCCTCCGGGTGGTGGGAGGCGGAATAGACCGCCTCGGCGCTCCTCGCCGCGATTTCCAGCCTCCGTTTGAAGGCGCTGGCCTGCACCAGCACCGGCCGCCCCTGCGGCGTGCGCTTGAAGGTCAGCGGCCCGCGCGTCTTGAAGTGGCGGCCCCGGTGGTGCAGCGCGTGCAGCTTCTACGGGTCGAAGAAGATGCCGCTGGCTTTGTCGAAGACCAGCGCATCCGCTTTCCAGGACTCCCGGAGGCCCTTCACCACCTCCACGAACTCCGCCGCGAGGCCCAGTTGTGGGTGATGCGACAGGGCCCGTTATGGGTGGTGGAGGCGGTGGCGATAGGCTGATGCGGCTGGTCATCGGCGCCAGCGCCGAGAGCGGGGTCAGCGGCTCCAGCTCCAGCGCCTGGTAGGAGCGGCAGAGGGCGCCCGGCGGCTCGTCCCTGGTGCGCAGGCCGATGCCGTCCGCCTCGAATTTCGCCGCCTCCGCCGTCTGTGCGATGCGCAGCTAATGGGCGTAGGAGGCGGCGGCGTCCTGATCGGCCGAGGGGTGGCGCCAGGCCGCGGCATGGTCGCCGAGCCAGCGCATGGACAGGCCGAGGCTGATCCGGGGGCGGGCCGGCAGACGCCGGCGGAAGGGCGCCGGTCCCGCACGGGGTTGGCCCGTGCATGGGGCGCAAGCGCTTGTGTGCAGCGCAGCATGTCCCCGCCGCCGATGCAAGGCGGCTGGCGTCCTCGGCCGATCCGGGCCAGACTCCGCCCGAAGGGGGAGATAGCCTAAGGATGATCGACAAATTCGTGCGGTCCATGGCGGAGGCGATGGACGGCATCCGCGACGGGGCGGTGGTGATGATTCCCGGCTTCGCCGAGGTGGGGGCGCCCAACGCCCTGATCGATGGGCTGATCGAGCAGGGCGCCAAGGATCTCACCGTCGTCATCAATGCCACCGGCAAGCCGCGGGTGCCGGGGGTGAAGGTGACGGGCTTCGCCCGGCTGGTGGAGCTCGGCCGGGTGCGCAAGGTGATCACCAGCTTCGTCCGTGCCGGCAGCGTCTGCGGCGAGGCGGTGAAGGCCGGCACCGTGGTGGCGGAGGTGATTCCGCAGGGGACGCTGGCCGAGCGCATCCGCGCCGCCGGCGCCGGCATCCCCGCCTTCTACACGCCCACGGGGGCCGACACGCTGGTGGCCGAGGGCAAGGAGATCCGCGAATACCGCGGCCGCCGCTGCGTGCTGGAGGAGGCGATCCACGCCGATGTGGCGCTGGTGGAGGCCTGGATGGCCGATCGCTGGGGCAACCTGGTGTTCCGCGGCGCCGGCCGCAATTTCAACCCGCTGGTGGCGATGGCGGCGGAGCTGACCATCGTGCAGACCCACCATGTCTGCGACCTCGGCCAGATCCCGGCGGAGGAGGTGATGACGCCGGGCATCTTCGTCGACCGCGTGCTGCACATGCCGGTCGGCGACCCGAAGCTGCCGGTGTGAGGGGGATGGCGATGAGCGCAACGGAACAGGACTGGGCACCGCTCAGCCGGGATGGCATGGCGGCGCGTGCGGCGCAGGACATCCCGGAGGGCTGGTACGTCAATCTCGGCATCGGCGTGCCGACCTTGATCGGCAACCACATCCCGCCGGAGCGGGAGGTGATCCTGCATTCGGAGAACGGCGTGCTGGGCATGGGGCCGGCGCCGGAGAAGCACCGGGAGAATCCCTGGCTGATCAACGCCAGCAGCCAGCGCATCACGCTGCGCGTCGGCGCCAGCCTGGTGCACCATGCGGACAGCTTCGCGATCGTCCGCGGCGGGCATCTGGATCTCTGCGTGCTGGGCGGCTTCCAGGTGGCGGAGAATGGCGACCTGGCGAATTGGTCGCACTCGCCGAAGGAGGTGGCACGGCAGATCGGCGGCGCCATGGACCTGGCGGTGGGGGCGAAGCGCGTCTGGGTGGTGATGGAGCATGTGACGAAGGACGGCAAGCCGCGTATCCTCCGCCGCTGCAGCTACCCGTTGACGGCCAGCGCCTGCGTGACGCGGGTCTATACCAACATGGCGGTGCTGGACGTGACGCCGGCCGGCTTCAAGGTGGTGGAGATCATCCCGGGCATGAGCTTCTCCGAGCTGCAGGCGCGGAGCGAGGCCGAGCTGATCCGGTAGGGATTTCCTCGCAAAGCCGCTGCGCAGCTTTGTGGGGGCCCCGGATTCGCTGAACTCTGGGGTTCTCGCATAGCCTTCCGCGGCAACGGCGTGGAAGGAGAACTGGCGGTGTCAGGGTCTGGCAGCCGCATGGGCTCCGAACTCCTCCGTGGGGCCAAGCGGCGTCGGGCTGCGCCGCGGCCGCCCCTTGGCCGCGGATGCGGCGCGGGGTTTGCATGGTCCTGGCGCCGAGCAGGAGGGACCAGGCATGACCGCGCGCCGCAGGATGAGCCTCATCGCCTATCTGAAGGCGGGGCCGAATTTCAGCTATCCCAGTTCCTGGCGCCATCCCGCCTCGGCGCTGGAGGATATCCTGACGCCGGAGCGCTGGGAGCACACCGCCCGCGCCCTGGAAGCCGCGTGCTTCGATGCCTGCTTCTTTGCCGATGGCCTCGGCATCCCCGACCTCTATAAGGGGAGCTACGCCGACTATGTCGGCCGCGGCGGCCAGCTTTCCCTGCTGGACCCGATGACCCTGCTGCCGATGATGGCGCGGGTGACGCAGCATCTCGGCCTCGGCGTCACCCTCTCCACCACCTTCATGCCGCCCTATATCCTGGCGCGCTGGCTGGGCTCGCTCGACATCCTCAGCCATGGCCGCGCCGCCTGGAATGTCGTCACCACCGCGCGGGATTTCGAGGCGCGCAATTGCGGCCTGCCCGGCCTGCCGCCCAAGGAGCAGCGCTACGACATGGCCGACGAGGTGCTGGAGGCCTGCGACGCGCTGTGGGGCGGCTGGGACGAGGATGCGCTGGTCTTCGACCGCGAGTCCGGTCGTTTCGCCGACCCGGGGAAGATCCGCCGTGCGGATTACGAGGGGCGGTACGTTCGCACCGAGGGCCCGCTCTCCATCCCGCGCAGCCCGCAGGTGCGGCCGGTGCTGATGCAGGCCGGCTCCTCCCCGCGTGGCCGGGAATTCGCGGCGCGCTGGGGGGAGGCGCTGTTCTGCACGCCCGCCACCAAGGAGGATGCGGCGGCTTACCGCGCTGACATCCACGCGCGGATGGATGCCATCGGCCGGCCGCCTGGCCATTGCGCCGTGCTGCCCTCCGTCACGCTGGTGGTGGGGGAGACGGAGAGCATCGCACGGGAGAAGGCGGCCTATCTGGAATCCCTGGTGGACCCGGAGCTGGTACTCGCCGCCTCCTCCTGGTCCGTCGTCGCCGATCTCAGCAGGATCGAGACGCCGGAGGCGCTGGAGGCCGGCAGCGGCAACCAGGGCGTGGCGGGCCATCGCGACCGGATGCTGCAGGTGGCGCGGCAGCACGGCATCAGCTTCGCGGAGGCGGTGCGGCGGCCGCGCGCCCTGCTGGCCGGCACGCCGAAGCAGATCGCGGACTGGATGGAGGATTGGTTCACCTCCGGCGCCTGCGACGGCTTCATCCTGCCGCCGACCATGCTGCCCGCCACCTTCGAGGAGTTCGGCCGCATGGTGGTGCCGGAATTGCAGCGCCGCGGCCTGGTGCGGACCGGCTATGCCGGCCGCACCCTGCGGGAGAACCTGCGTGATCCCGGCTAGATGCTCAGATCGAGCAAATTGTAATCCTTCATTCCTGCCTTCGCCGCCGCATCCCAGCGATAGCTCAGCCCCTCCGCCACATGCGGCTGGTAGGCGAAGGGCGTCTCCTGCGGGAAGCGCTGCCGACGCGCATCGATGGCGTAGCCGATGACCCGCGCCCGTTCCCGGATGCGGTCCGCGTCGTAGACGCCCGGCGCGTTGTGCAGCCCGCCGCCCCGCACGCCCAGCACGGAGCGGCGCCGGTGGAAGCCGAAATTCAGCGTCACCCGCCAGTCCCGGCTGGTATTGGCGAAGCTGCCATGCACGGTCTGGCGGTTGGTGATGGCGACATCGCCCGGGGCGCAAAGGATCGGCACCGCCTCCGGCAGCCGCTCCGACCCTGCCGCCGCCACCATCGCCTTGATGTCTGCCTTGCCACGCTTGTGGGAGCCCGGCACCACCCAGACGCCGTTCGCCGCGGTGCAGCCATAGAGCTGCGCCATGAAGTTGAAGCCGTGCGAGCCCGCATCCCAATCCGGGCTGTTCCAATGCGTCACCCCGTCCTGGTGCCAGGCGACGGAGGCGCCGCGCCCCGGCTCCTTGATGAAGATCGCCTCATTGAAAGGCGCGAAATCCGGGCCGTTCACCGCCGCCGCCACGGCCAGCAGCCCGGGATGGCCGTAGAGCCGCAGCGCGGCCTCGGAGAATTGCAGCGAGCCGAGGATGAGATAGACCACCTCCTTCGGCGCCGTCGCATCCGGCGTGGGTTCGAACATCCTCACCGGATGGCGGCCATTGGCGAGTTCGGTGCCGCCGAAGGGGTCGCCCAGCGGGCGGGCCCAGAACAGCGTCTGCGCCTTGCAGTCGGCGGCCAGCGCCGGCCGGCCCTTGGCGTCCAGCGCTGCGCCGCGCTCCGCCGGCAGGCGATCCAGGATCGCCTTCACATCGGCCTCGATATCCGCCAGCTCCTCCGGCCCGAGCACGCCCTCGAAGACGTAGAAGCCGCAGCGCCAATAGGCTTCGAGGATGTCCGGATGCACTCGGCCATCCGCGGTGAAGCGCAGCTTGCCGCGATTGCCGAGCGCGGCGGCCCGCGCCTCCCCCGCCGCCAGGTAGTCGCGCATGGCTGCGCTCTCGCTGCCATAATCGGGGGCGAGAACATGGTTCATGGCGGCCTCCCTCAGACGCTGATGTTCAGCAGCCGCGCAGCGTTCCCGCCGAGCACGCCTGCCTTCTGCTCGTCGTTCAGCGAGTCGCAGGCGAAGATGTGGTCCACCGGCTTGAGTTGCCAGGGATAGGGGTAGTCGCTGCCCAGCACGATCTGGCTGGCGCCGACCTGCGCCTGCAAATGCCGGATCGCTTCCGCGCCGAAGATCAGCGAGTCGAAGTAGAGCTGGTTGAGGTATTCGCTCGGCTTCTTCTTGAGCTGGATGTTCGGGTTGCAGTTGGCTGGGCTCACCATGCAGGCATGGTCGGAACGATCGGCGTAGGAGGGCAGGAAGCCGCCGCCATGCGCGGCGATGACCTTGAGGTTGGGGAAGCGGTCCAGCGTGCCCTCGAAGATCAGCTTGGAGAGGGCGATGGTGGTGTCCAGCGGGTTGCCGATGGTATTGGCCAGCCAGCCATTGCCGGCGAAGCGCTGGCCGAGCTGCGGCGTGCCGGCGGGGTGGATGAAGAGCACCGCACCCAGCTCCTCTGCCTTCTGCCAGACAGGGTGGAATTTCGGGTCCGAGAAATCCGTGCCGGCGACGCTGCCGCCGATCGCGGCGCCCTTCAGCCCCTGCCGCCGCATCGCCATCTCCAGCTCCTGCACCGCGAGATCCGGCGCCTGCAGGGTGAGCGCCGCGAAGCCGGCGAAGCGGTCCGGATGCGCGGCGCAGAGCTCCGCCATCTTCTCGTTGTTCAGCTTGACGATCGCGGCGGCGCGGTCGCGCTCCAGCGCATACCAGAAGGGATTGATGGAGAGCACCTCCATGTCCACCTTCTGCGCGTCCATGGCGGCGAAGCGCTTTCCCACCTCGATATAGGTCTCCTCCGCGCCGCGCACCGCGCGGCTGATCATCGCGGCCTCATTGCCGCCGACCAGCGGCAAGGCCTCGCGGAAGACGCAATGGGCATGCACGTCGATGGTCTTCACGCGGCGGCCGCCCACCATCACAGGCTGGCGCGACGCGCTGCCCTGGGCGCGGGCGGCATGCTGCAGCCCGCAGCTGCAGAAGGCGACGCCGGCGGCGGCCTTGAAGACGTTGCGGCGTGAGATCATCGCGCTTCCTCCGATATGCCGTCTTGTCGAGCGGTTGCGCGAAGGCTCGCGCGGTTCGCGGTGCGATGCCAGCGGCTTTTCATGCTGCGGCGCGAAACGCGCCGCGCCGCGACGCGGCGATGCTGGATCGGATCGCCGCAGGGCGGCCTTGCCCGAAGGCGTGAATCCGCCCTGCAAACAAATGCTCTAGGCTCCTCTGCCGGCCCGAACGGCCGCCAGGGAGAGAGACGCCGATGCGCCGCCGCCTGCTGCTGCTGGCCCCGATGCTGGCCAGCCCCGCCCTGGTCCGGGCCGCCGCCTGGCCCACGCGCCCGGTGCGCCTCATCATGCCGGGCGGGCCGGGCGGCAATCCGGACATCGTCGCGCGGCTCTGGGCGCAGCGTCTCTCGGAGCGCCTCGGCCAGCCGGTGATGGTGGAGAACCGGCCCGGTGCCGCCGGCATCATCGGTACGGAGGCGGCAATGAATGCGGCCCCGGACGGCCACACCATGCTGTTCGGCTACAACCAGCTCGTCACCCTGAACCCGCTGCTCTACCGGCGCCTGCCCTATGATGTCAGCCGGATGACGCGCGTCAGCCTGGTGAGCGAGGCGCCCTTCGTCATGCTGGCGCCGATGAGCCTGCCGGCACGGAACGTCGGCGAGTTCGTCGCACTGGCGAAAGCGGCGCCTGGCCGGCTCGCCTTCGGCACGGCGGGGCCCGGCACCTTCGCGCATCTCTCGGGCGAGATCCTGATGCGCGAGGCGGGGATCGAGCTGCTGCACGTCCCGCACCGGCAGACGCCGCGCAATGAATTGATCGCCGGCCAGGTGCAGGCCTGCTTCGAGCCGAGCGCGCTGGCCATCACCCTGGCCGGCGGACCGGAGCCGAAGGTGCGGGCGCTGGCGGTGATGGGGCAGGAGACGTTGCCCGAATTGCCCGGCGTGCCGCTGATGGCGGAGTCCTATCCCGGCTTCGTCGTGCAGATCTTCCACGGCCTCTGGGGCCCGCCCGGCATGGCGCCGGAGGCGGTGGCGGGGATGAGCGCGGCGGTCGCCGAGCTCGCCCGCGATCCCTGGCTGCTGGAGCGGATGGCGCCGCTCGCCACCAAGGTGATCGGCGCGGGGCCGGCGGCGCTGGAGGCCGCCATGGTGCGCGATCTGGCGCTCTGGGCGCCGGTGATCCGGGATCGCGACATCCGCCTGGACTGAAGGCGCCGCGCTACCCCACCGCCTCGCAGCGCAGCTCGAAGCGGCATTCGGGATGGCCTTCCGCGGCGCAGGCCACCTCGCGGCAGCGCGGCTCGCCCTGGCGGCCGGCCCCCTCCAGCACGTAGCGCATGCCGCCGGCGAAGCTGCCCTCGAACATGTAGCAGACGCGGCGGCCCGTCTCCGGCCCATAGGCCAGCGCATAGGCGGAATGCCGCACCGTGACCTCGGCGCTGCCGGCGGCCGCATCCAGCGCGGCGATGTCGATCAGCCCATAGCCGCGCTGCGAGAGCCGCCGGAGGTAGTGCCGGAAGGTCTCGATCGGCGAGAGGCCGTGCGTCTTCGCCTCCGCCCGGCACCATTGCAGGGCGGAGAGGTCGGCGGCTTCGTAGAGCAGGCCGCGGAAGGCCTCGGCGCCGATCGCCTGCTCCACCGATTTCTGGATGTTCACCAGGAAATGGCGGGGCAGGTAGATCATCGGCAGCCCGTCGGTGCGCCAGATGCCGGTGGCGGGATCGACCTCGATCGGAACCTCGGGCGCCGCCATGCCTGCTCTCCTGCCGCAGCCGGCGATGGTGCGGCGCGGGGCGCGGCGGCGCAAGGCTGGCGCCCCGGCCCGTTCCGCCTATGCTGGCCGCCTCGAGGAAACACCGGAGAGCCCGCATGTCGCCAGAGATCGTCGCCGAACTCGCCCCCACCGGGGTGCTGCGGGCCGGCATCAACATGGGCAATTTCCTGCTCGTCACCGGGCGGGCGGAGAATGGCGACCCGACCGGCGTCTCCCCCAGCATGGCGCGGGAGATCGCGGGCCGCCTCGGCGTCCCGGTGCAGTATGTGCAGTATGCAAGGCCGAGCGAGCTGGCGGATGCCGCCGGCACCGGCGCCTGGGATATCGGCCTCATCGGCGCCGAGCCGCAGCGCGCGGCGAAGATCGCCTTCACCGCCGCCTATTGCGAGATCGAGGCGACCTACCTGGTGCCGCCCGGCTCGCCCATCACCGACATGTCCCAGGTGGATGTGAAGGGCAACCGCATCGTCTCCTCCGCCGGCGCCGCCTACACGCTGTGGCTGGAGCGGAACATCAGGCATGCCGAGCTGATCCTGGTGCCGGGCGGCGGCGGCGCGGCCTTCAAGGCCTTCCTCGACGGGAAGCAGGAGGTCTATGCCGGCCTCCGCCCCGGCCTGCTGACGGATGTGGAGACGCTGCCCGGCAGCCGCATCCTGGACGGCCAGTTCATGGCGGTGCAGCAAGCGATCGGCACGGCGAAGAGCAACAGCAAGGGCGCGGCCTTCCTGAAGGCCTTCGTAGAGGAGGCCAAGGCGAGCGGTCTCGTCGCCCGCTTCATCGCCGAGCACAAGGTGCGCGGCCTGTCCGTGGCGCCGCCCGCGGCCTGAGGCTGCGCGCGCGAAGGCGCCTTCGACACCGTCGGGGGCAGCCATCCGCGCGGCCATGCGGCTGTCCCCTGGCAAGGGATCTCGCCGTGCGAAGCGCGCTGCCGCGTTGCGGCATCCCTGACCCGGAAACGGCCATGGCGAGGGCCTGGGGCGCGCAATGCCGCCCGCAGGACCCATGTGCCCGGCCCACGACCGCTTCCTGCCCCGTTCCTGGCGGCCAGAGCAGATCGCCGTAGGGCGGCATCGCCCGAAGGCCTGAATCTGCTCTGAAAGCAAAGGCTTAGAGCGCTTTCGGTGAGCGCAGGTGAACCGAAAATGCTCTAGCCGCCGACGGCCAACCAGGGCGGGGGTGCAGCCTCCGCCGGCGTCACGCCGCTGCCGCGCCCCCCGCCGCCGGCTCCAGGCTCAGCCGGAACAGCGCCCCGCCGCCCGGCGCATCCGCCACCGTCACGCTGCCCCGGTGCAGCTCCGCCACGCGCTGCACGATCGCCAGCCCCAGCCCCGCCCCGCGCCGCCGCCCGGCGCGGTCCGCCCGCGCCCGCCAGAAGCGCCGGAACACCAGTGCCTTCTCTTGCTCCGGCACGCCCGGTCCCTGATCCGCCACCTCCACGCTGCCCGGCGGCACCACCGTCACCCGCACCAACCCGCCTTCCGGGCTGTGCTCGATGGCGTTCTGCAGCAGGTTGATGATGGCCTGGTAGAGCGGCTCCTCATGCCCCCTGACGCGGACCGGCGCCGCTGCGGCGGCCAGTTCCAGCTCCACCTCCTGCCGCGCCGCCAGCGGCTCCAGGAAGCTCACCGCCGCCTCCGCCAGCAGGCCGAGATCGACCTCCGGCCCGTCCGGCACCGTCTCCGCCGCGTCGATCTCGGCCAGGGTCAGCAATTGCTCGACGATCCGCTCCAGCGCCGCCACATCGGCGCCGAGCAGCCGGCTGGCACGCGCGTCCTGGATCAGCTCCGCATGGGTCTTCAGCACCGCCAGCGGGGTGCGCATCTGGTGCGCCGCCTCGGCCGTGAAGTGGCGCTGCGCGGCATGGGCGCGCTCCGCCTGGTCCAGCGCCTCGTTCATCGCCCGCACCAGGGGCTGGATCTCGCGCGGCGTCGTCGCCTCCTCCAGCCGCGCCCCGGCGCCCAGCCGCGGCAGCGCGGCCGCCCGCTCGGAGAGCCGCTCGATCGGCCGCAGGCAGAGCCGGAGCGTGCCGAAGGCCACCGCTGCCAGGGCGAGGAAGGCAGGCAGGATGACCCAGGAGACCTGGCCGAGGAAATTCGCCGCCAGGTCGTCGGTCAGCACGTCCGGGTGGTTCATGTTGTCCGCCACCTGGACCACCAGCCTTTCCCCCTCCACCTCCACCGGGGTGGAGACGCCCTGCAGCGCCATGCCGCCCCGGCGCAGCTGGAAGGTGGCCGGCTCCTCCAGCTCCGAATTGGGCAGCACCACCGGCACCTCGTCAGGCACCGTATCCAGGGAGGAGAGGATGGCGCGGCCGGAGCCGTCGCGGATGGCGTAGAAGGACCGCCGGTAGGTGGCATCGAAGCGCGCCGCCAGCTCGCGCGGCAGGTGCAGGGTCCACTTCCCCGCCTCGTTCCGCCGCAGCCCCGCGGCCAGGGCCTGGGCCCGGGCGGCCAGCGAATCCACCTCGGTGCCCGCGATGAAGACGCTGTTGCGGGTGAGCAGCATGCCCAGCGAGGCGGTGGCCGCCCCCACCGTGCCGAGCAGCAGCAGCACGACGCCGGTGGCGGTGAGCGAGCGGGGCCGGCGCATCAGGGGGACGGGTCCAGCAGGATGCGGTAGCCGAAGCCGCGCTGGTTCTCGATGCGGATCTCGGGCGCCCGCTCCTCCAGGCTGCGGCGCAGCCGGGTGATGTAGACCTCGATCGCCCCGCTCTCGAGCCCGCCCTGGAAGGAGACCAGGTTCTCCTGCAGCTGGGTACGGGAGACGAAGCGGCCCTTGGCCTGCAGCAGCGATTCCAGCACCATGGCCGGGCGCAGCGTCAGCCGCAGCGGCTCCCCGTGCACCGTCGCCATGCGGGAGGATTGGTCGAATTCCAGCGGGCCCAGCCGCAGCACCGGGGCGGGGGCGCCGGAGGCCCGGCGGGTCAGCGCCAGCAGCCGGGCATGCAGCTCCGGCGTGGCGCAGGGCTTGACCATGTAGTCGTCGGCCCCGGCATTCAGCCCGGCCACCTTCTCGCCCAGCCGGCCGCGCGCCGTCAGCACCAGCACCGGCAGGGTGTCCCCCACCGCGCGCAGGTTGCGCAGCAGCGCCATGCCGTCGCCATCCGGCAGGCCGAGGTCGAGGACCATGGCGCGGTAGCTTGCGACGCGCAGCGCCGCATAGGCATCGGCGCAGCTTCCCACGGCATCCACGGCCCAGCCCTGGCGGCGCAGCGCGTCGGAGAGCAGCTCGGCCAGCCGCTGCTCGTCTTCCACCAGCAGGATCCGCAGTGTCCTGTCTCCTCCTCCCTGCCGGGCCGGCATCCGGCCGGCCAGCAAGGCTTGGCATACCAGCCGGGGGCGGCCCTGTCCCCTCCCGGGAGGGGTTCAGCCGGTGCGAAGCTGCGCCGCCAGGCCGCGGCGCCAGCCAGCGGCCAGGGCGGCATGGCGGGCCGGCGCTGCCGTCCAGCCCCGGTGCAGCGCCAGCAGCCGACCGAGCATCGGTGTCGCCGCGTCCCAATCGGCGTCCGCGAAGGCATCCGCGGCGAGGGCAGGGGGCGCGGGGCGCAGCCCCTCCGCCAGCAGGGCGGCGGCGACGATGTCGCAGCCCCGCTGCTCCGCCGCCTCCGGCACCAGCCCGGTCAGCAGCCAGGCGAGGGCGGCGGCGAAGCCGGGGGCCCAAGCCTCCCCCAGCCCGGCCGCCACGCCAGCAGGCTCGGCCAGGGCGCGCAGGCTGCGGGCCAGCGCCTCCCGCTTCTGCGGCGGCGGGCCGGCCAGGGCCAGCCCATCCGTCCAGGCCAGCCGCGCCACCCCGGCGCCGGAGGGGATGGGGTGCAGGCTGGCGATGCGCGTCTCGAGCTCCGGCGCCTCGGGCGGCAGGCCCAGCGCGCCGTGCAGCCGGGCCGCCAGTGCCCGGAAGGCGGCCAGCGCCCCGCGCAGTTCGGGTTGCAGCACGATCTCCGGATGCCGCCCGTCCCGGAGGGTGATGCGGCAGGCGAGCCCCTGCAGCTCCCGCAGCGAGGCGGGCAGGGTCAGCTCGATGCTGCCACTGCCGGCCCCGGAGGAGCGGATGCAGCGGGTTCCGAGTTCCATCGGGATATGCCTCATGCGCCTGCGCCCGGCGCCGTGGCCCCGCGGGCCCCGGGCGGACATTGCCTTGCCGTCGCGGTCCCCGCCGGTCCCGCCCATTCCGGGCGGGGCCGGCGGGGGCCGGGATGCCGTACTTCCGTCCTGCCACCGCCCCGCTCCTCTCCGGAGCGGGCCCAGAGACGGGGCGTCGGATCTTCCTGCCGCGGCAGCCCCGTCCATTCCTGGCCAGGCCCGGCATCCCCGCGAAGGGGCGGCGCGCTTGCCCGACTTCGCCCCGCCGGTCCCGCCCTTTCCCGGGCAGGCCCGGGCTCCGGAGCAGGACGCCGCTCCCTCCGGCCCTGGCCAAGCCTGGCGCTGGCGAGGTACCCATGGCGTATCATTGCAATTTTGCAGTGAATACCTAAGAGCGGGTTAAGCGGGGCTCGGGCATTCCGCCCGGCCCTCGCCTGGGCGATGATGGACCGATGCCGGGATTCCGCTTCCTTCACGCCGCCGACCTCCACCTGGACAGCCCGTTGCGCGGGCTGGATGCCCAGGCCGACGCCCCGGCCGAGCGCATCCGCGGCGCGACGCGCGAGGCGCTGCGCAACCTGGTGGACCTGGCGATCGCCGAGCAGGTGGAGTTCGTCCTCCTCGCCGGGGATCTCTATGACGGCGACTGGCGAGACTGGACCACCGGCCATGTACTGACCGCCCAGCTCACCCGGCTCACTCGTGCCGGCATCCGCGTCATCGCCATCTCCGGCAACCATGATGCCGAGAGCGTGCTGACCCGCCGCCTGCGCTTCCCCCCGGGCGCGGTGCTGCTGCCGACGCGCCCCGGCTCCCACACCCTGCCGGAGCTCGGCGTGGCGGTGCATGGCCAGGGTTATGCAACGCGAGAGACGCTGGACAACCTCGTGCCGCACTACCCGCCGCCGGTGCCGGGCGCCTTCAACATCGGCCTGCTGCATACCTCGCTGGATGGCCGCCCGGGCCATGCCGGCTACGCCCCCTGCGCCCTGCCGGAGCTGCTGCGGCATGGCTACGACTACTGGGCGCTCGGCCACATCCATGCGCGGGAGGAGCTGGCGCGCGGCCCCTGCTGGGTGGTCTTCCCCGGCAACCTCCAGGGCCGGCACGTGAAGGAGGAGGGGGCCAAGGGCGCCAGCCTGGTCACGGTGCGGGACGGCCAGGTGGCGGCGGTGGAGCATCGGCCGCTCGACACCGTCCGCTGGGCCCGGCTGGCCGTGGCGCTGGACGGGGCGGAGGAGGAATCGGCGGCGCTGGACCGGGTGCGGCTGGCGCTGGAAGCGGCCCTGGGCGCGGCGGAGGGCCGGCTGCTCGCCGCCCGCATCTGCCTCGGCGGCACCACGAAGCTGCATGGCCGGCTGCTGCGGGACCCGGGCGCGCTGCGGGAGAAGCTGCGGGCGGAGGGGCTGGCCCTGGCGCCGGAGGGCTTCTGGCTGGAGGAGCTGGAGCTGGCCACCGCCCCGCCCGGCCTGCCGCCCGCCCCGCGCTCCGACGCCTTCGGGCGGATGCTGGCGGCGCTGGAGATGCCCAGCGCCGCGACCGCCGCGGAGGAGGCGCGCCACTACGCCACCACCCTGCTCGGCAAGGGCAGCGACCTGCGCCGGCTGCTGGGGGAGGAGCACCCCGCCGTCCGCGCCGCCGCCGGGGAGCTGCCGCCGGAGATCCTGGCCCGCGCCCGCGCCCTGCTGCTGGCCCGGCTGGCGGAGGAGTAGCCCGTGCGGCTGATGGCTTTCGAGGCGCATCGCTACGGCCCCTTCGACGCGCTGCGGCTGGAACTCGACCCGCGGCCGGGCTGCCTCAACCTGGTGCTGGCGCCGAACGGGGCGGGCAAGTCGGTGCTGCTGCGGGCGATCTGCGACCTGCTCTTCGGCATCCCGGCCCGCACGCCGATGGATTTCCGCTACGGCTACAGCGGCATGCGCCTGATGGCCGAGGCGGTGGATGCGGCCGGCAAGCCCTTCGCCTTCGGCCGGCGCAAGGGGATGGGCAATACGCTGATCGACGCCGCCGGCGCGGAACTGCCGCGGGAGGTGCTGCGGCCGGTGCTGGGCGATGTGGACCAGCCCCTGCTGGAACGCCTCTTCGTGCTCGGCACCGAGCGGCTACGGGCGGGCGGGGAGGAGTTGCTGGCCTCCGGCGGGGCGCTGGGCGCGGCCTTGCAGGCGGCGGCGGGCGGGTTGCGGGATGCGCATAAGCTGCGCGGCGAGCTGACCGAGCTGCGCGACAGGCTGGCCCCGACGCGGGCCAACAAGACCCGCCCCTTCTATCAGGGGCTGGAGGGGCTGCAGACGGCGCAGCGGACGCTGAAGCAGGAGCTCTGGCGGCCGGAGGAATTCCTCGCCCAGGAGAAGGCGCTGGCGGCGGCGGAGGCCGGGCTGGCAGCGGCGCGGGAGAAGGGCAGGGGGGCCGCGGCCGAGATCCTGCGGCTGGAGCGCATCCGCGCCGTCCGCCCCTGGCTGGCGGCAGCCGAGGCGGCGCGTGGCTGGCTGGCGGCGCACCCGGACGCGCCGGCCCTCGGCGCCGAGCTGGCGCCGCGCTTCCAGACGCTGCGCGGGCAGCTCTCCCGCGCTGCGACGGAGCATGAGGCGGCGCTGCGCCGGCGGGAGACCCTGGCCGGGCAGTTGGCTTCCCTGCTCGGCGCGCCTGCGCTGCTGGCGGAGGCCGAGCGGATCGGATTGCTGGCCGAGGAGCTGGCCGGGGCGGAGCGGGCGGAGCGCGAGCTGCCACGGCTGGAAGCCGCGCAGGCGGAGGCGGCGGCGGCCCTCGCGCGGCTGCTCCGCCAGCTTGGCGCCGAGGTGCCGCCGGCGGAGGCGGCAAGGTTGATCCCCGCCAGGGCGGAGCTGGCGGCGGCCCGCCAGCTCGGCGGCGCGGCGGCGGGGCTGGCGACGGCGCTGGAGGAGGCGGCTTCGCGGCAGGCGGCGGCGGGGCCACGGCTGGAGGCAGCGCGGAAGGCGCTGGCGGCGCTGCCCCCGCCAGCCTCCGAAGACCGGCTCACCGCCCTGCTGCGGGAGGTGCGGGAGGCAGGCGAGCCTGCCGCCGCCGCCGCCGCGG